>CAZOBL010000054.1:0-13161 GCA_964578185.1 uncultured Thermoplasmatales archaeon
GGCGGGGATGGTACAGCAAGAGATATTGTAGATGTTGTTGATAAAAAAATACCGATTCTTGGTATTCCATCAGGTGTAAAGATGCATTCTGGGGTTTTTGGTATTAATACAAATGCTACTGCTAAAATGTTAAATGATTTTATAGAAGGAAATCTAGCAATTGGCGATGCTGAAATTATGGATCTAGACGAGGATTTATATCGTAAAGGTAAATGGAAGGTAAAGCTTTTTGGAACTGCTCTAGGAATAGTTGAACCAACCTATATTCAAGTTGGTAAAGCATCTTTTCAATCAGTATCTGATGAAGAAGTTAAAAATGAAATAGCAGAACATATAGCCGAAGAAATTGAAAAAAATGAGAAATCGCTTTTTCTTTTTGGTTCAGGTGGAACAGTTGATCATATAGCCAAAAAAATAGATGTTGAAAATACTATACTTGGTATAGATGCAATTTTTGATAAGAAAAACATTGGAAAAGATCTTAATGAAAAACAAATATTAGAGTTGTTAAAAAAATACAAAAAATATAAGTTAATTCTGAGTCCAATTGGCGCTCAAGGTTTTATTCTGGGTAGAGGAAATCTGCAGATTAGCCCCCAAGTTGTTAAAAAAATTGGTTTTGATAATATAATAGTAGTATCAACTCCCTCTAAGCTCAAATCTACCCCTGTTTTAAGAGTTGATACAGGTGATAGGAAACTTGATAGAAAAATTCAGGAAGAAGAATTTATTATGGTAGTAATAGGTTATCGAGTTAGCAGAGTTGTTAAAATACAAACCAGTAATCTTTAATAATGTTATTTTATTTTCACCCTTTGAAAAAATCATAAGTTTTTCAAGATAAAATAAATTTTGGGAGGCAAAAGAAGATATATGAAAGAAAAAACAGAGTTTTTAAAAAGAGAATATGAAGATCTTGATGATAAAGGATATACTTGGACGATTAGAAGCCTCAGTGGACCATCTCAAACTCATGTAACTGTTGATGGCAAAGAATGTATTATGCTTGCATCTAACAATTATTTGGATCTAGCAAATCATCCAAAGCTTCGAGAGGCAGCTAAAAATGCAATTGATAAATATGGTGCGGGTGCAGGATCTGACTGGTCAATTGCTGGTACAATGGATGTGCACAAAGAACTATTTGATAAAATAAATGAGTTTAAAAACACTGAATCAGCCGTCACTTTTCAAACTGGTTTTGCAGTTAATTCAGGTGTTATACCTCAATTAGCTGGAAAAGGAGATCTTTTGATTTCAGATGAGTTAAATCATGGTAGTATCATTGACGGTGTTCGTTTAACAAAATCGGATCGAGGCATTTATGCTCATTCAGATATGGGTGAGCTTGAAAAAGTTTTAAAAGACGCGCAGAAAAAAGAATACCGACGTACAATAGTTATCACAGATGGGGTTTTTTCAATGGATGGAGATGTGGCAAAAATGGATGAAATCAACAAACTAGCTAAAGAATATGGTGCTATGATCTATGTAGATGACGCACATGGAGAAGGTGTACTTGGAGATGGATACGGGATTGGTAAAGAATTTGATTTAGAAAAAGAAATAGATTTTCAAATGGGTACATTTTCCAAAGCATTGGGAAGTTTTGGAGGAATGCTTGCTGGAGGAGAATACCTTGCTAAATATGCATATAATACTGCCAGAACCTGGCTTTTAAGCGCTGCATTTCCACCACATGTTGCAGCAGCAAACATAGCAGCATTAGAACTTGTTGAAGAAGATCAAGAAAGAGTTAAAAAATTATGGGATAACACCAAATATTTCAAAAAGGAAATACAAAGCCTAGGATTTGAAACAGGTCCTACTACTACACCTATAATACCGGCAATGGTGGGAGATAGTAAAAAAGCACAAAAACTAGCAAAAAGATTATATGAAGAGGGTATCTTTGCATTAGCAATTGTATTTCCAATGGTAGGAAGAGATAAAGCACGTATTAGAAACCAGATGAATGCAGGTATGAAAAAAGAAGATCTTGATGAGATACTACGTGTTTACGAAAAACTTGGAAAAGAGCTAGATATAATCTAAAAACAAATTCTTTTTCCTTTTTTAATATGTGCCAAGAAACAAGATTTAATCATATTGCTTTAGAATATGAAGATAAAAAACAGTCAGATACTTTCTTTAAAGAAGTATTATCTATTGCATTTGAGAAAAGTTTTAAATTACCTGAAATTCTCTCCAAGAAAATATTTGGTATTCACAAAGAAATAGATGTATATGTATACAATAATGGTAAAACAAAATTTGAAGTATTTTTAACAGGTAATAAAAGAAATAACAAAAATTCTTTTGAACATATTTGTATTGAAGTAAAGGACAAAGATATATTATTTGAGAAATGTAAAAAATATAATCTAGAAATTATAACTGTTGAAAAAAATACAAAAAAAATCTATTTTATAAAAGATTTCTCAAATTATTTGTATGAAGTTAAATAAAAATTTTAGAAATTTATTTAAGGGGAAACATTTGGTGGATTTTCTTCTTGAGTCTCCTCTTGAGTATCATTTGTTGAATCATCCGTACTAGTAATATTTCCTATACCGCTTAAAGGTACTTCCTCTTTTTTAATAACTTCTCTATTCTCATCAGTAAAACGAATAAGTGTATACTCTAAAAGATCCGGTTTATTTTGCGAAAACCAGAACTGGTTACTAAGCTCATATCGCCTTGTTATTTTACCGTTATCATTCATCTCAGATAAATCTTCGTTGTATTCAAACAATACACTAAAGGTATCATCCCAAAATAAATTGATATGAACACGCCATTTACGACATGGCATTTTTTTCTCAACTACTGGCTTAATATGTTCTATAGCTTCGTCAACTTTTTTAAGTATTTTATTTTTCATCCCATATCACCCTAATAAACCATCATTATACAAATACTAATCCTATTTAACTTATTTAAACTATTTCTTTAATTATCATCTTTATCTTTTTTTCTACCCCATTTCTTTTTTTGACTTAAAACCTTGTTTATTATGGTCTCTTCATCAGCCTCAACCATTGTCTTATCTTTACTTCTTCTTTTAACAGCTTCTTCTACAGCTTTTTCATCAGCATTTACTATCATTGCTTCATCTACGTTCTTTTTTTCTTCTTTTTTTTCACTTTCAATATCTAGATCATTTATATCATCTGTTACTTCAAAAACTGTCTCTTTTTTATTATCAAATGAGTTGTTTGATGATGACATATCTTTAAAATCTTCAGACTTTGCTTGTTTATCTTGATTTATTGAATCCCGTTCATTATTTTTGCCATAATCTTTCTGTTGAGGATTATTTGTATTCTCTTGGTTTGGATGTCTAATCTCAACTTTTGGAGCTATTTCAGGTTGTTTTATATCATTTTCCTGTTTTTGTTGATTAATTTGTTCCGGAGGCGGCTGTTGATCCATCTTTTGAGGTTCTGGCGCTGTCTGTGGTGTAGGTGTAGACTTATTATCAGTTTCTGGTCTTGGAGAGGATTGAATTTCAATCTTTTGCAGAGAAGGTGATCCTTTTGTGTCAGGCATCAACTCAAATGCATCATTTATTAAATCTTTTTCTTCTTCTGTAGGAGCCCATACTATACCTTCATCATCGTTAAATATATTAGGCGCATTAGAATCAAAATGAGAAATTATCCTAAGTTTACCGGTATCCTTCTCCCTATAAATTTCAAGTTTTATGAAAACATTGTTATCTTTTGGCATTTAATCTCTCCATTCCACCAGCTAAAGAATATAATATATTGTCTTATAATTCTTTCTTTAAAAAATGTTATTAATATTTGATTTAAAAGTTTTATTTTCAAATATTTGGCTAATTGAATTAAATAGGTTTATTATTTTTTCTCTAACATTTTTATCTGAGACAATATTATTTTTACTACTAGAAGAAAACATTATATCCCCATCAATATTATCTCTAACCTCACAGTCTATAATCTTGTTATTATTTGAACCAGATAGATAGATACCATTTACTAGATTATCATAGATTTTACAATTAATAAATGTGTTATTGTTATTTGAAGATTTAATGGCATCAATACCTGAATGAGTATTTCTAAAAAACTCGCATTTTTCAATACGGTTATTTGAAGAATATTGTAGTTCTATACCATCACAGTTTTCGTAGAATTTACAGTTCTCTACATAGTTTTTTTCACAATTTGTATGTTTACTACCTAAAAAGGCTATGCCTTCATCTTGGCAATTACAAAAAGTACATTTTTTTATTGTGTTCTCTGAGGTCCAAATAGCAATCCCGATTGGGACATTGTATATATTACATTCAGAAATTGTGTTTTTAGAGGATGTCACACGTATTGCAGATGTATAAATACCAGAAGCCCCATTGGTAATGTTAAATCCTTTTAACACTATCTCTGGGGCTTCTAAGCGGACTGCGTATTTATTTTTGTTAGAGATGGGATTTATTACGGTGTTTTCTTTATCCTCTCCAATAAGTCTTATAGTTTTTTTAATGTCAATTATTTCCCTATACTCTCCATTTTTAACATATATTGTATCTTGCTCTACTGCATCTTTTATTGCTTCACTTATTGAGTTGTAGTTTGAATTATTATTTTTGTCAACTATTAGAATTTGTTTTTTATTAAATTGTATCTTATTTTTTGTTGAAATATGAGCTGAATGTGCACTTAAGTTAAAAATAAGATTAAGTAAAAAAAACGAAATTGTAACTGTTAATAACATTCTTGCTTTTCCTTTCATCCTTCCTTACCACGTTTTAGCAAACATGTATTGCTATTACTTACCGTGGTAAAATGTGTCAATATTTATATTTAAATATTTTCTGTAAAAATAACAAAAAAGAAAAAAGACAAAAAAAATAATTTATTTATTTTTAATTGATGATTTTGCTCTACTCTTGAATTTCTTGAATCTATCATCATTTATGCGATCATGAAAATGATCATGTGATTTCTTTGCAGGTTTAGATTTAAAAGAATTCCTATCAGAATGTTTTAAGCTATCGTTATGTTTATCTAAGTCTACATTTTTGGCTTTTTTAACCGGCTGAATTGGTGCTTTTTTATTATCAGGTTTATCTGAAATATTTACTTGTTTATGATCAGTTTTCCCATCATAAGTGTTAATTGTATCTTTGTCGTTTTCTAATTTGGTTTCTGATTTTTGTTTAATTTCTTCATGTTTTGGCGTATTTTTTGAACTGTCAATTATTGGATCCTGTCTCTCGAAAGAAGGATTTTTTTTCGCAGGATTTGTTTTTGGAACTGGAATAGGAGTAATAGTGTTTTCAGTAACTTTATCTTTTTCGACCTCATATTGATTTTCTTTATTATTTCTCTTGCAAACAACGTTTTCGTCTTCATCAAAGTAAAAACCAGGTCTTTTATAACTGATAAATATTATTATTATAATTGAGCAGATAATAGCAATTATCATCATTGGGAAAAATGAAAACAGACTTGCTTTTTTTGTTTTTGAGTCACTAGAGGATGAAGAGGAAGATGATGTTTCATCTTCATTATCTACATTACCAGATGATTGTATAGGTTTGTAATCTTTGTGTATTATCACTTCTTTTTCTATTGTATATGATTTGTCATCTTCTGTAGTAATTGTTAATTTTACTGTGTAACTGCCTTTGTTTTTGTATAAATGAGAAGCTGTTTTTTTATTACTTGTGTTTCCATCCCCAAAATCCCAATAATATGATACAATTTCAGCAGTTATACCACTTGTATCTTTTGGAATAATATAGATCGTATTATTATGAATTAGAGTTGATACAGTAATTTTAACTTCTTCATCATCGTGATCATCTTCAGGAATAGCAAGTATTGTCATTGTGAATGAATCAGACCAGCCGCTTTCTTCACCGCCTTCATCTCTAGCCTTTACCTTAACTTCATATTCACCAGGCTCATTCCATAGATGAGTTATTGTTGTTTCACTTGTCCATTCAGGTTCACCCCCATCACCAAAATCCCATAAAAATTCTATTTCATCTCCATTTGAGTCGCTTGAAGAAACTTCAAAATTGCATTCTTGATTAACATATGCTTCAGTCACAGGTTTTTCAGTTATTTGAGGGGTTTCAGGTGGATTATTTATTGGCGGAATATATACATATCTGCCTCCGCCACCAGAGTTCCCTCCAGATCCATCGTCATCATCACCGTGATCTGAAGTATCTTCTTTTGTTGTAAATTTAAAGATTTCAGAACTACTAATCTCAGAACCATCTGTTACATTAACATACCAAGAATATTGAGTATTGTAATCAAGACCACTACATGAATAAGTAGCAGTTCCTATTCCATCAGAAATCCCTACAGAATCAATCTCATTATGAGTTATGCCATCATAAAAAGTAACTAAAAGAAAATCTCCGTCAATATCTAAGACATCAATTTTCAGTGTTGGATTTATACCTACATCTGTTGATCCATCTGAAGGAGTTGGATTAATTGGTTCTTCAGGAGGGTTATTTGGGAATTCATGATTAACATATTCAAAATTTGTTAAATCATAAGTAATAATAATATTGCCATAACAACCTGATATGATATCATCAACAGTAACATAATCATTAAGATTTGAAGTATCACATATGCCCGATATTGAAAGGTTACTCCATAATACACCTGCATCTGTAGCAGTTACAGTTATGTTACGTGTGGTATCATCAGATTGAAAACTTATGGACGGAGTGCTATAACCTGCGGTTTTAAAAGCCCATATACTAGAGTCTACAGTGGTTGTGCCATCACTTGAGGATGTATACCAGCTATACGTATGATTTTTAGCTAGTCCGCTCCAAACATAAGATGCGGTTCCAGAGCCATCAACAGTATCAACGCCTAATAAACTCATATCTGATGCATTATAAAAAGTAACTGTTAATTCTTCGTCATCTAAATCTTCTACATATACACTCAAAGTAACTGAAGTTGGTTGATCAACAGCATTATCAGCAGGATTTGGAATGCTTGGAACTTCAGGAATATCATCAATGTTATTTACTGTAATATACACAGTAGCAGTTTGATCTGAACTACCCTTATTATCAGTTATTTGATAAACAAATGAGTCTGAACCAAAATAATTTGGATCAGGTGAATAATATACAAAATCACCATCTTCTGAGGCTAAACCATGAGATGGAGATGATATTATACAACTAACATTCAACAAGTCTCCATCTGGATCGTCGTCATTAGCAAGTACATCAATTTGATTATTAGAAGAATCTTCATCAACCTCTGCACTATCATCATTAGCAACAGGAGGATTATTTGAACTAGCCTCTTGAATTGAAAAACTCCAGATAGAAGAAGTTGTTATATCTTTTGAATCATCTATTTCTACATACCAATTATAAGTCTGACCAGAAGAAAGACCAGCCCAATCAACAGATGCTGTATTTCCGCTAGCAACACCTTCATCTATTCCGATAATACTATCAGATCCATCAAGAAATGTTACATCCATCATATCAGATTCAACGTCTGAAACATCCACTTGTAATGTTACCTGTTCAGTGTCCGATGGAAAACTATCCCCGTTAGGAATTGGATTAGTTGGCTGATCAGGTGCATCATTTATACAAGTTACATCAACATGTACTGTTGCTGTATCCGTACCACCATTACCATCAGTTATTGTATATGTAAAACTATCAGAACCACAATAATTTGAGTTGGGTGTATAACGTGCAATGTTACCATTTTTTGTAACTATACCATGAGAAGCACTGCTGACTGAATCCAGATTTAATGTATCACCATCAATATCGCCATCGTTACTTAGAACATTAAAGTCATTATTTGAAGAATCCTCATCAACGGTTTCTGAATCATCGACTGCTACTGGATCATCATTCACAGGATCTACAGTTACTGTTACAGTGGCTGTAGCTGAGCCCCCTTTACCATCAGATATTCTATATGTAAAAGTATCGATACCATTATAGTTTTCATCTGGTGTGTAAGTAATAGTCGAGGTTCCATCACCATCTATCTCAGCTGAACCATGACTAGGAATGGAAACATCAATAATTGTAAGTGGATCATCATCTGCATCTACATCGTTATCAAGAACACTAATTGCAACCTGAGTATCTTCATCAGTGGAGGCTGAATCATCTACTGCCTTAGGAGGAGTATTGCCAGGGTTATAATGAATTATTATTTTTATACAATCGATACCAATGTTTGCTCTACCATTATCTGCTCTTACGGATATAACAACACCGAATCTTTGATTATTTATATCAGTTGGAGACCAGCTTTCACCCCATAAACTATCTTCTTGACCATATGTATATTCTACTAGACTATTAGTCCAAGCTTCTGCTTTATTTTTATTTGCAGAACAAATATTTCCATTTTTTACTAATTTTACTTCATCATCTAGGATTGTATGTGGAGATACTATCCCTCCAGAAACAATGCATCCTTTAGTAATCAAAACTTGAATACCCGTAATTTCATCAGAAGAATCTAACCTGAAATCAAAATTTGTAGCTTTGAGATAACAAGTAGTAGATCCTTCAATTTCTGAAATAAGAGCTTCAGCACATTCAGAATCCTCATCAAATATATTTGAGAGATAGTTCCACTCTGCACTACCACCATTAGAATTATCATTTTCACTATTATTTGGAAAATGAAAAGAAGTACTTAATGCATCAATAGATGATATCATAGATATCTGTAAAATTGAGAGTGTCAAGATTAATACAATCAAAATCGTCTTGTTTCTACGAAATTTATATAACATGATTTTTCACTCACCATCCTCTGAGTTTGACTAATTTGCACCCAAGGATGCAATCCTCAATGTTATACTTTGCAAATAATACTATTTAAAATTATCGTGCAATTTTGGCAAAATGAAAAAACTACTACAAGAAAAATCTAATCAAAAATTTTACCATTCAACTCTTTACATTTAGAAACAATTCTGCTTTTTATAGCCTTAACACATTCAATATTGGCTGTAACAAAATCACTATAAGAAACATCAGAAACATATGCCCTATCATAAACCCAAGATAAAAAAGACTCAGCTTCATCAGAACTAGGAACCTTAATCTTAAAACTTGTCAACCCAGGTAAAAAATGATAAGTTAAATCAAGAAGCTTATCAATATTTTTATTATCCTGAGCAGAAATACAAACAAAATCATCCTCATCAATAAGATCAGAATCTTTCAAAAAAATAATCTTTTCATCCAAATCATTTTCAGATATAAGATCAATTTTATTGAAAACTTTTAAAACTTTAGAATTCACACCCATCTCCATCAACTCATCATAGGAAACCCTTAGCTTTTTAGAAACCAACTCAACATCTTCACTTATATCAACAACAAGTAACACAACATCTGCCAGTTCAATCTCCTCTAAAGTCGAACGAAAAGCCTCAATTATCCAAGCTGGAAGATGTTGAATAAAACCAACAGTATCAGTTATTAAAACAGGTAAATCCAAATCATTAATCTTACGAGTAGTTGTAGAAAGTGTAGAAAAAAGCCTACCTTCAACATCAACGCTATCATTAGATAAAAGATTAAGTAGACTACTTTTACCTGCGTTAGTGTAACCTGCAAGCGAAACCAGATAAAAACCACTTTTATGCCTATGTTGACGTCTTAATTCCCTCTTAGATCTTATATTATCTAATTCTTCACTAATTTTTTTCATTTGTTTTTTAATCATCTCAAAATAATCATCAACCTGATATTCACCACCAGCCATCAAACCAGGATGCTCACCGCTACGGGCACGATGAATTATCTCACGAACAAAAGGCCGCTCATATTTTAAACGAGCTAGCTTAACCTGAAGACGAGCCTCTTTTTTATCAGCTCTCCCCTCAAAGATAGCGAGAATTAAACGGATACGATCAAAAACATCCACTTTAAATTCTTTCTCTAAATTAAACCACTGAGAAGGCTTCAACTCCCCGTTAACTACTACTAAATCAATTCTTTCATCACAGTTAATAATAAATTCTTTAATCTCCTCAACTTTTCCTTCCCCTATATATGATCTTACATCAGGTTTTCTTCTCTTCTGAACAAAAAGTTCTGTTACATTGTAATTTAAAGACCTTGTAAGTTCTATAATCTCTCTGAAATCATCATCCAAAGAAACAATAATAGCATTTTTCTCAAATTCCATTTTACATATACCTAATTACTTTACAAATTTATATAAGATAACAATAATAGGTTTAACTGATAAAATTTTTGTTGTAAAAAAATATCTTAAGATATTGGAATTATAAAAAACCAAAAAAGTATCATTATCATTGTAATGATTAAAACAAATAGTGTATTAAATTTATCTTCAATATTTTTTTTAACCATCCCAATATCTTACATTTATTGATTATAAAAACTTTTTTTGCAGGTAATTAAGTAACTGTATATTCAAAAACATGAAAATATGCAAAAATGGTAAGGATTGTCAACAAAATCTTATAAATAAATAAAAATATTTAAATAATGCAAAGAATATAAATAAATAAGTAGGGAGAAAATGTCAAAAGTTGAAGTTATCTATTTAAAGCCTAAAGAGGAAGAGATAGTATATATTGGAGATAATACTACTAATTATTATAGTAAATATCCATCATATGTAAATAGAACTAATAAAAGTAAAAATCTTAAAACTCAAACAAAAGTACATTGTAGTAAAACGACAGACAATAAAGAAAAGAAAAACAACAAACAAGAACTATTAAAGAAAATTAATAATCTCCCTAAAAAATCAAATTTTAAACGAGCTTTTTCCGCTCTTGTTGTTTTAGCACTTTTAATGACATCAGTAGGAATTGTAGCTTTAAACTTTGGCTATATACCAGTAAAAGCTTTAACGGAAATAAATGAAGAAGAAAAACCTGTAGGATATTCAGGAGAAGTAAGCATTGAAACATATGTAGATAAATACACAGAAATGAAAAATATGCCAAATTTAGACGATGTAAACTACAAAATATTTTTATCAGATGCAACAAAAGATACTGTAGCAAACAACTACATATATGACCGTGAAAAAGAAGGATACAATCTAGAATATCAAGGCAGTATGACAAAAAAAGGAATTACTTTTAGTTATTATGGATTTATAAAAGGATTGACTGGTGTTGGAGTTATAATAACCGATGTTGATGAACTCGGAGTAAACATAGATAGAATATCAGGTGGAAACATCAACAGCATAGTTTTATACACAAAAGGCAGTGTCCACTATTACAGAGAAATAATCTCCTGGTGTAAAAACCGGATAAAAAACTTAGATAAGGATAATTTCACCATATAAAAAACCCTCATTTTTTGAAACTTCGCAGTGTTGATATAAAACGTTGTACCGAAGTAATATTACCCACTATTGCAAAATATATTAAAACCCATTCCAATAGTGTTATTCCTAGGGGTAGTTTATAATTATAGTGCAATAATATATGTTGTATAACTGGGAAAACTAAAAGTAAAAATATTCTATCAGCTCTACCCAGCAGACCTGAATAATTTCTTCTAACACCTACAGCCTGTGATTGAGTACCCATATAACTTGTCATTAACATACCAATAATTGCTAATAATCCAACACTAGGGTGACTATTCCAAGAACTAAGAGCTAACCCTCCCACTATAAAAACATCAGCGTAACGATCCAGGGCATGATCAAGAAAATCTCCTCGTTTTGATGCTTTACCTGTAAGTTTTGCTACTTTACCATCGGCAGCATCTAGAAAACCATTTAAAAATACAAAAATAACAGCAGCATATAGAAAATAATTATCAAGCTCTCTCTTAGGACTTGAATAAAAGAAAAAGAAACCTGCGATTACAGCACATAGCAATGAAAGCCAGGTTAAAACATCAGGGTTAATTTTAAGGAAAGGGTTAGAAAGTCTTGTAAGAAGAGGGTCAATATTTTTCCTTTGTTTATCCAATACCATATACAAAATTCATCCTTTTAAATTCATATTTAGTAACTGTTCAGACCAATCAATTTTTCCAAGTCTATATTTTTCCATTGTTTTAAATTTATTGTCAACCATCTCTATAATACAACTACACACCTCTTCAGGGGTTTTATCAGTAGTATTTATTTCAAAAACGTTTTTATCTTGGAATAACTCCAGGGTTTCACAAAGTATAATATCTAGTGCTTCGGCTTGAATGTTTTCATTTATTTTTTCTCTACCCCATTTTCTTTTTTGTAAGCGTTTTTTCAATGTTTTAGGATTGCATCTTAAAATTATTACTTTATCTACTGTTTTTAGTAAGTGTGAAAGATGGCTTTCAATTATGGTAACACCTTCTTTAGTTATATTTTCACTGAGGTGTTCATCAATTTTTTCTGTATCAACGATTCTAGATTTTCTTTTTTTGTCCATATCAAAAAAAAGATTTTTCTTTTTAATTAAATCATTCAAATGGATTACATTATAACTTTTTTTCTCTAGAATATTTGAGATTTTTGTTTTTCCTGTTCCAGGCGTCCCTGTTAATGATATTATCATAAATATAAATAGAAAAGGTTAATCAAAGAGTTTTATGTATTCATATCCTTTGAATCCTTCTTTGAAACAGTAATGAAGATCTTGAAAATCTTTTCTAAATTCTTTTACATCTTTTCTTACTTTTTCAGGTTTTTCATCTTTTAGTAGTACTCTTTGATAAAATTCTGCTACTTCATCCATTTCATTTTCTTTTAAACCTATACGAGTTAATTCAGGTGTACCGAGCCTAAGTCCAGATGGATTCATAGGATCTTCATCTCCAGGTATAGTGTTCATGTTTGTTATAATACCTGCCTTTTCAAGTTTAACAGCTGCTTCTTTTCCTTTACCTGGACCTATTGATACGAGTATCTGATGAGATTTAGTAAAACCTAGTTTTTCACCAAATACCTTAAAACCTTTCTCATGTAGTGATTCAGCAAAAGCTTGAGCGTTTTTTATTGTTTGTTTAGCATACGCTTCACCGAACTCTAAATGTTCAGCATACGCAATAGCTTTCGCAGCAACATGGTGTAGATGATATGATGATGTAACACCAGGGAATACACCAAAATTTAATCTCATTAAAAATGACTTATCTTCTTTGGTATCTCCTTTATGATCAGA
>CAZOBL010000055.1:0-9171 GCA_964578185.1 uncultured Thermoplasmatales archaeon
CACAGGGTCCTAAGCCCTGCCCCTTTGACCGCTCGGGTACCCCTGCAGCAAATATTTTTTCTTTTTTTGAATAAAACGGGCTAATATAAAGGTCACTGAAAAAACTTTTTGCAAAAAATAAGTAATAAATAAAGAAACTTTTTTATTCTTTATTTAACAGTGATGGTTCCCCATACTTGGCATAACAAGTTGTACAAAAATGCCGAGCTACAAGTGAATGAAGATGTTCATCTACACCTTCTTCTTGATGGAAATGTTCACCCGCTGAAATCCTACCTTTACACTGATTACAAACCATTGTAGAATTCGCGGTTTTTCTCACTAAACGAGTATCTATACCCATAATTTTTTTAATCCTCCCTACAATATAATCATAAAATAGGTGTTTTATAACCTTTTTCTTTAAAACATTGGAAAAAATACTTTCAGTTTACTATTTTATAGTTTAATATATGTTAATTTGACATTTTATATTTAAACATGTCACTAAATAAGATTAATTTAAGTAAGCTCAAAGATAAAGAGAAAGCATATCTTGTTGGTATGTTGATAGGAGATGGATATTTGTACCATGATAAATGGAGGCATTATAAAATTAATATTTTTCTGAATCCAATCAAAGATATGGATATTGCTTATTTTATCATCTCTCTTCTTAAGAAAATTGGTATAAATTCATATTTTATGGATCATCATGGGTGTTTAATTCTAAGATTCAACTCAAAATTATTCTTTGAATTTTTTAATGAGGAAATACAACATATCAAAGATAATGATGAAAATAATGATTATATGATTGGTTTTATTTCAGGATTCATTGATTCTGATGGTTATGTTTCGTATGGTGAGATCGTAATATCAAATGTTAACAAAGAATGGATAGGCACTACAGAGTTTTTTTGCAAAAGATTAAATATATCTACCAGAGTTTGGAAACAAAATAATATATTTCATGGTAAAAAGTTTGATATATGGCGCCTTAGAATAAGTACTAGTTTTAAGTATGAGAAACATTATTCCCAAAAACTAAATCGTATATATGGCGGGGGAAACCCATTAGCTACCCATCATAGCGAGTATTCATTCAGAGATGGATGATACCTATAAGGGTGGGGTAGCCAGGAGATCCCGACGGGCCCATAACCCGTAGAGCAGTGGTTCAAATCCACTCCCCGCTACTCCAAATTTTTTTTAATAAACATTTTTTTAAACAAAACCATGTTTTTTCTTTTTATAAATGAAAAATAAACCTGGTGATAGATTCTGGGAGATAGATTTTCTGCGTGGTATAGCAATAATTATGATGATAATCTATCATTTTTTTTACGATCTAAATTTCTTTAATGTATACAATTTTGCTCTACACTCAACGGCTTTTAATCTTTTTTTGTATCCTATCGGCTCATTATTTTTATTACTAGTAGGTATTTCTTTAACACTTAGCTATAACAAATCTAAAAATAGCTTAACAAAAAAAGAATCTATAACAAAATTTTTACTTAGAGGCCTAAAAATATTTGCTCTTGGGTTAATAATAACTCTAGCTACCTGGATTTATCTGGGAGAGGGATATATTGTTTTTGGAGTTCTTCATTGTATTGGCCTTAGCATTATTCTCTCAGCTTTTTTCGTTAATAAGAAATATTTGAATTTAATACTGGGTCTAATATTGATAATAACAGGTATTTTTTTACAAACAATGACTTTTGATTTTAATTATCTTCTATGGCTGGGTCTTATGCCGGAAAATTTCTACACAGTTGATTACTTTCCGCTATTACCCTGGTTTGGAGTAGTTCTCATAGGAATTGCTCTGGGTAATATCTTATACTCGGATTATAAAAGAAGATTTAATCTAGTTGATATGTCTTATTTGAAAATTATTAAAGTTTTGGGTTATCTGGGTAGAAATTCACTGATAATATATTTTTTACATCAACCTATACTAATAGGTTTAATAAATCTGTACTCGTGGATTTAAAATACAAATTTTTTTTTAGTATTTTAGATCTAATGTTGTAAGTTCAACACCTGATCCTTTTTTGATTTCCCCTACTTTTTTAACTTCCATTTGGGAATTCTTTTTTAGGATTTTTAGTGTTTCATCTTCATCTTTTTTGTCAACTATTATTGCAAGCCCCATTCCCATGTTAAAGGTTTGATACATCTCTTTGTTTTCGATGTTTCCATATTTTTGTAGGAATTTAAAAACATCTTGCGGCTCAAAAGGGTTGCTAATTTCAAATATTACATCTTTTTTCAGACGTTTTAAATTACGAAGTCCTCCGCCAGTTATGTGTGCTATACCATGGGGCATTATTTGTTTTAAAAGCTCGATGGTTTCTTTTACATAAATCTGGGTGGGTGTCAGAAGTATCTCTCCGATATTTGACTGAGGATACATGTTGTCTGGGAATTTATCTGAATAAAATAAATCAGCGTTTTGTACTACCTTTCTTGCAAGTGTGTATCCATTTGAGTGTATTCCGCTGCTTTGAATACCTATTATAACATCTCCTGGTTTTATTTTTTCACCAGTAATGATTTCATCTTTTTTTACGTATGCAAGACAGGTTCCTGCAAGATCAAAACCGTTTATTATCTCGGGTAGTGATGCTGTCTCTCCACCGATTATTGAGATGTTTGAAAGTTCTGCTCCTTTCTGCAGCCCTATTCCTATTTGTTTGTTAAGCTCAGTTGTAGGTTTTTGCATTGCAAGATAGTCTACAAATGCAAGTGGCTCTGCGCCCACACATATTGCATCGTTTACATTCATAGCGATGCAGTCTATACCTATTGTATCCCATTTTTTTATCGCGTTTGCAATCTCTACCTTGCTTCCCACTCCATCTGTACATAGAACTAGAGCGTAATCGCCGAATTCTATCATTCCTGCATAGTGTCCACCAAGTGGCTTGCCTATCCCTTTTCTTTTATGTTTAAATGCGGAAAGCATTCCCTTGATTGCTTTTTCTTCTTGGTCTATATCCACGCCGCTTTCTTTGTAAGTCATTTTTTTCAAAGGATATATAACCCCCAAACAAATTTTTTTCTTATATTTTGGTGAAACACAAGTTTTGTGATAAACTTTTTGAATAAAACAAGTTATAGGTTTTATTTGTGAAAAAAATTAGTGATATCGGGGAAAGAAAGCTCATTTATACTATTTCAAGTATTGTTTCAGCAGATGATGATAGATTTGTTGGAATAGGTGATGATACAGCAGCGTTTAGACTTGATGACGAAAATTATCTGCTTATGTCAACGGATATGATTAATGAAAAAACCCATATTCCAAAAGATATGACCCCTTGGCAGATAGGTTGGTTTGTTGTTGCAATAAACCTTAGTGATATAGCTGCAAAAGGTGGGAGGCCTATTGGTATTCTACTGTCATTTGGCCTTCCTAGAGATTACTCTGAAAAGGATTTTGTTGAGTTAGTTAAAGGCGCTGAGGCTTGTGCACGAAAATATGACACGTTTATTGCTGGCGGTGATACAAAAGAGAATCCGTCTGTTACAATAAATGGTACAGTTTTTGGTATGGTTAAACAAAACGAGTTTATGAGTCGTAAAGGGTGTAAAGCGGGTGATATAGTTTTAGTTACAGGTTTTCTTGGTAAGGCTGCTGCTGGTTTTTATTCTCTTAAAAAAACGAAATCTTTGAGTGAAACTTCAAAGCTTTTACTAGAACCTAAACCTAGAGTTAATGAAGGTCGTTTTTTTGCAAATCAAAAAATTGTTACTTCATGTATGGATTTATCAGATGGTCTTTCGTCTTCTCTGTATCAACTTAAAAGTTTGAATGATGTGGGTTTTGAGATATATAAAGATAAGATTCCTGTATCTAAAAATCTTTTTAAGGTTTCAGATGAAATAAATTTTGATGTTTATGAGAAGGTATTGCACTTTGGTGGAGACTATGAACTCGTTTTAACTATTCCTGCTGATAAAAAACATGGTTTTTTTGAAAAATGCAAGAAAAAAAATATTTTTATAACTGAAATTGGTAAGGTAATATCCGAAAAACAGGTTTTTATTAAAGATAATAACCGAGAAATCCTAGAAAATAAAGGTTATGAGCATTTTAGATAATAAATGTTAAATAATACTTTTAAATAAAAAAGAATATATATTTTATTACAAAGGTGCATCAATGCAGTTTGATTTATTAAAAAAAATTTTAGTTTTATTCGTTATTTTAATCGTTATAATTGCATTGTTTTTTGTTTTATCTGATGTTCGAGAAGATACCAATCAAAAACCTACTGTAGATATATCATATCCTTTAGATAACTCGATTGTTAAAGGTATTGTTATGGTTGAGGGCATTGCTGATGATCCAGATGGTGATAATTCAAAAATTGATATTTACTTTAGTTTGAACAACACTTGGAAAAAAATTGATGAAGGTTCGAGTTGGAGTTACGAGTGGAGCACTTTTGATTTACCTAATGGGATCTATTATATCCGTGTGAAAGCCTTTGATGGCAGTGCTTACTCGAATGTAAAACAAATACCTGTAAGGGTTAATAACCCTGAGAGTTTAGATTCAGATGTTCATCATTGGGCTGTTTTTATAGCCGCTGCAAATTTTGCACAAAGCAATGAAAGTAAATTAGGAAATGGTGGTTTGAATCTAGCTGAGGATATGGCAGGATATCTTATAGAGAATTGTTCTTATCCTACCTCTAATGTTTTTGTTCTATTTGATGATGGCTGGATACGTGAAGATAATGGTTATGGGGAAAAATTGATGACGCTTCAGCAAAGACCCCATAAGTATGATATAAACTATGGTGGAGCAACATCTGATACCGTTCAAACTGTTTTATCTTATGTTACAAATCAAGCTAATAAATTTGAGGATAGTGAAGTGTTTATATGGTTTTTTAGCCATGGGTGCAGTGATAACGAAGAAGGATTTTTTGGTGGGAAATTTTTAAAGAGAAGTGCTATTTTTTTATGGGATGACATCCTAACAGATAAAGATCTAGGTGATATGCTATCGGGTTTAAAATCACAGGAGACCTGTGTTATAGTTGATGCATGTTTCAGTGGTGGTTTTGCAGATAAAACAATTTTAAACTTTCCTGAATTGTTTTTGTTCAGATCAGGTTTATCTCAATCAGGTAGAGTTGTAATAACTGGTGAGAGCAAATATAGAAAAGGCTATGCAAGCACAATTTATGGGCCGTTATTTTCTTTAATCTGGTTTAATGGTATAAAAACAGGTGAAGCAGATGGTTTCAGACCAGGGATTCTTAACACGGGTAGACCAACACGTTTAAATTTCTTTAAAGATGGTATAGTAACTGTTGAAGAAGCATTTTATTACGCAAGATACATCATTCGAACAGATGAGAGTTTGCTAGATTACAATGATATGGAACCTCAAATAAATGATAAATATCCTAGTGCTGGTTTTTTTGGTAATAACGATGGGTTAATACTTGGGTAATAAATTTTAAATAAATATTAAATACATCTATTGGTTTAATAGAAGTACTGTTTTATTAATATGCAAAAAAAAGCAGAATTCTGGGAAAAAATTAAGGATAATAGGGTTAAATGCAATCTTTGTTATCAATCTTGCATAATTGATGAAGATGATGTGGGTTTTTGTGGTGTTAGAAAAAACCTAGGAGGTTCTTTATATTCCATGATTTATGGTTCCTGTTCATCTGTTGCAGTAGATCCAATTGAAAAAAAACCTCTCTATCATTTTCATCCTGGTAGCAGTGCTTTATCATTGGGTACTGTGGGATGTAATTTTAGTTGTCTATATTGTCAAAACTCAACTATTAGTCGTGCTTCTCCTGATGATTTCCCTTATATGCAGGAGTTTACATCTGATGAGATAATAAAACTAGCTAAACAAAAAAATTGTGACAGTATTGCATGGACGTATAATGAACCCAGCATCTGGTTTGAATTTAGCTATGATACCGCAAAACTTGCTAATAAACAAGGTATATACAATGTATATGTTAGTAATGGATTTATCCAAGAAAAACCTCTAAGAGAAATTTCTCCTTATTTAGATGCTATGAATATCGATGTTAAAGCCTTCAATGATGATTTTTATAAAGAGATATGTGGCGCTCGTTTAAAACCAGTTCTTCATACATGTAAATTAGCTAAAAAACTAGGTATACATCTTGAAGTAACGTATCTTGTTATACCAACATTTAATGATTCAGAGGATGAAATAAAAGAATTTGCAAATTGGGTTGTGGATGAACTTGGTGATAGCACACCTGTTCATTTTTCTCGTTTTCATCCCGATTATAAAATGAAAGATGCTTCTATTACCCCTATGGATACAATGAAAAAAGCATATAATATTGCAAAAGATGCTGGCTTGCTTTATCCCTTTTTAGGTAATGTACCAACAGGTGAATATGATAGCACTCAATGTCCTAGATGTGGAAATATCTGTATCAACAGAATGGGTTATTCTGCTAGTATGGATGGATTAAATCAAGGTAAATGTGCTAAATGTGGAACTGAACTTGATATAATAATATAATATTTTTACAATAATAAATCTATAAAAATTCCTTTACCTAATTTTTTATGTTAGAAATTAAACAAAATGTAACATTAGATCTTGTATTTTTATAACAAATTAGAAAATTATATTAAAATTAATAGAAAAAACTATAAATAAATTAGCTTTTCATACTCTGGCGTTTAAAGACATAATAAATAGTTTTATTTGGGTGTAAAGTATGAATAAAAATAAAAAACAAGATGAAGAAGAATTACCACAGATTGATCTATCGAAAATATTTAACAAAAGCGCTCTAGGAAAAATTGGTTTTTTATTAATAATTCTTGCGATAATTGGTTTAATTATATCTTATACAGTACCTTGGGCATATGTAGATTATGAAAATTCACCATCTGATCTAGATGAAAAATTTTTCGGTCATGATTTAGAAAACTCAGATGATGTTCATTTAGCATTTCTGGGTTCTTTTGATTTATCCTTTATTTTTTTAGGTGTTGGATCTTACGGATTTGACGATTATACTGATTTTATTGATGGAACA
Source organism: uncultured Thermoplasmatales archaeon (assembly GCA_964578185.1). GTDB lineage: Archaea > Thermoplasmatota > E2 > DHVEG-1 > DHVEG-1 > JAZKSG01. The sequence goes on from CAZOBL010000055.1 coordinate 7,059, forward strand.
CCTGCAATGGCTGATATAGGATTATTTTTTATTTTAATACTTGGGGTTGTCATTGTAGTTTTTGAAACGTCTATACAAAATAATAAAAAGAACTCAAAAAAGATTATTTTTTCAAGACGTATGTTTGGATACGCTGGTCTTTTTTCTTCATTTCTTATTTTTCTTGCCGGTGTTAGATTTATAGGCTTAAACATTGGTATTTTGCTTAAATCAGAGGTTTTAGAAGAATCATTTCTTAAAGGTTTATTTGCTGTCTTTCCTGCTGCGTATATTCTTTTAATTTTTGGTATTATTTTCTTTATACTGTCTATTAGAATTTTATCTGGAAAAAAATCATCAAAAGTTAAATGTTTAATGTCCGATTGTTTTGGGAGTATTTTTTCATCAGATAAAAAAGGCAGTATTGATACCCAAGTTCAAAAATTTGCACTTTTAATGCTGGTTTTTAGTGTGATGGCTCTTATCTTTATGCCTCTTTTTCCTTGGGTAACTGTTTCAATGGATGACGAGACATCATATCTGATGGAAGATGACATTATGCTTAATGGTGAAATGAATGAAGATATACAAGATGATTTAGGGGATAGCAGGAGTTTGTTTAGATCATATTCTTCTTTAGCTGGTTATTCATCTAGTATGTCAGGTTTTGGTTTTAGCAGCGGTTACAGTAGTTCTTATTATGAAGATTTAATGGATTCATATGAAGATTATGTTGATTCAAATGTGGGAATATACCATAATATTAGCGGTATCGGTCTTTTCTTCTGGCTTTCCTTGATTTTCTCATTTGTTTTACTAGTTGGAGTTGAGTTATTTAGATTTGGCAAAAAATTTAGGTTATTTGGCCATATGATTTTTTTAATTGGTGTTCTAATTGCTGTTTTTGCGGTTTTAATTCTTGTAAATCATGTTTGGTTAATAGGTAATGTTGGCATGTTATCTGAAAGCCTTGAGGATTTAATGGATAGTGAAGCATCATTTGGTTTCAATTTTCTTCCACTCTTATTTGGAGTTGGTTTAACTATTGTTTCATTGATGTATATTAAACAGGTTTTTTTGATTTCACTTACTAAAGTTACTTCTTCTTTGGGGATATCTTCAAAAAATAAAAAATAACAAAATTAATCATAAATATTAATATTCAATAATAAAAGAAGTTATATAGCGATATGTAGAGGTATAGACATGTACAGAAAACTTTTTAAAGGCTTAAACATACTTATATTAATACATAAATAGAAATAATTAAATAAAAAGTATAATATTAGGGTGAATATATGAATTTGAAAAAAAGTGACAAAATAATAGCTATCGTAGGTGTACTAGTGCTAATTGTTGCAGCGGTTGGAATCGTATTATTTACATCTGGTGAAGATACAGATGATAACAATGGAGATGATGTAACTCAAGATACTTATATGGTCTACTGGGAGAGAGTGGATTGCCCTGGTGAAACTGTGACTGCTACAGCAGGATCAGAGCCATATTTAGGTTCAATATCTGTTAACGCACCAACAGGTAGTGTTCTTACAGATGTATATGTAACAATATCGTGGGAAGATGACAACATATGGGGTCTTATATCCAAAAAAGGACATGATACTTTAACTGCTAAGATAACGCCTAGTGGTCAAGCATGTTATGAGATGGAACCGTCGGTTGGCAGTGGAAATGAAACAGTTCCATTTGATATAAACGACAAACCAGAATCTTTAGAGGTTGAAGCCAAAGATAGCATCGAGGCACTCTCAATGGTTGAAGGACAATATATTAGTAAGAACTCAGCTATGTTTGATGTAGAAGTAACAGTTACAACTGGTGAAGGATTTAAGTTGCTCATGCCTATCAGATCATTACTAAATAATATTAAAGATAAAGGCAATGACTTTGATATAACAGTATCATATGCATATTATCAGCCATATGTTGAAGAAGCAGAAAACGATGATTTGCAAGAGACAAGTGGTGACATAGAATCAACTAGTAGCAATGGTCTTATCCCAACACCATTATCAACGCTAGTAAAAGCTGGTATGACACGCTGGTAAAAAATAACTCTTTTTTTTCTTTTAACTTTTTTTTAAATTTTAAACCTTAAAATAGCACCAACGCC
>CAZOBL010000055.1:9181-12837 GCA_964578185.1 uncultured Thermoplasmatales archaeon
TATGCATATTATCAGCCATATGTTGAAGAAGCAGAAAACGATGATATGCTCGATACTGATGATGAAGAAAATTTTGACAATAATATCGGAGAATACTACATCAACCTTTGTTATGGGAGAGGGATGATCTAACCTCAAAAAATGATTAAACTTTTTTTCTTTTAACTTTTTTTTAAATTTTAAACCTTAAAATAGCACCAACGCCGCCTATACCTTCTAGTTTTTTACCTGCGTCATGCATTGTGTTTACTATTGTAAAATCACTTTGATTGTCTTTTGCAAGAAGCAATAGTTTTTCTCCTTTCTTTGTTCTTGCGATGGTATCTACTATTAGCAGTCTTTCTACAGCTCCGTTTTTTAAAGAATGTTCTACATCTTTTTCACCGTAGCTTGCCAGTCCATTTTTTTTGATTTCTGTGAAAAGCCGTTCAACAAGGTTGGTTTCAAAACAAACGCGGTTTTCTTTTGTAATCTGTTTGATGACACCTGTTTTAATCGCCTCGTTTATACCACTCATACCTGTATTCCCTGTTTTATGTACAACTGTTTTTTCAAAAATCCCTGGTTCTTTTTGACGTGCATATTTTGCAAAGTTTTCACCTGCAAAACCCGGACCTAAAACTATCACTGTTGAACCTGGTTGTTTATTGTTTTTTACAACCTGGATTATATCACCATAGTATTCTTTAACAGTGTCCTTTGATTGATCCTCATACATTTTACCAGAACGATTTGAGTCTATCTCAGCTACCTCTTTTACACCACTCTGGTGCAGTACTGCAACTGTTGCAGTGTCATCATCCAAGCATATAAAAGTAAGAATAGGTAGCTTACGCAGTCTTACTGCTTCATCTATACGTTTAAGTTGATGATCTCTCCAATCTTCTTTAATAATTGATACAGGATCCATTTTTTCTGCATCGATATTGAAAGTATGAAATGACCCCAAATCCTGAGGCCCCTCTTCTATTATTCCATGTATTCTTAATCTATCAGAAAATCTATGAAAATTCACTTCTTTGACTCGTATCCCTAGTTTCATACGTTTTTTTGATGATTTTTTAGAACGTATTTTATCATCTTGACATTCATCTGTACGAAAAGTAACAGCTCGTACTAAATCATCTTCCTCAATGATATTATAAAGATGCCAAATGTCATCAAGGTTTTCAGCGACAAGCTTAATCTCACCGTGTTTCATATCTTTAAACAAAACTTTCATATATCAACACCCTTGGAATCTGTAATAACTGCCCCACCTGGTGGCAAAACTCGGCTTACCTCCTCAACATCTACATCAAAGGCGCTGGCTATCTGTTTACTTATATCACTTTTTTTAATGTTTCCTGGCTGTAGAATTACATACTTATCACAATGAGAATTAACCGCAGAGAATGGTCCACCCATAAACTTTGTATATCCGTCTATCTCAATAAGTCCCACAGCAACTTCAAGTTTACATTTCTGGTAGTTTCTTTTTCCGCGAATAATAAAAGCACCACGAGGCACAAACTCACCACTCTGAGGAGTTTTACTCACCTGCTCAGGTAAAACCCAATATGCTTGAGCTTCAGCAAACTGTTTCCAAGCCTTTGAAAAACTAGCAGCAAAAATACATGCCTCATTTAAAGTCTGCTCATTAATCTCTAAAAATTTACCATTTACATCTTTACTTTTAATAACTATACTTGGTGCACCACTAATGTCAGCATGAGCATAACGGTCTCTTTCTTTGAGATATTTTTTTACAACTAAATCATTAGTTTTCGCGTCACGCCCGCCCACAACAACATTTCCATTACTGCTAATAAACCAACGAAGTTTTTCAAACCAAAAAGTTTTCTTCTTTTTAACCGGTTTTTCCTCCTGTATCTTTTTAATTTTCAAATCTTTTTCTTTGAGTTTTTCAGCTTGATTTAATTTATCTTTTGTTTTTTCCAATGCTTTATTGGCACCATGAAGTTTACTTTTCATTTTTTTGCTATTATCATATGCCTTTTCTGCATTATCTGACACAGATTTAGAATAATCAATTTTTACATCAAAAAAATTACCTTTCGTATCCTTAAGACTCAGTATCAGTTTTTTGTTCTCTGGGTCAAATTCTTTTACAAAATCAACATCTTTTACTTTTTCTATTCCCTCAGTTTTATCTTTTAAATCTAGTACGTTTTCAATTCCTTTTAAAAGAGTATCAATTTTCTGATAATGAAGATATATTAACTCCCCCTCAATTTTACGTTTTTTAATAGTATGTTTTAATTCATCTACTTTATTTTCTTGCTGTGTTCTCTGTCTTTTTAACTTACCAATTTTTTTATCAATTTTACTTTCCTTTTTTTCTTCTTTTTTGTTTTTCTGTTTAATGAATTTTTCAAGTCCTCTTACAAGACTATCGGTTTTTTCAAAAGAATAATCTTTATAGCTTTCAAACTTGAAAGGTAGAATATCAAAAATTTCGCGGTCTTTTTTTACAAAAACTGGTTCAAAATCTTTGTTTTTAAATATTTTTAAAAACTTTTCTAAAGCATTAAATATTTTCTCGATTTCTTCTTTTTTAAGATCATTTATTTTTTTATTTTTATCAATTTTTGCTTTTTTACAGATTTCCTCTGCTATTACCCCGCTTAAATTTACTTTAACAGCAAGAGTTCTTACAATATCTTCATCGCTGGTTTCTAAAAGTTTTGAAAATTCATCAAAATCAAGTTTAAATGGATTAATCTGTGAGGGAGGAGGGCTATAAGGTTGTCTACCTTTTAGGGTTCTATGAGCCCAGCTTTGACGTATAAATGGGTAAATTATATTCCCTTTCGGGTTTACCAGTATAATATTTCCATCTGAGAAAAACTCAATTACAACAGTATAATCCCCTTCTTTTTTACCAATCTTAATTTTAAGTATTCTATCAAATTCATGCTGTGAAACAGAAGAAATAGTGCCATTTTGCAGATATTTACGCATTGTCATAGCAAAATTTGATGGCTTCTGGGGTGTATCAAAAGATTTAGAGGTGATACATATGAAATCTCCATTTCGAATATACAAAACTTCTTTTTCGCTGGTTTTAACATTTCTAAATCTAATTAAAATCTCGTTTTGAGAAATCTGATATATTTTATCTATATAACTTCCTACAAGTTCTTTGAGTTCTCCTGAAATTACATAGATATCAAATGATGATAAATTACGATTCATCTTTTTACAAAAACCATATATAAGGTTTCATTAAAAAAGACTGTTGTAAAAAAAGAGAGGAGGGGAGGGGATGGGATGTGAGGAAATATGTGGGATGCACTTTTTGATATGAGTAAATATAAATGGCAGAAAGGCCAGCAGGGGACGGAAAAATCCGCTGGCGATTTCCCCCGTATCTTACGTCTTTTCTGAAATTGTGTAGATTGTTCATCCTTTAAATATGTAAAATGGGGGGTTAGTTGAAAGTATTCAGGTTTTTTAAAACTCGTATAATACGCTAATTATTTGTATAATTTGGAGGTTTCCATACGAAACAACCGTCTGTATGACATTTCTTTGTAAGACTAGTCTCTTATCTATTATATTACAATGTATTATGAAAAAAAAATTTATAAAAATATAAGATGGGCCCGGCAGGATTTGAACCTGCGACCATCTGGTTATGAGCCAGACGCTCC
>CAZOBL010000056.1:0-12754 GCA_964578185.1 uncultured Thermoplasmatales archaeon
GGAAGTAATATGGGGTAAACCAATTATCTTACTTGATGGTGCACATAATTTTCAAGGAATAAAAAAACTTGTGGAAACAATTAAATCCGACTTTGATTTTGAAAAATTGATAACTATCATAGGTATACTTTCGGATAAAAACCTAAAAAAAATGATACCAGAAATAGTAAATATATCAGATATACTAATTTGTACCAGATCACATAATCAAAGAGCCGCAAATCCAGATATATTAAAGGATATAGCAGAAGAACATATATCAGAAAAACAGAGAATTTATGTGAGACAAGACCTTAAAAAATCAATAGATTTTGCATATAAACACGCAAAAAAACAGGATTTAATATGTGTAACTGGTTCTCTTTTTACAGTGTCAGAAGCAAAAAAAATATTAACACAAGAAAAATTAGATAGTAAATTTATGTAAATTATGTTCTAAATATGTCCAGTTAACTTCATACACTTCGGTCCAGTGTATTGCTTTACCTGTGCTATAATCAAGGCTCTCTTCACGGTATACCAACTCAAATATTGGAGGACTGAATGCTTCATATGATTCTTCAGTCATATAGTAACTAATTAAACCCTCTTGCAGTCCAATATGAACTACTTTTTCGTACATAATATCATCAATTATTACGTGAGTTATTCTTGTGTAGTTTTTTCCTAGACCGTATAACTCGTCAATACATTCAGTTTTATCTTCTGAAGACCATAACTCATATACTCTATCCTGTGATGTGTTAAAACCAGATGCCTCTACCCATCGTTCTAGTCTATGATCTGAAGCTATTACACTTGTGTTTTTATTTAGATTATCGCACATCCAACATTCAATAGTATTAATATTTTCAGAGGTAACACCTTCATATGACTGACCAAGACTTTCATGTAGCGGATAGACAGATGCAGCAGATGTTGAAACAAGTAAAAGGGCTAAAAGAGAAAATAAAATTTGTTTTTTACGAAGAATCTTCAATCTCTCAAAATCCTTTAAATATTTTTTTTCAGTATTAAAGATTTGATAACTTTTTTGTTTTAAGATTGAAAAATCTAAATTTGAAAAAATTGCAGCTAGTCCATAAGCCGAGATAATTGCAATAACAGGATCTAAATACTCAAAATGTCTGTGTGGGAAAAGATTTCTTATACCAAAAGTTAAAGAAATAATCAAGGAGAAAAAAACTGCAGCAAGCCAACCAAAAATAAACATACTATTCTTTGAAACCAACATATCACTAAAACCAGTAATCGCAAGGGCGATAATAACAATGAATGGAATTGTCAAAAGTATCGTATAAACATTTAAATTAAAAGCCAAAGTGGGTATTTCAACAAATAAAAATAAAACTAAAATCAAAAAAATGGTTAATAGACTTAAAGCGAATTTTTTTACAGATCTAGAAAAATCCTGTTTTTTTACACTATAAATCTTTTTAACATGTTCAAGACCTTTATTTCTTCTAAAAAACCAAATAAAACCAAACATCAAAAATAAAACAGAGTAAAAAAGAACAATAGTAGCATTACTTCCAAGATCCAAACCAGCAAAATTTATACTGTTACTCATAAAACCCTCATACACAGGTATAGCAATAAAAGCCCAATAAGAAAAAATCAGAACACTAGTCGTTAAAATAACTAAAATATCCCTTCTCAACGTCTTAGACCAATTATCACTAAACAAATTTTCAAAGAATACTACACTTATTAGAATTATAAGATAAAAATAAGTAGTTAAATGATGAGACATAATAAGTAAAACCGTAGAGAGATATAATGGAAAAATAAACCATGAGTTTTGCCTAAATTTTAAAAAAAGCAAAACTGAAAGCATCATAAAAAAGTGACCTATAGTCAAAGGATAACTATGGCTGGTCTGATAAGCATGAAATGGTAACACCGCAAGTATTAAACAAGACATAAGAGCAATCTTTTTCTTACCTGTTAAATTTCTAACTACAAAATAAAAGATAAAAACTGATAAACCACCAAATATTGGCCCAATTTTAGGCATTATAGAAACTATCTCGATACCAGTTATCCAATGTAGAAAACCAGTAATTGCATACAAGACAGGGAAATAGTTATATGAGCTACCCCATCCAAAATATGGGTTAAAAAGCATTCCCCCACTTTCAACAAATTTTTTTGAAAGACCCATATAAATACCAGAGTCACAACCCCAAGCTGAATGCCACCATAAAGGCATGCTTCTTACAAAAATCGCTAAACCTGTAATTAGCAGTAGCCAGAATAACCAATTTTTGTATAAATCTCTAATTTTTGAGGGGAGCTCTAAATCCATTTTTTCCACTAAGTTTATTAATATATGTGTCAGGTGTAATTTTTGATAATATTTTTCATTTTCTTACTTATAGCTTAATAATGAAAATCTACATTATAATATTTAGTCATAATTATTTTGTTTTATCTTCACCGGTAATCTTTAATAATAAAAAAAGTTTTTCACCACTCCGATGAAAATTCTACTGGCTACCGAATCGTACTATCCTAACATAGATGGGGGTGCAATTGCTCAAAGAAATCTAGCAAATGAATTAACTAAAAGAGGCCATGATCTTAGGGTTATCGCACCAGGTTCTACTTTTAAAAATACTACTGAGCAAGATAAAAATACAAAAATATACAGAACCCGGGCTGTAACTTTACCAATATACATGGGTGGTAGCTATACTTTTTCTCCCTTACCATTTTTTAAAGTAGGAAAAATCATTAAAGAGTTCAATCCAGATATTGTACATATATGTAACGGCTTTCAAGTATGTATTAGTTCTCTAATATGGGCTAGAAAATTAAAAATCCCTGTGATGGGTTCTATTCATTTATTACCAGAAAACATGATAATATCTCTTTCAAAACTAAATAAAACATATGATTATATCAAAGAGTTAACTTGGAGATATCTAATTTTTTATTTTAACCTTGTTGACATAGCAGCCATACCTACAAAAACCGGGGCGGAAATGTATAAAAAAAGAGGACTTAAAATCAAAATATATCCAATTTCCAATGGTTTAAAAACAGAGAGATTCAGCCCAAAAAACAAGGGTGATTATCTACGAAAAAAATTTAATTTACCTGATAAAAAAATAGTTTTGTATACAGGTAGAATAAATGAAGAAAAAAACCTAGATGTTTTAATTAAATCTATACCACATGTAGTCAAAGAAGTAGATGCTCATTATTTAATAGTAGGTGGCGGCGGTGAATATACAAAAATCCTTGAGAAATTGGCAAAAGACTTAGGCGTGTATGAAAATATCACATTTACAGGTTTTATAGACTGGGAGGATTATCCTAACATTTTTTCAATAGCAGATGTTTTTGCCCTACCAGCCGAATCAGAACTTCAAAACATTCCAACACTTGAAGCTGCAGCATCAGGATTGCCGGTAGTAGTTGTAGATAAAGGTGCGCCATCTGAACTTGCAAGCAATGATAATGGATTTATTTTTAAACACCAAGATAGTGAACAGATGGGAGGATACATAACAAAAATTTTAAAAGATGATAAACTCCGGGAAGAGATGGGTAAAAAAGGCATAGAACTTGCACAAAAACATTCACTAGATCATGTAGCATATCAATACGAACAACTCTACAAAAAACTGCTAAAACGTTGACAAATAAAAGAGTAATATCTAAAAATTATTAATAGCTATATCTATTGGAAGATTAAATATGAAAGTATATTTCTCTGTAATGGGCATTGGTCTTGGTCATATTACTAGGTGTCTAGCAATAACAAAACATCTGCAACAAAAAAATATCAATTGTGTTTTCTCAACATTTGGCAAAGCAGCAGATATCGCTGAAAAACAAGGTTTTAAAACATACAAGTCAAGTCCATTAATGTGGGATCAAAATATAGAAGGTGAAGTAGACTTTGAAACAACTTTCCTAAATAGCTTTTTTACATTCAAGCAAATGACGAAACATTTCAAAGAAGATCGAAACAGAATAAGAAAAGAAAAACCGGATATAGTTGTGTCAGATTCAAGATACTCTATTATTCCAGCATCCAAAGTGGCAAAATCACCGAGGATATATATAACAAATCAACCAACTGTATTTTTACCAAAACCAGATAGAGTATCCAACAGTATGGTTTCTTTAATGCAGAGAACCTCCAACTGGTTTAACTACAGAGTGCTTTCAGGTCAAGATCAAATACTACTACCTGACTTTCCACAACCTTACTCAATTTCAAAAAAACATATGTTTTTTAATAAAGCTCCAACTAGATTTAAAAATAAAATTAAATTTGTAGGACCTATTGCTTCAAATAGGCCGGAAAATATAAAAAAAGAAGACTTAGAAAATGTATGTAAAAAATATGATGTAGAAGAAAACAAATTCATATATATAGCATTTAGTGGACCAGGGCGAGTTAGAAAAGAAATCCATGATGCAATTTTTGAATTATTTCCTAACTATAACATGCCTGTAATTATGGGTAGTGGAAATCCAGGGAATTTTAAAATAAACCAAAAAGGTAATTTAAAACTTATAGACGGATGGATTAAAGAAAGAGCAGAATTAATGCAAGCTAGTAGCATTGTTATATCTCGGGCGGGTCTCTCAACACTTAGTGAAATAGTAGCATTTGGTAAGAAAACAATAGTAATACCACAGGCCAATCAGCCTGAACAAGAGTCAAATGCATTAGGTATTGAAAGTTTAGGTCTTGGAAAGAAAATTGAGCCGTATAATATAACAAGCCAAATACTTAAAAATGAAATCAAGGATTTACAAAATTCAAAGGTTAATACTGAAAAAATAAAAAAACTTGCAAAGAAAATGAATGGTGAAAAAAAATCTGCTGAAATTATTTTAAACTATTTGGAAGAAAGGGGTTAAAAACCCATTAATCCACAACATCTTGAGCAAAGTGGAAAAACACCATCTGGCTGATCTGCGAGGGTTTTTCTAAACTTTTTAAAATTATCATTATTGTAAATTTCAAGGAGTGAATCCTGCATAATATTTCCCATTATTATATCTGGGAAATCTCTACAATTTACTACATCACCATTAGGCATAATATTTGCTTCAACCCAGGGTGTTAAACAATTATCCCATCCTAAGAAATCTGTAGGATCTGTGTAATATCTTTTAATTTCATCAATTCTAATGTTGGGGACAAAAGCTACAGGATATTTCCATTTTTTTTCTTTAACTCTTGTTACAGTGTTTCTAAGTGCGTTAAAATCTGCATCAGAGTTATCACGAACATATGATTTCCAAGCAAAAGGTGTAACATTTAGTTCTTTTTTGATTATCTGCTCGTGTTTTTCACCAACTTCTTGGCTGGTAAACCAGGAATAGTAAATTATCATACCATCAGGTTTGAATTTTTGTCCAACTTTAACTGTTTCCTCTAAATTATTGTAATTAGTGCTAGATAGCGTAGTTAAAAGGAAAATCAGAGGTTTTTTTACATTTTTTTCTTCTTTGATTTTCTGTATTTTTTCTACACCTTTCTTCATTGTTTTAAAAGCACCTTTAACCCTGCGGCATTTATCATGTATTTCCTCGGGGCCATCTAAAGATACGCATACCATATCCCATTCATTTTCAATTATTTCTTCAGCTTTTTCTTCTAATTTAACTCCATTCGTTACAATTTGAACAGTTAAATTCTTCTTTTTTACGTAATTACCAAATTCCATTATATCTTTGTATAAAAATGGTTCACCACCGGTGATGTAAATATGGGGTTTTAAATAGGCAATTTCATCAATCATTTCTTTGTATCGTTCAACTGGAACATTGCCTTTAACTTTAGGAAGGCCACTATCTTCTCTATTATATCCCCCTTCACCATATTGCCCACATACAGCACATCTATGGTTACATTTATCTGTAATTCTCATACTTATAAGCCATAAAGCATTGCTTTCACCATTACCTTTTCTCTTATCCAGATTAGCTGTAATGTATTTTCTTTTTGCCCCTCTTATTATCCTGTTAGTAAGAAATGGATTTTTCATTAGTGGTTTAGCTAGATTAGTAGGAATTTTCTTCAAATATTATTTCCTCCTATGAATAATTTTAATATATTTTATCATGCAATTTAATAAAGTCATAATAAACTTTCTGCTATTTAGGAAAAATACTGTAATGAAAACAAAATCCAACATAATAAAAAATATATTAAACTCTTTTACAATCTTGCATTATTGCCGAGTTGAAATACAACATGGAATTTAACAATAAACTTACTAAGGTAATAAAAAAAAATGATAGTCTTTTATGTATAGGTCTGGATATAGATAAAGATAAGATACCAGCATATCTTTTTAAAAAAGAAAAAACCCCATATCTTAATTTTAATAAGAAAATAATAGATACTACTAAAGATCTGGTTTGTGGTTATAAATTAAACCTTGCTTTTTACGAAGTACTAGGCCTAAGAGGTTACAAAATTTTACAGCAAACAATAGAATATATCCCAGATAATCTACTTGTAATTCTAGATGGAAAACGTAACGATATTGGAAATACCGCAAAAAAATACGCTGAGAGTATTTTTGAAACTCTTGGAGCAGATGCCACAACAGTTAATCCCTATCTTGGTTTCGATGGCATAAAACCATTTATAGACTATAAAGAAAAATGTAGTTTTATTTTATGTAGAACTTCAAATCCCTCCGCAAAAGATTTCCAAGATTTAAAAACAAACAATAAAAAACTATACGAAAAAGTTGCAGAGAACATTAAAAAATGGAACCTTTATAATAACTGTGGAGCAGTAATAGGTGCTACATACCCAGAGGAGATGAAGGATATTCGAAATATAATTGGATATGAGATACCACTACTTATACCAGGTATCGGAAAACAAGGCGGAGATCTTAAAAAAACCGTTATATATGGCTCGGGCAAGAATTCATCAAAAGCAATAATTGTTTCTGCAAGAAGTATAATCTTTGCTGGCAGTAATAAAAATTTTGCAACAAAATCTAGAGAAAAAGCACAAGAACTAAAAAATCAGATTAACAAATATCGGTAAATCTTTGTATATATTAATTATTCTTGAGTTAGTACAGTTTAATAACAACATATTAATAATACTACCAATATTAAAAGACTACTCGGATTATTAATTGTATCTAATTAAATTTCTGAAAACCTATATTATGGGTTTTAATAAAGGGGGAAATAATGGAAAAAGTAAAAATAAAGGCCATTATATTGTGCTTTTTTTTAATTTTAGTTCTTTTTTCCAATATTAATATCGTTATATCAGAAAATACAGAGAATGAAACTGCATCAAATAGTATGAAATTAAGATATTTTTTTGATATACCCGATTTAAAAAAAATAAAGATCTCTGATGAATATTATACCTGTTTGGAAAGCAATAATTTTGAACAGATTGGAGAAGCAGGAGATCCTCAAATCCCTATATTTGGATGTAAAATACTACTACCATATGAGGAAAAATTTGAAAATATTGAGTTAGAAAAAAACAATATAAAAAATTTAGAAATAGAACACCCAATAATACCTGGTCAAAAACCTTATCCAATTTCCTCAAATCAAATAATAGAATTTTCATATCCAAATGTAAGTATATATTCTAAGGATTTTTTTTATCCAGAAAAAGACTTTGAAATCGTTGGGTTACAACGTTTTCGGGGTTATAATATTTTGATAGTAAATTTATATCCTGTAAAATATAACCCAAAGGAAAATATTTTATCATGTTCTCAATCGATAAATATCAAAATTAACACAAAAAAGATTTCAACGGGGCAAAAAAGTGATTTTCATCAAAATTTTAGGGGCCTTCAAAAAGATATAGATTCGATTGTAAAAAAAGTTGATAATCCGGAAAATGTTGGAAGCTATCCTGGTCCTTTCCCCACGCATACATATGAGCATGTAATAATTACAACAAACGCAATGAAATGTTATACTGGTCAGTATAATTTTCAAGCTTTAAGAGATAAAAGAATATCTCAAGGTTTAAACTCTAAAATTGTAACAACTGAATATATAACCAGCAATTACCCGGGTTCAACTACTCAGTTAAAAATTAGAAATTTTATAAAATATGCATATAACAACTGGGACACAGAATACATTTTACTTGGTGGAGACGATAATCTAGTGCCTGCCCAAATAGTACATGTAGATGATTATCAGTCTACTGATATGCCCTCAGATCTGTATTATTCATGCTTAGATGATCCGGCACCTAGTGGTGAGAGTACAGATGATCTTTTTGCAGAAGTATATGTAGGCCGTGCATGTATCGGCAACACACAGGAGTTATCCAATTTTGTAAAAAAAACACTTGGATATATAGAATCAGATGATGATAGTTATCTTGAAAAAATTCTATGGGCTGGCGAGCACCTAGGTTTTGGAGGTGTATCTGAATATGCTGCATGGATGAAAGAACAAAACATTGGTTACTGTGATGAGGATAGATACATTACATGTGGGCAGCCTGAAGAAGGCTTTAACATAGATCGGCTTTATGCACGAGATACCAGTTGGGGAAAAAATACAATAATGAATAAAATCAACAACAATGTTCACCTTATCAACCATTTAGGACATGCTAACTATGGTTATAGTATGAAAATGTACAACTCAGATATCGCGGATCTTACAAACAATAAATATTTTTTCGCCTACTCTCAAGGTTGCAACTCAGGAGGTTTTGATCATCAAGATTGTGCAGCTGAATATTTCACTGTCAAAACTGATCATGCAGCATTTGCTGTAGTAATGAATGCACGTTTTGGTTGGTGTATGCATGATAGTACAAATGGGCCTTCCAATCGTTATGATAGAGAATTTTGGGATGCTATATATGGTGAAAGAATACTAAGATTTGGAGTCGCAAATCAAGATTCAAGAGAGGATAACTACTATAGAATATCATATAGTTGCATGACATGGTGTTATTATCAACTCAATTTCTTAGGTGATCCGGCTACAAAACTTAATATAGATTTACCAGAACTTGAATACTCCCCCAAATCTTATGATTTTGGATATCTAGCGCATGATTCAACACATTCAAGTACTTTTCAAATATGGAACTCTAAGCCAAATACTGAACTTCATTATACTCTTGAAAGCAACAAAGAATGGTTAACCATTTCACCAGATTTTGGAATATCTGCAGGTGAATATGATACAATAACCATAACCGCTGATACAACAAATCTACAGACAGGTCGATACAATGCTGTAATACAAATTAACTCAAATGGAGGCTATGATTTTTTCAATGTAACATTGTTTGTTGGTCCAGAACTTGGTCTTTCACATAAATCATATGATTTTGGAGCAAAAAATGAAGGTGATACAGACTCTTTCATGCTTGAAATATGGAATAAAGGGGCAGAAACCTTAAATTATGAGCTGAGTGAGTATTACAGCTGGATTGACATTGAACCAGAAAACGGTAAATCCACAGGTGAACATGATCAGATACTAATAAGCGTTGATACAACAGATTTAAAAAATGGTAGCTATCAATGTACTGTGTTAATTTCTACAAATGCACAAGATGCAATTCTACCAGTTACATTAACTGTTGGAGCAGCCATGAATCTATCCCCTCCTTCTTTTGCAATGACAAAAAAAGATCTCTTATCCGGTAAAGAAATTTCTACATCATTTGAAGTCTGGAATGAAGGAATAGATACATTAAACTATAATATACAAGCAGATTGCGAATGGATGCAGATAGAACCATTAAACGGATATTCTAATGGTGAGAAAGATACAATCGAGATAGATTTTGATGAAAACCTTCTATATAATGAATTCCAAAAAGGCCTGCGTAGATGGAATATATTGATCAACTCAAATGGGGGGATAAATGTGTTCACAATAAATATTTTTGAATCTATGGTAACAAATGCCACTCCGCCTTCAATACCCGATAAGCCTATAAATCCTCATCCTGAAGATGGATCAACTATTAACAATGACAACCAAGAATTAGAGATAACTGTAAATGAACCCGAGAACTTAATGATGACAACATATTTTTACGACCATGATACAGGTTATCTTCTTGGTATAGATCCTAATCTAAACGGACCATGTACTGCATCTACCACTTGGGAAAACTTACAAAATGGAAGAGAATACAGATGGTATGCAATAGCAAAAAACACAAGAGATGCTACAAGTAAATCAAATATTTTTAGATTTAATACAATTTTTACAAATCAACCCCCATATGAACCCAATGATCCATATCCTCATGATGGAGAAACAAATGTAAATACTACTCCAAAACTAAGCTGGGATGGTGGCGACCCAGATCCTAAAGATACAGTCACATACGATATATATTTCGGAACCCAAAACAATCCGCCAATAATAGAGACAAATTATCAAAAAACAAATTACAACAATCTACCAACTCTAAACTATAACAAAACATACTACTGGAAAATCAAATCAAAAGACGATAAAGGACACGATACCGTCAGTGAAATATGGTCATTTAAAACCCAGAAAAATACAGAAAATAATCCGCCAAATAAACCAAGTAACCCAACCCCGGCAAACAACACCCATAATATAGAAATAGATACTATCATAAGCTGGAATTGCAGTGACCCCGACCCTCAAGATACTATCACCTACGATTTATATCTAAGTAAAAACCCTGAGCCAGCATTATACATTGAAGACCTCCTGCAAACAAACTTTTATGCAGATAATCTCCAAAAAAATACTACATATTACTGGAAAATAGTTGCAAAAGACTCATATGGTTTAACAAATCATAGTAATATATGGATCTTTAAAACAAAGCAAGAAAATAACACAATACCAGATTTAAAAATCAACATAGAAAAAGCAAACATCAGAGTACTTACATTTATACTAACAAATAACGAAATAAAAAACCTGACACTTCTTAATTGGTCTATATTTATCAGAGGTGGATTCTTTGGGCTAATAAACACATATAACAATGGTACTATAGAACAGATAAATCAAAAATCAACCAAACAAATTTACACAGATATAAAAAGATTTGGATTTGGAATAGTTGATATAACAATATTAGTTGATATAAATAATAATGAAACATTAAGAAAAACCTATATCGGACTAATACTCGGTAAAATGATTTATATCCTTGAGTAAAAAAATAGCATATTTTTTAGCACAGATCTAAAACACCAAAATAATTTTATACTAGATTGAATGTAATATAGCAGGCCTTGTCTCGAAGATCCCTAGGATATAATGATTAGGGATGCAAAACCAAGGCAACAAAAGATACCTGATAGCATACAATTTGGGTCCCTCTAAGATCCAATAAGACGTACGTGTCAAATGGAAATGAAAAAGAGGACAACCATGTTATCAAATAAATTGTCGTGAAATATAAATGGTAGTTATCTTACTGCTGCCAAAAAAAGATGACTGCTAACTAACGCCCAACATTATAGCTAATAATATATGATGTTGGGTGACAACGACAAAAAAAGTTTTTTTTTGATAAATAAGTTAAAAGAAAAAAAAAGTTAGGAATTTATTTTATTTATTCCTCTGGAAAATCGTAAGCAACTTCTAAGTTTATTACCTTATGATCTATAATTGGAATTCCATCAATAATACCATTTACGTTACCTGGTAAGAAACCAATTGTATACAAATGCATTGTAAGATTTTCACTTGTTGTCTCGTTGTCTATCCAATAATTCAACGAGATATTCATAAGTTTCGCGCCTTCAGAAGTTACATCAACTCTCATGCCGTTACTTAAAGGTGTGGCAATAACAGGGAACAATCTTTTGAAAAGACCAGGTCCATCACCTAATAGGCCAAGGAAGCCGAATATTGGAAATATTTCGATTTCTGCAATATTTCTCATAATTATTGCTGAGCCAAATGCATATCGTGGAACCAAAAATGTTCTATCTGTACCTGATGTAACGTTTACATTTATTGATAATGTGTCATTTACATAATATTGATCAGATTCATTTGCAGATGCATTACCTTCGACTACTTCCACTGATAATGTTAAGTCTGTTTGATTTTCATCTACATTTATTCTAGGTTTAACCAAACCTAGAAACTCTGTTACTTCGGCGTCTATGTCTCCTTCTAACGTTTGTGCACCAAATGCTGCGGGTGCGCTAATGCTTATTACAATTGCTCCAACCAAAATCGTTAACAATCTCGTTTTATTCATTTTTTGACCACACTACCATAATATTTATTATACTATAAATATATTTATGTTACATAATATATATACTTTACGCTTTTCAACCATATTATACTGGTTTTTCGATTTAATGACAAAAAATATTTTGATTTAAACATAAATTACTAAACAAAAAACCTTTGTAAATCACGAAAAATTTTTTATGTAAACTTTATATATGATTATTATATACGTTCTAAATCTCAAATTTAATCCGGACCTTTCCGGTCGATCTATGAGAATGTGTCATCGCACTATCAATGAATAGGTCACTTCGGTCCCGGCTTACAAAAAATAACAAAATGGATGTGGGGGTTCAAGAACAGCAAGAAATACCTATTAGGGTGTGCTTGCGCTCTCTTGAATCTGACGATTGACATGTGTTGGTGAATTTTTAATTCACCCGCCAATTAGCGTAAAATACCAAAAAAAGGATGTAAAAAGTCAAATTTGTGTGTTAATAATTTTGATTCCGGTTGATCCTGCCGGAGGTCACCGCTATTGGGATTCGATTAAGCC
>CAZOBL010000057.1:0-2396 GCA_964578185.1 uncultured Thermoplasmatales archaeon
AGTATACCTTATTTTAAATGGGATGTCAAGTAAATACTTGAGTAAAATAATATTTTTAAAAGTTAAAGCCATGGGTACGCTTTTTTGAGGAAATACCACACACGGTCGTACCATCTTAACTTTCGTACGTACACGAGTGCTCCTTCGAGCTTGACAACTTTATATTGACCTAAAGGATCTGAAGGCATAAATATTCTATCCCCAGGTACATAAGAATTAGCTATTTCAGAGTCAGGAAAATGTATCCATCCGTCATATCTCATTAATAACATCAGTTTACTCCTAGTTTAAATAACTGTACAATAAAAACGCACTTTTAGCGTTTCTTGGAGTTTTAGTAAATAGTTGAGTTTCCCCGCAACTGCATTTAGGGGACGTCAGGCCAACCCAGTCTGTTTGCAGTATTGGAATCTCAGTAACTAGTTCAGTGTCACAATAATCGCAAAAATCAGTCTCAACCTCTAAGTCTGGATACATCTTCAACCACTGCTTTGTGGTAACTTTTGGGAATATCATTTCTAGTCCTCCTGTGAATATTTATAAGGGTCCCCGTTTACTTCCAGAGGCAGGTCGTCCTCTTTGTATATATCACTATATTTTATCCAGTCATCTACTCCCTTAGGTCTGCCTATGGCCGCATACACGTCTCCGTCTTCAGTAAGAGCCACCACGTATCCCCCTGACCATTCATTTGAATGTGTCAATATTTGTACAATCTTTACTTTTCTCATTTTATTCCTCCCTTTTAAAAGGTCTTAGAGGAAAAAAGGCCCCTAAAAGCATTGCTGAGATTATTTGCCAAAAAACACTCAATTCCAAGATGTACCTAGCCGACCAGCTCCAAAAAGCTACCACCACTAAGAATATGACTACGTTAATCCAATTAAGTCTCATTTACGCTCCTAACAATAAACCTATGTTGTACACAAACAAAGTGAAAGATATGCTAATTCCTAACACTATAAGTAAATTTATAACCCCTCGTTTAATGGCATACTTTAAATCAAAAGTACCATTGCTAGCCGAGGATCGTTTTATATGCTCTTTTAAAATTTCATTTCGTCTCATTTTAACACCCCTTACCTAATAATAGACATTGAAAGTAAGGTTGTATATAATCTCTAATAAAATCAATACCAGTAAGTATATCAAATAGTGTACTAAGTACAAGTAAAAATACTCCTAATATACAAAGATAGACTATTGTTGCTACGGGTGTATATAATATTATTTGTAAATTATTCATTTACTCCCCTCAAAGCTTGGCATACATCTCTTCTAAGAGCGTAATAATTTCTCCAGATCTTTCGTTTACTGTAAAAATGGCGTGGTTGATGTGTACTTTAGACCCACACGTTTCTATACGATCTTTCAGGGGTTCCACAGCTAAAATATTCGTGAACTTGATCCACACGGGTTCCCCGTTACCTGACTTAGTTAATTTGATGAGTGGACTCATTTTCGTCCTCTTTCAGAAATGTGTTTTTCGAACAGTATCATTTCATACAAGTCATCGAATGCTATCTCAAGATTCGGCTTTTCCTCCAAAACCTCAAGAGCCTCTGCATAAGCTTCAGGGTCTACGTCTTTTGGTAGTTTAGGTCTCAACGAGTCTAAATACGTCTGGGAGTCTTGCTCGAAGTCTTGGATATCCTTTTTCAAGGCACTAACGACTTCATCGTAGCTCATTCCAGGGTTATGGTTTTCAACCTTTTCCTTAAGAGTTTGGGTGTTAGGAGTCTCCGCTCCTTCCATAGTAGTACCGTCTTGTGTGTGCAGTCTCTTAAACGTACTAAACATTCTTGCGTAAGCGTTATTCATTTTCATCCTCCATTAATCCGAGTGCTTTTGCACTCTCTTTACTAATATACACTTCTTTACCGTTAGCAACAACCTTAATCTTAGATGTGTCTTTAGTGACGTCGATTCCTGTGATTTCTTTAAAGATTTCGGCATCAAAGTTAGGAAGGTCTGTAAAATATTTCTTTTCCTCTTCGGTACATTTTTGCCACACTCTAGCCCACTGTTCGTGATAAGTAAGTTCTTTTTTCTTGAGATACCCGCCCGTAGTCACATGACTTGGGTTATTTTCCTTTTCTTCATCGGTCATGTGGCCTGAACTTACCCATTTAAGTAAAGGTTTCCAGTATTTATTTAATAAACAATTTATATACCCTAATCTTTTATCTGAGAATTCAAGATCTGAATCTTGATTAAAAAGTCTTACCTTTGGAGTAGTAGTATTAAAGTAGCCAGAGTTATAGTAGCCAGAGTTACAGTTACCAGAGTTAGAGTAACCAGAGTTATAATCACCAGAGTTATAGTGACCAGAGTTAGAGTAACCAGAGTTATGGTTACCAGAGTTAGAGTAACCAGAGTTACGGTTACCAGAGTTA
>CAZOBL010000057.1:2496-12376 GCA_964578185.1 uncultured Thermoplasmatales archaeon
ACCAGAGTTACGGTTACCAGAGTTAGAGTAACCAGAGTTACGGTTACCAGAGTTATAATCACCAGAGTTATGGTTACCAGAGTTACGGTTACCAGAGTTAAATTTCAAATCATCCGTAAGATTTTTAATTTCCTCCTTAGATAGCTCTCTAATAATCTTAATTTCATTAGTTACGCATTTGTTATCACCTTCTTCTAGTAACTCCCCTACCGCTTCTACTTCACATACTCTAGTATCATAAGAAGCTGGGTAATACTTAAATATGTCTTTTAGCTGTTTACAAAAATGAAAGCCAGCTCCACATAGCCCAATTTCTTCGCTATGTCTATACCTCTCCCCGACCTTATATTGAAAACCTCTACACTTTAAATTCTCATCAAATGCTTTATAACCCTTCATTTAAACCTCCTCTAGTCATGTGAAAATCATATCACAACTTAATACTTGAGTCAAGCGATAAGTTTATTTATTACGGGTGTGTCGATAGTCAGACATCCTCACCAGTTCCCCACGAGGTTTGGCACGCTTTTTGAGTAGCTTTTTTAGGAAGTACGCCCCCATCAACGCCAGAATCACCCCATAAACCCCTAAAGTTATCCAAACTATGAAAGCAGCGACTACTTCATTCATGACACACTCAACTTTCTAACAAAGCCTTTGACGACACTGGAAACTTTTCTAAAAGAGCGTCGCGAATATGTTCCGCTATCACCCTAACTTCACTTTGAGCATCCTTAGCAATACGCAACTTCACAAAGTGCGCCAAATTTCTAAGATCCATGGTCATATGAAACTCGGTAACTAACCCTTGGGGCAGCAAAAACCTCGCTTGCTCGCGGCATAACCCTTTATCTAAAGCGGTGTTGTAGGCATCTAAAGCCTCACGATATACCTTTTGAAATAAGGTTTCCATAGCTGCTACTTCGTTTTTATCTAAAGATCCCTCAGAGGCTTGTCTATTTGATACCGATTGTTTACGAAAGTCGTCTCTTGAAGGGGTGTGGAAAACTATGTCTTTAGATGTATACCTTCTTGAGATCATGTTGTATTTACCAGTACGGTGTCTTAGGATTTGTACGGCTATGGGCATGGGGCATGTTATGTGAAAGCTAGCCTGACAATGCTCAAAGGGCGTGAAGTGCGAGTTCTTGGCAAGGAAGTTAATTAGTTTGACGTCTTTGTCCGTGAGTTCTTCAGAGGTTCTGCCAAAAGAGACCCTCGCTGAGTTAACTACGGTTAAATCCGATCCCATAACGTCTATTAGTTCTACTTTTAAAGTGTCCATGGTGCGCCTTTCATTAAATACTTGAGTTATCGAGTGCGAAAATTAATTTTTGGATTAACCTTTGAGTGTATATAGTTATTCACGTGCGGCGTAATCGTTGTTTCTATTACATACGCTAAAATCCCTACTGTAACTAATGATATAGTTATGCTTAACAACAGTATTAATAAATGTGTAAGTATTTTATTGATCATCTTTATATAACCTCACGAACGTTAGGATATCTTCCCAAAGCTCATCATCGCTTTCTGGTAAAATTAGCCAAGTGGCTGCTACGTAATCCGAGATCTTTGACCATAAAAGCTCGGCTTGTAATTTACCTAAATCTAGACCGCATCTATCTTTGACTAGTTCTTGGATTCTTTGCACATCTCCTGGAAACCCTGGAGTATCTTCTATGAACTGTATGATATCTGCAGCAATGTCTACATCATTCGCCATCAGTTCCTCCTTTATTCTGGTTAAGTTTAGCTTGGTAATATTTTTCTAATATAGGTTTATATTTTTGGGCTAGATCTTTCATAGCTGGAGATTTAGCGTTCTTGGTGAGGTGCTGCATTAACACAGCGCCCTTAAGTATGGTGTTTGGTTCTATTTCTACTTTTTCTTGTATGTAAAAATGGTAATCCAATACCAACATAAGCTTTTCTCTAGTAGTGCATTGCTGAAACTGCTCTTCATACTCCAAAGCTAACGTAGAGTTATACATTATTTTGTATAGGTCTAGTTTTAGTATTTTAGCCACGTAGCACCTGTGTGATTTTAGTTTCTAGAGGAGTTGTAGTTTCAGGTTCGCCTTCTAAAAACCTGTAAGCTTTTTTACATTGCTTTAAAAGCACGTCTCTTTGAGTTAAGATTCTACCTAAACTTCTACAACTTCTACAGAACTTCTCATAAGACTCCTTCAAACGATCTTCTTCGATCTTTAATCTACGTTTCGTAGGGGCATCTAGTTTTGCCTTTTTAAGTTGAGCTTGAACTTTCTTTAACTCTAAAGCCGAGTCCAGCCGTCGCTCGTACTGCTCTATTAGAGATGCCTCTTGGTAATGCAGATTTTTCAAACTCTTCAAGGAGTCCTGTAAAATCTTTCTGTAATAATCTTTGGTCATCAGTCTAAATCATCTAAGTCTATGTTGTTATCTCTTAAGATCTCGTAGAACTTATCTTCAAGAATATCAATAACTGCAAAAGAATCCGTAGTTTCTACTAGTTTTTGAAGATCTTGATCAGGGTACCCGTGTTTGCGGGCAGGTCTAAAGATATAGTCTGCAATATCTCTAAGAGCAGTATACGCCTCAGTGGCGTGTACTGCTCTTTTAGCTTCGTTTTTTTCGTGTGGTTCGTTTAGATCGAACTCTAACTTCATTTTACTCATTTTTCCTCCTTCAAGGTTTGCTTTTTTTGATTCTTATCCTTATTTTTAACTAAATCCCTTGCTTAATTTGCTGTCATTTAATCCTCCAATTCATATTCCTCTATCCTCTCCTGAGGCAATTAAAGCACCTAGGAGTATCACGTAAAGTAAAACACCTAACACACCTCCTATATCCCCAAAGAAATAATCGCCTACACAGTCAAAGAATAAAAATCCTACCATTACCAAAAAAAAGACTAATATAGACGTTAAAATATTAAATAAAGCTTCTAAAAAACTCATTTACTCCTCCAAATAACCCTAAACTCACCGTACGGGTTTGACTCTGGGTAATCCGGATTATGTATCGCTGTAAAGCCCTTATCGATAAAGTGTCTTTTATATTTTGTAATACAACCTTTGTTGTAGACACTAGAATTAATGTTTTCTTCCTCCTCGATACTTAATCTACTTACAAATTTAGTTTTTCCCTTTAAAGCTTCAGTTTTTATCAGCTTTTCTATTTTCACAAGGTTCCTATCACAGATACCATTACTTAAAGTTCTAGCTTCTTTTGCCGTTATTCCTAATAATATAAGAGGCATCATTAGCAGTAATAAATATTTCATTTCAATACCTTCCCTAAGTAATATTGGTGTACGTTATGTGCATCGTGATGCATCATTACTCCTTCCACAAGGTACCCTTGCTTTAGTTTGATTATAACCATTGGCAAGTTAAAAGTCAATACCTCACATACAACTTTCCTAGCCCCCATAGAAGCCACGTAATCCTCGATGGCTTGGGAAACATGTTTGCCTAAGCCTTTACCCCTGTACTCAGGTTCGAGAATAGTGGGTCCTGTCATGTATAAATCTGGAGCTATCTTACGCCACGCGGTAATACCGACGTATTGCTGCTCTGCGTCACTCCAAATCTTTAAGTAGTTAGCGTCAGGAAGTTTAGCAGGCAAAGCTCTATCTGGAGTAGAGTGATACTCAAAGTACACCTTGTTGATATACTTACTATCAAAAAAAGAGGGTTTGTCTAACCTAACCACTGTTTAACCCTCATACCCCAGAAGTTCGTCTAGCTTATCTAGAACTTCCTGGTAATGCTCTTTATCTTCTTCGTTTTCAGTAGTGTTTACCATTTCTACTGCAGCTTTGTACGCCTCTTTAGCAGTTAGTTTATCCATTTGATATTGAGCGCAAATAATACACACTTTAAGACTCCTTCTGTTCTGATATTTTTGATACAAGCATCCCCACAACAACTGAATTTTCAGATACCTTTAGTTTCTTAGCTACTTTTTTAATTATCTTTAAAGCTTCGCTATCTAAGTTGACCGGTACATCTACCAACTCATCTTTTTTGTACACGTGTTTTTCAAGGTGGTTTATCCCACAAATGTTAAAAACGTCTTGATCGGTAAGTTTGTGTTTCTTTTTAATTTTTTCTAGTTTAAAAGCCACAATTTTCTCCTTTAGAATCTGACGCACCGCAACATGCCCAATAGTTTAACTTCCCTTTTTTAAGGAACTTTATAAGACATGGGGAGTTAGGGTAAACTTCTTCACAGCGTTTTTGTGCGTAACTAAGGTTTATGTGATCTCTTTTGTTTATAGGTTCACCAGAGGTATTAAGAAATTGAGTTGGAGGGCACACACCAAAATACCAGATATTAGCTAGTAAAACTGTCTCACAAATCATCTTTAGCTCTTTCTTCATAGGCATCTTTACCCAGCCCGTATATAGCGGATAGCAGTAACGTAATTATTAATTGGGGTATAAAAATTATTGCAAACCCCGCTGGTTCCAAGCCAAACCCAAAATGAGCTATAGCAATAGGTACCCCGAAGTAAATACCTATAATACCAAATATCACGGTCAACTCCCAAAGTCCTGTTAAAAAATACTTAATATGCTCCATTAATACCCCCACTTCATTTTAGCTTTTTTAACCTTTTCTGCCAACTCAGAGCAATCTGTTTTTGGATCTTTGTGGAACTTGTCAGCCATACAATACAAGTAGTTCAGTGAGGCTTGCGTAACTGGAGATCGTTTGTAAGGTTTCTGAGGCTCTTGTAGTTCCACTACAGGCTCAGCCTCCTCTTGACGCTTGTAATTTCTTGTTTCTTGTGCAACTCTTAAGTCAGCGTTTTCAGCTTTTAACTCTTTCAGCTCTTTCTTCAGCTTTTCAATCTTCAAACAAAGAGGCACCATGTCATAGTCATTTTCTTCTAACGCACGTTGGCATTTAGAAGATCCCGCGTATGTGTGGGTAATACTCAGTATTAGTCCTGTTAGTATTAAATGTTTCATCACTTAACCCCCACGGCACTAAATTCAAAATCTACCACAATTCCATTAAACCTAGGTGCTCTGGGTACAATCTGAAAAGTATCCCCTTCGAATACAGGTAAATAAAAGTTGGTGTACGTATCATCTTTTTCGTTGTTTTGATCACAGCCATCGGAGTAGCCTGCTTGCTTCTTATATTTAAAGCTGTAGGTTTTTTTGCCTACGTTGCCTTGAAAACACAGAGTCGTGTCTCCTACTATAAAATCAAGCCAACCACCATTTTCATTTTGAGTAAGCTCTGGCACAGAAAAGGACTCTGGTATCTGAATATAGCCATCAAAATTTACTTCAATCTTATTATCGTCAGACCAAGACAATGAGCGATCAACGCTTAGTTCAACAATTATCGCTTCAGCAGACTGTCCGTCTACGCCATCAGATCCGTCAGACCCATCCGTACCATCGTAGAATTCACAGCGTTCAGGATACTCGTCGCACTCGATCTCAACTTGATCCTTACAAGAAATCAAAAATAACGCCATAATTAATAGAGTAGTTGCTAAAATAAATACATCACTTTTCATTAAAAGCCTCCCAGTTATGTCTTTTCCATGGAGTATCAGTCCACCCCATAGCTCTTGCTATTTTATTATCTCCTGAAATGATTTTAAAGTCAACTAAAGATATTAAACAATCTCCTTCATAAACATTCCAAGGCTTACGTTTCATCTTTTTCATGAAACCGCTCTTGCGGATCATCAAGTATTTATGCATTATAGCTTTCCTTTTGTTTTTGAGTAAATATCTAAAGCAGCCTTACATATACAAGCCGCCATACTTTCATCATTTTCAGAAAAAGAAATTAAATCTTCATCGTTAGCTTTTACTACCACACAAGCCTTACGCTCATTTGATATAAACATTTCCACTCTACAACCTTTAGATACTAACAAGTCTGCTAGTTCTTCTGCTAAGTTAAGGTCATCAACATAATTAGGGGGTTTCACATTTACAAGACCTTTATAATCTTTTAAAGTCTTTCCTGGTGGTAGCAGGATTTTTTTATGGTCGCTAGAAAACGTACACTCCCCATCGTAAACAGTAAAGCTTTCTGTTTTGTGGAACTTCCATCCGTAAAAAACCTGGTTAATATCTGCGTTCAGTTGTTTTAAATCCATCTAGCCTCCTTGATATTAAGGATAGCACAACTCTCCTGTCTAGTCAAGTCACTTATTTATGTGTGTCTTTTTTGACTTTTTTGGGAGTCTAAAGGCGATGATATCCAAGGTTTTTGGTATTTTGTACTTTTTACCTTCTTTTTTAGATTTTAAGTAAATCTCGTATATGCTTGTAAAGCAGAAGGCTACCCCATATGATTTATCAATTTGTGCGCTCACTTTTAATCCTTTTTAGTAATTCTGAGTAAATATAGGCCGTGTTCTTAGCGTCGGCTAGGGCATTATGTTTTTTACCTCTTTGCCAATTTAAGCCCATTTTATTCATACTTTTTGATAGTCCACCGCTAGCCGAGAGTCCGTTCACATAGGCCCAGTCTTGAAATAAATGTTTCACGTTTTTTCCCGAATGGCCAAAAGCACTTTCGACCCCAGGAAGTTCCCTCATTAGGCAGTTAAAGTCACCTCCGCCCCATTGGATTAGAATACGAGATGCTTCAAATTCTTCTCGATCAGACTTCATTAACTTATATATTTCTATAAGTTCTTTGCCGTTTTCAATTTGCTCATTAGTAATCCCAGTTAACTTCTGGATATATTTACAAATAGGTACTCCTATGTTAACCTCGTGGCATTGTTCTTTAAGCAGTGTAAAGGGAGTATCCTCGAACACAACCCACCCCACTTGTATAATCTTTTCTTCTGTGAGTTTAGAATCCTGACACTCAGAACGAGTATTCGGTTGTTCTAGTTCTAAGTCAAAAGCTATTCTAATCATGGCTATTTGCCTTATTTCTTAATTCTTCGATCTCGGCACGTAACTCCAAGTTATCTTGAGTTAAAATATCGCATTCCGTCAAACAGGGTATATACCACTCCTTCATAAAATACTCAAAGCAATGTGCTGTGGCATTCTTTTCGGCCACAAGAAAGCCAGTCTCTTCTGTGGGTGTTCCAAATAACTTTTCGTGGTTATCTTTCCACCACTCCTCATAATACTGCCAATATTTGTCGCTGATCTTCATAATTCCTACTTTGTTCTGTACACTATCAAAAACTCGTAACCTATTTCCTCTAGTTCTTTTTTAGTTAGAACTTGACCTTCAGGTGCTCGTTTCATCAATTTAAACACAAGAGCCATCTGACCTACGTTTTGATTAAGCTCTTCTCTTCTATACTCTATGGGTCTTTTTAATAGTTTAGAAAGAGTCTTAGCAGTGCTTTCATGTCCTATGAAACTTTCAATCTCCATAGAGTGTGCCAGCAATCTTGCTGACTCTAATGGAATGGGAAAAGCCACGTAGGCTCCCAAGTTAGTAATAACTGCGCCGTTCAGCACAGCTAACTTCATATCTTTATAAAACTTAGGAGCAGATTTTTGATTTACATGCTCAATTTTAAGTTCTTTATCACGTTCTTCTGTAGAGGATGTGCTTTCTAGTTTATTTTCCTCGCTCATGGGGAACCTCAAATTCTAGACCTATTATCCCCAATTCAACGTCCGTTGTTTCACTGTAGAGTATTTCTTCGCTAACTAAACTTCCGGTTTTAACGAAAAATTTAATGTCCGCTTCAGGATCATTAATTTCTAATAGTTTCTTAAGGTCTTTTACTTTCATGCGTTTTCTACGAACTCCTCTAGCTCTTTAATAAGCTTTTTAGCAGATTTTATGCTAACGTAACAAGAGCACTCATAAACATAACCCAGCTCGTCCTCTGCAATATCAAAAACTGCTTTACCGTCTTTGTCAGTAAAAGTCATTTCAAAAACCCCTCGTGAGCGGCCTCGCTTCTCTACTACGTCAACGCTTAAATACTTACTTATTTTAGTGCTCATTTTAATTCACCTTTCACAAAATCGGTTCGTACCTTCTTTAGGATTTGTTCTTTAGGAGGGCTTTCTAGTTCTTCGCGATCTAGTTGTTCACCTGCTATCTCTGCATTTGCCAGAATATAGGCTGAGAATCTGTTAAGAACTCCTACAAGATCTTGATATTTAGCTTGCTTTAGGTTAGGATTATCTAACACGGCATACTCAGTACAATCTACCCCTAGAGTAATGTTGCTTTGCAGTTTTAAAAAAGAGTGCAGCATACTCTGAAGTTTTGAACCGTGTACAAGAGTTCTGTATGTGAACTTATCAAAATCTAATTGTTGCTTAGTGTCAAGACTCTCTTCTCTTTGGTGTTCCCTCATGAACTCAAATAACTCATGAAAGCAGTCATAAAAGTTTTCTAGGGATTCTAGAAGCTCTTCTTCAGTTAGTTGAGTATTAGTTGCCATGTTGGGTATCTTCCTTTCTAGCTCCACATTTTACGCAATCGTGAGAAATACTGCTAAACAAAATCACTTCTTTCCACGAGTGGTCGCAAACCTCTTTTGGGATAGGGGGTGGTGTTATATTTGAATTTGGATTATTTAAGTGTGAAGGTCTTCTAGCAACTTCAAAAACGTCTAATGGAAAATCTTTATGGTTAATAATTTCGCCTTTCAGTTCTCCGGTTAAATCTGTGAACCCGTTAAATTTACAAATTTTACCCAAATCGTTGATCCAATATATGGAACCATCTTTTTTATTTTTAACAAAATTTTCAGACGATTTGTGCATATAGTCAAGAGCGTCTGCTACGTCCAATTCAAAAGGTGTAATATACATTATTGTACCTCCTTGTTAAGGAGCACACTTTTGTTAAGTGTACCATCTTCTTGAAGTTTAGTCAAGTATTGATTCACAAAAAGCTCCATTTCATTGTAAGAATCGTTCAGTATAGACGCTTTTATCTTATTAAGCAGTGCGTCATAACTCATTCGGACCTCCTATCCTTTTATTACTTTCTTTTTACCACTGTCAGCATCTTGTAGAATAATCTTGCCGTATTCTGTGTGCTCTGGTGGGTTAAAAGCGTTTTTCATTAAAGTTTCATATTCTACTTTTAATTTCTCAGCTTTCTTCTCAGCGTTGTTAGCTGCTTGTAAAACCCACTCCGCTCTTTTCAGCATGTTTTGTCTCTTTTGCTCAGCTAAACGATCTTTTAGAACCTCTTGTTTAGATTTGTTAAGCTGTTTAAGCTCTTGTAGAGACTTAGGATCTCTAGCCTTTATTTTGGCATAAACATCTACTTCCTTAGCAGCCTCTAGTTGCTCGTCAAGTTTTTCGAGCTTTTCTTGATCTTCTATCTGCTTAAACTCTTGTTCTTGCTCTGCTCTTTCTAAAGCTTCGTATTCCTTGTTCATCTCCTCTACGGAGATCTTTCCGGATTCTAGCTTAGCCATACGTTGTTTATATTCATATTCAACTTCTCTATAATTTTCTAATACAGCGCCCATTATGTGGGATTCCGAGGAATTTATAATTAGATCCCCTTGACCTCTCCAAACCACTCTCATAGCTTTTACCAAAAGTTCCCGTTTTATGTCTTTATTTCTTCTGGAGATATAGTTAAAGACGTATCTAAACTTATCCCTTTTATCCATTCCCATGATAGTTCTATTTCTATCTCCAGCAATTCTTTTAACGTCAATTTCTTGTGGATTTTTAGAATACACTACATATAAAGGACCTCCGCCTCTCTTAGCAACGTACATTAGTTTATCTGCGTCAGAAACAGCCTCTTTCCAAGTTTTATGTCTAGAAAGATCATATGGGGTACACCCTATAGATACTGTGAAGGGTCTTCCCAGTTTTTCAGTAAGATCTTTACTTCCTGCCACAGCATCACTAACTCTATTAATAACCTCTAAAGCTTGTGCTTCGTTACACTT
>CAZOBL010000058.1:0-12310 GCA_964578185.1 uncultured Thermoplasmatales archaeon
GTGGAGCACTCGGCTGTTAACCGAGCGGTCACCGGTTCGAGTCCGGTCGACGGCGCTAAAATATTATAAAATAGATAAAACATTAAACTTTTTAATGGAACTTTCAAGCGGAGCAGTAATTTTTAGAAAAGATAAATATCTAATCTTAAAATATGGACATGGCCATTGGGGATTTGTAAAAGGACACGTAGAAAACAACGAGGACTTAAAAGAAACATTTTACAGAGAAGCATACGAAGAAACAGCGTTAAAGAAAAAAAACTTGCATATAATAAATGGCTTCAAAGAAAAAATTAGCTATTACTATAAAAGAAAAAATAATACAATCTACAAAGAAGTCATCTATTTTTTAGCTAAAAGCAACACTTATGATATCTATCTAAGTCACGAGCATACAGATTTCAAATGGTTAGAATACGATAAAGCATACAGAAAAGTAAATTTTGAAAATGATAGAAAGGTCCTAAGAAAAGCTGAATTATTTCTTAAAAATCAATAAAAAATCTTAATTTTTTAATCCCAAATTATATAAGTAATAAGCTAATTTTCTTATTTTGATACCAAGATAAGGATGAGGATGAGAATTTCAACATTTTTTCCTCTAATGGATAAAATGTTTTTTTGAAATTTTTGTTTTTTGGCTTTCCTTGTTTAAAGTTAACTATTTGGTGATATATTTGAAAGAAGTAAAAAAAGGCGATAAAATAAAAGTTGAATATGAAGGAAAACTGGAAGATGGAACAATTTTTGATAGCACTGATAAACATGAAAAACCTTTAGAGTTTCAAGTGGGAGCAGGTCAAATTATAAAAGGTTTCGACAATGCAGTTGTTGGTATGAAAATCGGTGAAGAAAAAGAAATTAAACTGCCACCTGATGAGGCATATGGTCAACGCAATCCTGAACTAGTAAAAGATTTACCTAAAGAAAGTTTTCAAACAGATCAAGAAATTGAGCCTGGTATGATGTTTATGTTAAACTTGCCAGACGGACGGCAAATACCTGCTGTTGTAGCAGATATAGGTGATGAAAATATTACTGTTGATTTAAATCCGCCTCTTGCTGGTAAAACTTTGATTTTTAAAATAAAAGTTATAGATATAGCAGAATAAACAACCCTTTTTTCTTTTTTTTATAGTGGCAGTTTTTTTGTTAAATAAGGTGCAACAAAGGTTGTTAAAGGAATTAAAATCCAAATTCTCCCTTTTAAAATATTATAATCAGCTGTAAGTTTGTCCCAAGGATTACCAAAAATATAATGGCCTGCAATAAACTCAAACATGATAGTTAATAAAACCCAGATTGAACCCATAATCAGTAGTTCATTGGTAGTTAATTGGATTTTACAAAATTTTAAGACAAAGAAGGTCAATATAATAATTAAAATCACTAATGTAATTGTGCTTAATTGATGTGCTCTTAGTTCATATAAATATAATGAATAAACACCCTCTCTTAAAACTGCATTTATAATTGCAACAAACATTAAAAGAAACCAAGTTCCAATAGCTATTATGTAGAATTTGTTTTGCATATAGTAAAAAGTGAATAAGATGTTTATTTTAAAATTTTTATGATGCAATTCTGCTTGCTTTGAACTTAAGGGCTTTGTTTATCCTGTTAAATGCTTTTCTTTCTATAAAACCTGCCATTAGTTCAGAATCTAGTTCATTTGAAAAAATGATAACTGCTGTATTTTCATCTTCGTTTATTGTAACCAAGTCGTGAACTCCTACGTATCCTCCACTATGTCCTATTTCTCTACCGGAATCTTTGTCTCTTATAGTCCAGCCGAGACCATAGTTATTTTTATCCTCGGGTGAAAAATGTTCAGTATGCATTAACTCAACAGTTGACTCATTTAAAATTGTTACATTATTCCATCTTCCACCGTTCATAAAAGCGATTAAAAAATGTGAGAATTCTTGAACCGAGGTTCTAAGAGTTATAGCAGGATGCAAAACATCAATACCATAATGTGGGTGAGCAAAATATCTCCCGTTTTTATGTTCATAGGGAATTGCAATGTTACTTTCATTGTGATCTCTAAGTCTAAAACTTGAGTTATACATTTGAAGAGGTGTAAAAATGTGTTCTTTGCAATATTCGTTAAATGTTTGATTTGATAATATTTCAACTAGATAACCAATTAACGAATAGCCCACGTTGGCATAATAATACTCAACACCTGGTTCTGCATATGACCATGTTGTAGAGCTATAAGCACTACCATTTGGTGTAAGATACTCTTTGAGCCATGGATCAGGATAACTAGGAACTTCCGGGTCACCTGGTAGATATGACAGACAAAGCCAGTAGAGATTATCATCTGCAAGACTGGATCTATGTGATAGCATCATCTTGATTGTTATAGGTTTATCTGGATGATTTGGATTTCTTAACTCAAAAGGTAGATAATCGCTGATATCATCATCTAAATCAAAAAGTCCTTGTTCATATAGCTGCATTAATGCAGTTGCGGTGACAGTTTTTGATACAGATGCCTGAAGATATAATGTATCTTCTGTTGCAGGTTTCTGATTTTCTAAGTCGTAATAACCATAAGATTTTGACCATGCTATGGAGTTGTTATCAATTATACATGCTGATATCGAAGGTTTATGAGCTATCTTCATTAATGTACGAATATAAAAATCAAATAAGTTTTCAAATGTACTCTGTGTTTTCCGCTCATTATAATTTTGTTGTTTTTGTCTAATGTTTATACCTGTAGTTGCTGGGCTTACAGATAGGCCTATAAAAATTGCTATTACAATAAGTGTTAAAATTTGTTTTTTCATGATATATTACACCCATTTCATTTATTATATGGATTGGAAAGTATATAAATCATTCTTAAAAATAGGTATTTTGCACTCAAAATCACAAATTGTGCTAAAATAGCTTAAAAAACAACATTATATCGTCAATCAACGTATTATACCTCGGTAATAATAAATAGGTGATAAGATATTACTATTATGTGGTTTGGAGGCAAAAAATATGAGAAAAATTTTTTTTGCGTGTTTTATCGCAATGTTAATGCTGCTGCTACCTTTATCAGCTGCAACAAATTCCACAAATAAACACAATCCTCAGATAATAACAACAAATGACGAAGAAAAACCCAAAATATACATCACAGAACAACAAAATTCAACAATCAACAATTTCATAGAAAATAATTTTGAACCTAATGATAAACAAGAAGCATACAACATAAAAGAAAAAATAATTCAAAAAGATTTACAAGTAGACCTATTCGAACTATCAAACGCCTCACTTCTCTATAACTATAACCCTATACCACAATATAAATTAAACTCAACAACAGATAAAGAAGAACTAAACCAACTATTACTAGAGTACTGGGGTATTTCATCAGATGGCTTCAAAGAAAGCCTATTTGGCTCACTTGTAACAAAAATAATAGAAATGATTAAAGACAGACTCGGATGGACCTATCAGCTATATGACCGATGTGTATCACTATTTTACAATGGACTAACTCTCTTTGTAGATTTAATACAACCAACAATCTTTATTATAGCATTTTATTTCGTCAAAATAGTAAACGAAATACTAACTGCACCACAAGTATTTGCACAAGCAATAAAAGAATTATTTAAAATAGACTCAAGCCCCGAAGAATTCATAACAATATTAACAGATTTCATATCACAATTCGGAGAAGACATCAACACATTTATAGATGAAATAATCGGCTTAATAACCAATAATGAGATTAAAACATATTTAACACAAATACAATCCAATATAACATGGCTAAACCAAGAACCCTGGAAAGATAAAATAACAATAAGCGGAACAGCAAAATCAATTTTATTTGGACCTATTCAATACGCCACAGTAACATGCAGAGGAATATCAACTACAACCAACAGCCAAGGATATTTCTACCTTGAAGTATATCCAACAAATACATCAGATGATTCAGTACCAGAAAAACAATGGTATGGACTTCACAACTGTCAAATAACAATATCAAAAAATGGAAACGTTATAAGAGAAACACCAAAGCTTTTATCATACGTATTTTCAGGTGGAAAAATAGATAATAAAACATACGTGACATTAAAAACCAGAAATAAATTCAGTGAATATATAACTGCAATACAACATTTATTTGTAGAAATATTTGAAAGAATAATTCTGTTCTTAGAAAACAATCTACCAATACATAACTTGGTAACCGCATTTAAAAACCAACAAAATCTTTTAACCTAATCACATAAAAATCTCTTTTTTTTAATTTTTTTCACAATTTTTAGAGCAATCTTTAAAAATAATTTTAAGTATTAGAGTACAATCACGATATTAAAAAACATAAGAGGTAAAAATTTATTATGACAATAAAAATTCTGGTAACCGGTGGAACATTTGATAAAGAATACATGGAACTAAACGGGGAACTAGTTTTTAAAAACACACATGTCCATGAAATGTTAAAACTAGCAAGAAGCAAACTTGACTTAAAAATTAGAACCTTAATGATGATAGACAGCCTTGAGATGACTGATTACCACAGAAATATAATACTTGAAAAATGTAAAAATTCCAGAGAAGAAAAAATTGTAATAACCCATGGGACAGATACAATGACAAAAACAGCAAAATATCTAGGGGAAAACATCAAAGACAAAACAATAGTTCTCACTGGGGCTCTTGTACCTTATGCCTTTGGAAGCAGTGACGGTCTTTTTAATCTTGGTAGCGCCCTAGCATTTGTTCAAGCATTACCTCAAGGAGTATATATTGTTATGAATGGTAAATATTTTGAATATAATAAAGTGCGAAAAAATCAGCTAACAGGTGAGTTTGAGATTACAAATTCACAATAATAATTTTTTTTCAAATATTTCCCTTTTAAATTTTGACTTTTATATAGTAAAAAGATATATGTACCAAAACTCATTGCGATAAATTCAATACAAAATATATAATCTTTAGAAAGTTAAATCAAAAAAATCAGTGGTTTAAAATGGATGAATACCAAAATATTGAAAAAAAAGTTCAATGCCCAAAATGTAAACAAAAAATAACCTGTAGTGGAAAACCAGGTGAAGTTGTAAAGATTACATGCCCAAATTGTGGCACAATAGGTAAAGTAACATTTGAATTTGATGAATATATAATTGAAGCTTCAAATATTCACAAAACGTATGACACTGGCAAAGTAAAAATAAAAGCCCTTAGAGGTATAGATCTTAAAATCAAGAAAGGTGAGATGCTATCATTAATGGGCGTATCAGGTTGTGGAAAAACAACTCTATTAAACTGCCTATCAGGATTAGACGATTTAACAGATGGTACAGTTAAAATCGAAGGTAAAGAATTAAACGAAATGTCAGATGAGGAAAAAACAGACTATAGAGCAAAAAAAATGGGTTTTATTTTCCAATTTTATAACCTTTTACCTGTGTTAACCGCTGTTGAAAACGTTGAACTTCCCTTACTTGTATCAAAATATAATCCAAAAACAGCCCGTAAAAAAGCAATTGAATCACTTAAATTAGTAGGACTTGAAAAATGGGGTCATCATAAGCCATCCGAATTATCAGGTGGACAAAGACAGAGGGTGACCATAGCAAGAGCACTAGTAAACAATCCATTAATTGTATTTGGAGATGAACCAACAGGTGATTTAGATCGCGAAACATCAACTGAGATAATGGAGCTTCTAAGTAGGTTAAACAAAGAAAAAAAACAAACTTTTGTTTTAGTAACCCATGATACAAAAGTAGCTGAGAGGGCTGATAGAGTACTGGTTATGGGTAGTGGGATTATAAAAAAACAGTATGTCCCTGCTAAATGGTGAAATCTGAAAATGACTGAAATATTGTTCCTAAGTATATTTGCATTGATAATGGCATCTCTTCTTGTTTTAATGTTTAGAAACAAAATAATTGCAAAACTTGGTTTTAGAAACATTCTGAGAAGAAAAGGATACACGGTTATAATTGTACTCGGTCTTATGATAGGCACTGGCGTTATTTCCTCATCTCTTGTAATCGGCGATACAATGGATAACATGATTGAAAGTGAGATACTCGATTCTATGTATCTAACCGATGAAATTATAGTTGGACGTAAACCCGCCGGTGAAAGTGATTATTTTAACGAATCCATTTTTGATCAAATAAATAATCAAATAGACAAAAAATATGTTGATGGTATAACAGCACAAATCACCGATCAAGTAGCAGTATTAAACAACAACACTAATCTATCTGAGCCATCTGTTGTTTTTCATGGAATAGATTTTGGAAATGATGATAACTTTGGAGGATTTTACAGTAAGAAT
Organism: uncultured Thermoplasmatales archaeon; assembly: GCA_964578185.1. Classification (GTDB taxonomy): domain Archaea; phylum Thermoplasmatota; class E2; order DHVEG-1; family DHVEG-1; genus JAZKSG01. The sequence continues at coordinate 6,326 of CAZOBL010000058.1, forward strand.
GGTAAAAAAGTTACATCACTTGCTGAAAATGAATTAATGATTGCAAAAAACTCTGCTGAAGACTTAAATGCAAAAACAGGACATCATCTTTTTTTATTTGCAAATAACTCGTTTAAAAAATTCACAGTTACATATATCCTCCAAGATAAAGAGAGAGCTGGTAGCGGCAATGGTATTTTTGTAACAATTCAAACAGCACAGGATTTCCTAAAAAAAGAGAATAAAATTAACCGAATTCTCATTTCTAATAAAGGGGGAGTCTATGAAGGAATGGAATATACTGATGAGGTCATAGATTCTTTTGGAGATATTGATATTGAACATGATCTTGATTTTGAAATAACGCAAAACAAAAAAGATGTTTTAAAAACTGGAAAAGAAAGTATGCAAGGTTTTTCAGATATGTTTATCATCTTTGGAACTTTTTCAATAGTAGCAGGTATTATTCTTATTGTAAATATTTTTGTTATGCTTGGTGAGGAAAGAAAATCTGAGATGGGTATGGCAAGAGCCATAGGTATGCAAAGAAAACATCTGAAAAGAATGTATTTGTCAGAAGGAACAATATATGCATTAATTGCAAGTTTAGTCGGCGTATTTTTTGGTTTAGCAATAGCATTTGTAATAATATATTTACTAGAGAACATAATTTCATCATTTGGTAATTTTAAGATATTACAATACTTTACTTTTACACCGGGAAGTATGATAATTGGTTTTGTATCAGGTTTTCTTTTAACAATTATTACAATTTATTTTACATCTGGGCGAATTTCAAAACTTAATATTGTCCGAGCTATAAGACAGATACCCGAACCAAAAATATCTCGAGGATCCAAAAAATTACTCATGATAGGTTTTCTTGGTGGTTTAATCGGTTTGATATTACTATTAGTAAGTATCTTCACCGAGCAGATATCAGCACTCATCACAGGCATATCATTATTAATTATAGCTGGAGGTTTGATATCAAGAAGATGGATAGGGGATAGAATAGCATTTAATCTTGTTGCAATTATTCTTCTAATTTTATGGGTTCTACCAGCAAACTGGTTTCCAAATTTCAGCAGCGGAATTGAAATGTTTATTGTATCAGGTTTGTTTTTAGTTTTTTCCGCGCTTCTTCTAGTCATGATGAACTCAGAGCAGATAGTCAAAGGTTTAACATATATAATCGGCCGTGGTAAATCCATGCAAGCTGTTATAAAAACAGCTGTGTCATATGCACTTAAATCAAAATTTAGAACAGGTATGACTATTGCAATATTTGCCTTAGTAATTTTTACAATTACAACTATGTCAATGATAGTTGGAATGATGGGCACGAACATTGAAAATCAAGTGGAAAAAGCATCCGGTGGATACGAGATAATGGCTTTCTGCAATCAACATTCACCTATTGAAAATATCGAAGCAGAACTAGAGGAAGAGGGCATTTCAGATAAAATCGAAAAAACTACATCTGTAAGTTCAGGTGTAGTTCTTTTAAATAAAACAACTATCAGGGGTCAACCAGCCTATTATATGCTTCTTGGTGTAAATGACGATTTTATAGAAGAAAATGAATTTGAATTTTTAGAATTATTGAATGAATATAATCCTCAGAATGCGTGGCAGGCAATTAAAGAAAATAGAGATTTAGTAATAATCGATGGATCTGTTGGTGAAAACCAATACGGTCCATCATATTCATTAATAGAAGTAAATCTAGGGGATACAATTAAACTTAAGAATAAGGATGATCGATTAGTAGAAAAAAAAGTAATTGGAATATTGGATACAACATATATCCGAGGTATATTTACATTTGATACCTATGCACGTGAAGAATTTGATATCGACAAACCAACAGTATTTTTATTTAGCATAAAAGAAGGTGAAAATGTTGACAGTATCGCAAAAGATATAGAAAGGGCATTTCTAAAAAATGGAATGCAAGCAATAGCAGTTAAAACAGTGGTCCTTGAAGCAATATCAACAATGAATCAATTCTTTAACTTGTTTAATGCATTTATGGCCCTAGGATTAATAATTGGTATTGCTGGGCTGGGTATTATAACTATTAGGTCTGTTCACGAGAGAAGACAAGAGATAGGAATGATGCGAGCAATTGGCTTTAAAAAAAGAATGATACTATCAGCTTTTTTAATAGAAACATCAGTAATATCAATCCTTGGGATTATAATTGGAACGCTCCTTGGGATATTCACTGGGTATATAATCTGGCGTGATGATTTTCAAGAACTAGCATTTGATTTTGTAATAAATTGGCAACCAATAATCTTTGTAGCAATAACAGCATTTATATTTACACTACTTTGTATTTTTCCAGCTTCACGAAAAGCGTCAAAGATACCACCTGCAGAAGCCTTAAGATATGAATAAAAAAAAGTTTTAAAAAGAGAGAAGAAGGGTGTTATCTATACTTCCTTCTGTAGTTGTGCTGCCTTCAACATTGCCCTCAGTTACTTCAGAATCTGTTGGGTTTGTCTCTGGAAGAGGTACAGGATCTCCTTCGTAAATTAATGGTTCAGAAAATGAAACTGTTGTTGCATCTTTATCTAATATTTCAACAGATGAAAGATCTAGGTCTATTAAATCCTCAACATGTTTCACATCTTTGAGAACATCTTCTTCATCTATAACAATATAGAGTGTAACTGTATAGTACATTCCACCAGGTATAAAGCCGCCATTGATTGGTGAATCAGGAATCAATGAATCATCTTCATTACTTATCGAGCTGGCACTACTATCGTCACTATTTGCATCATCAATAGTACTTCCATCATTAACTAGAGGATCAGATGTAGAATCTTCATCTATACCAATAGCATATCTTACAAATTCACCAGTGGTCATATCTTTTGTGTCATCGATTTGCATATCAGAACTCAATGAATAAGTGTGTTCTGGATTTTTACCAACTGCAATATTTCCATCGCCAAAATTCCAGACATATTTTAGACCTTCTATCGGCTCAGGGTCGCATTCTTGAAATTCATTGTTTTCTTCAGATGCTTCCACATCTACATCTGAACTATCATCAACTTCGGTTGTATCCTCATAGCTACTGCTTGGGTCTTTTTCTCCGTCAATAGAAGTTATATCGTTGTTTACTTTTAAACTGTCTAGATTTAGTAATTTGTCTATAAAATTCTTTATAAAATCTAAAATACTAATGCTAGATAAATCATTAATTATAGAAAATTGTTTTTCATCTGAAGATATACTGACTTCTTGTTTTTGATTTGGATCTGCAAGAGTATTATTCTCAATAACCCCTGCCGGTAGTTGAGTTCCACTACTATCGAACTGTAATGTAACACCAGATGACGGAACTGGATCACTAATTGTTTCTTCATTTGAACTCATTATGTCAAAACCTAAAGGCTGAGTTTCACTTTCGTCGTCTTCGTCGTCATCAATTACATCAATGTAAAAATATTCAGTGTCAGTTCCACCTTTTCCATCAGATACTTTAATTTCAACATAAATATTTTCTTCATCATCACTGTCATCGTCATGACTAGCATAATATGTATATACAGCGCTTTGAGTTGTATCTGTCTGGCCTCCATCTGCAAAACCACAGTAATTGTTAGGTTGAGTATTACTATTTGCTGTAACTGAACCTGGCCCATTTGTTTTACTGAATGTTAAATCATCCCCATCAGGGTCAGTGGCATATATTGTAAATGTCAGTGAAGAACCCTCATTTACAGTTTTATCGCTAATACTGCTAATGCTAGGTGCCCCATTGGAGTCATCTGAACCTCCTCCAGAGTCATCATTATCCTCTGACCCGCCGTCAGGTATCATATTATTTGAAAAATAATTTTTAACATTATCTGAAGAAGTAAGGCCAGAAACAACTCGTTCACCATTCTGTAAAATATCATAGCTTCCATCCATATTGGCATTCAAAGAATAACCTTCAGAATCTCTATCCACTCTTTCCCCAGTATCTGAGTCAATATATGTTTTAGGAACCATATCAACAGTATAATTGGGGCTGTTTCCATCTTCTATACCCACCGTCATGGTCATACCAGAATCACCTCTTACTACTACTACTGTTTTCCCATCTGACCATGGGCTTTCTGTCCCCTTGGGGTTACCATTTGAGTCAAGATCTCTGGATTTAACTTTTACAGTATAAAATCCTGCAGAATTGTATTCATGTGAGGCTTTTACAGTATCACCTGAACCATATGGTCCAAACCATCCACTATCATCTCTGTCGCCCCAATCAAAAAGATATTCTAAATTATCACTATTCTCATCTGCTCCTGAAGTAGTAAAATCATACGTATTCCCACGTTTAACTTTTGAAGGCTTATTTGGCTGATAAGGTGCTATATTTCCAACGACCACTTTTGCGCAACATGAGGATTTGCTTTCTTTCCCATATTCGTCTATTGCCTTGACACTAACATGATATACTTTTCCAGCATCAAAATTAAGATTTACACTAACCTCCTGACCAGAAGGTACTAATTCTGTTGGATGCTCACCATTTTCCCAACTAAACAAATATTTTACCATATGTGTATCGGGGTCTGTAGCTTCTGCCTTAAAAACTCCTGTGCCTTGCCCACCTGCGGGTGCATCTATGTACTCGGGAGCATCTAAACTAGGTACATTTGGGGCCTCGTTATTTACCCATATCTTTAAACCTTTAGACCAGCCACTTGTTGAACCATGTGTATCTTTTGCTTTAACTCTAATTATTTTCAGACCTTTATTGTGCCAGGTGTGATATGAAATACATGTCTGACCAGATTCATAAAAAAGACCACCATTATCATCCCATTCGTCAACTGAGAAATCTCCATTCCAATCCCAGCCGTAACTAACTTTACTTCCATCAGGATCACTACATGATACTTGATAATTATAGCCAAAACCAAGATCTGGTGTTCTATCCCCTGAAGGTTTACAAGGATTGCCTGGATTACAATTTACATTATGAACTGTTACATATTTGTCATTTGACCTTTTATAAAATGCTCTATGTGCATAAATTTTAAAAGTTTTATCTTCTCCAACATCTCCGTTTTCATCTTCTGGGAGATGACAGCAAGGAACATAACTACCTGTTGCTAAGATTATATGTGTTCCACCATTAAATTCAATACTTCCAGATACTGGTGTATCATATTGGTCTTTTAATTTTACAAAATATTTTTTATTTTCATTTACAGGATTTGGATTTATTGTTGTAATTTTTAGATAACGATTATAAACATTTATTTCGGTTTCATCTGATGTATAACCTGATTTTTCGGCGGTTACTGTAAATGTACTATAATCATTGTTTCCTTCAATTTCTTCTGCTGTAAATGTGACGACTCCATCCTCAGTTTGTTTATTTTTTATCAATAACGCCCCTTCAAAATATACAGATGCTCCATCAACATTTTCATTATCTCCATTTGAGTTTATTGTAACTGTAAATGTAACATCTTCTAATTCATACACATCCCTTGAAGGCAAACCAATCTGAAGTTGTGGTCCTTCTCCTAAAGCCTCTAAGGTTTTAATTTTTGCAGATAATGTAGATATTTCGTATTGTTCTTTGTTAGAACTGTAAGCGGGGGAAAGACTAGAAACTATAAAAATAGCTATAACCCCGACAATTAGCATTTTTGTTTCAAATTTTTTCATTTTTACTGGATTTTAATTATTTGTAATTAATTTGTAATTTGTAATGTTATGAAAAATGAACAAGCGAAATTATTACTGTCTTGTAGCCGGATTACCAGATATTATTCCTGATGACAGGAAGATCCCTTTTTCTTCTATTGAACTGCGGGATTATTTACGGGATGAGCTTCATTCGTCCGATTTTGAATTGGTAAAGTTATTCTATTTGCCATGGGATCATGAAAATTTACTCAATCTTTTTTATGAAAAAGAGTACGAATGGGATGACCGTGGCAATTACCCGCTTGAAATGTTGGAGCCGTTTACTGATAAAAA
>CAZOBL010000059.1:0-12081 GCA_964578185.1 uncultured Thermoplasmatales archaeon
AGTACCTCCGGAACAAACTTTTTATCTAAAAATACTTTAAACATAAATCCAAGTGGAACATCAACTACAGCACACGTTGCTTATGGAAGTGTTATTGAAACTTCTGGATCAAACACATTAAGCCAATACATTAAGGGCTCAAACTCTGAAATCTATCACTACAATAGTTCAGCTTTAACTAATGCAACAGGAAGTTATAACTATATATATAACGGTGATTCCTCTGGATCCATAAACAATGTTTATGGCACAAAAAATGAAATTGTTTCTTACGTTGGATCAATAGATACAGTTTATGGATTTTATTCAAGAATTTGGGATCTATATAATTCAGGAACTGTAGATACCGCATATGGATTATATTTGGAAGAAACGATTGCTACAAATGGATTTGGTGTTTACCAAGCGGGTTCTAATGACTACAACTATTTTGAAGGTAATGTTGGTATCGGAACCACTGATCCCGTTGCACAACTAATGGTTGATGGTAGCATATTTTTCAAAGGCGGCACTGGTGATATTGATGACAGCGGAGGAATTGCTATCGGAGATTTCAACACAATAGCTGATCATCTTGACGGAACTAGCCTCTTGACAACAACAGAATACGCAAGAGCCGACGTTAATGGAGATGGAATAGTCAATTATACGGATCGCGGAATAATTCTTTCTTCAACTGGTAATACAGAAGTAGTTGATGCATACAGACATGAAGCAAGTTCTGCTTATGGAGTAATTGATCTGAATACCGAAGGTACTTATGGAGACGAAACTTTTTTCATAAACGGAGGTTTGACTTTAGGTTATAGTAATGCCACCCCTACTTCAGGTGCTGTTATTTCCGGCAATGTCGGTATCGGAACAACGGATCCGGATGAAAAACTTGAAATTACCGGGGGTAATATAGAATTGGGATATGGATATGGTCTCCTTTATGGGAACGACAAAAGATTTTGGCATAATAGTTCAATCGGAGCTGCAACAGTGGGTAACGAAAATGTTATTACAGATATATCACTAGAAACAAACTCGGAAAAAGTATTATATATTACAGGCAGTAACAAATATGTTGGAATTGGCACAACAAGTCCAGACCAACAGCTGCACATAACCGGAGACTTTAAGCTTGGTGGAAATGACATTTATGATTCCGGTGACAATATTACATTGTCTTTTGACGGATCCGGAAATATTGATGATATTGGTGCTTTGGCAAATAACACATTCCTTGATTTGGGAGCAGTTACCCACGGAAGTACAACCCCTATGGGACTCAGACTTCCTCAGGCAAACAGTTTTTCCAACCCTAGTTCAGGTGAAGGATATATCGCCTGGGATGCCGATGACAATGCAGTTAATGTTTTTGACGGTACCAGCTGGGGAGAAATTTCCGGCGGTCTTTGGGAGCAAAACGGCAGTAAAATTTATTACAACACAGGTAATGTAGGAATTGGTGTCAGCGACCCGCTTCAGGCTCTTGACGTCGACGGCAGTGTTATGGCGGAAAGATATTATGACATTAATAACTCATACTTTTTAGACCCTGCCGGAAGCGTAGGCGGATACTCCCTTAAAATTGCCAATGATGCCAGTATTGCCGGTGATGTTGAACTAGACAGCGGCGGAACAATTAAATCTACTAATAACGGTAATATTAGTATTGTTCCCAACGGATCCGGTGTGGTTAACTTGGGAATTGGCGGTACTTCCTCAACTGACGTTTGTGTAGGAGCAAGCGGAACCTGCGGCGGCAAACTTGATGCCGGAACTGTTGACCCTCCTTACACAATCAACGGAGAAAAATATGCCACATACATGGTTGCCATGACCGGTGTTAAAGAAGAAACTACCGGCACACTATATACATCAGAAGAAGTCCCGGGAATCGGATACAAAAAGATCATTGATTTTACAAATCTGGAAAAAGGTTCCGATCTCTGGCTTTTTTCAAAAGCATCCAAACTGCAGGAAAATATTGATAAAATGGTTGCGCTTCTGACTCCGGAAATCAACACGCAAACCTGGTATGAAATAGACAAGGAAAAATATCAGTTAATTGTCTACTCTGACCGGCCGACAAAAATCTCCTACCGTTTGTCCGCTCCAAGGTTTGATTACAAAAATTGGACAAATGCACAGGGAGAAGACGCCTCCTCCGGTTTTATTGTCAACGACGATTTGGACGGAATGAGTATAACCGACAGCGGAGACCTGAACATGGGCAGCCTTGCTGACACTGACCAGATAGTTATTGGTGAAAACCAAACTTATGACGGATTGTTAAACAAAGAAGACATTTCCAATGAGGTTTACAAACTGGTTGACAGTACTGGCCAGACAATTTACAATTCAATTTCCTATGCGACCGCTAAAATAGCCAGGATTTCTGCTGGTCTTATTGATACCACCAACTTATTGGCTGACAATATCGTTGCCACCCGAGTTAAAATCAGCAATCTTACTGCAGACGTAATTGAAGGAAGAAGAGCAAGAATACAAAAAGTCGAGTCCGATGAAATAGTCAGCCCGGTAGTTGAAACAGAAGAACTGGCAATGCAAAACAAAACCCTGAGTATTAACAACAAGGATGAAGAAAAAGTGGCAGAATTTGACGGTCAAGACAAAAAGACTTCCCTATTCGGAGACCTGCTGGTAGACGGAGAAATCAAAACAGATAAAATACAAACAAAAGAATTAACCGCAGACAAAACACAAACCAAAGACCTGCAGGCAGAAGACGCAACAGTCAGCGGCGCTTTCACAGCCAAGACAGGTAAATTCCAAAAACTGTACGCTGATGAAATAGAAGGATTGGAAGCAAGAATTGCCACACTGGCAAGCGAAACAATTAACCAGTACAAATTTGACAATGATGCTTCCCCATCCGGACAAGATGAAGAAGAAGTTGACCTTTCAGTTGCCACCGACTCCGCAAACCTGTTAGCAGACCTGGGCACCTGGACAGCCAGCGAATCCGGTTCATTCATGGATGTTTCAACAATAGATGCAGACACGGGAATGTTTAATGACTTTTTAGCAGTCTTGGGACAAGCAACCATGACCAACCTGGAAGTCACCAACAACCTGGTAATTGATGACACTATGAATATTACTAATAACAGTATTGGGGTTACGGGAGACCAAGATACCTTGCATCTCCAACCTTCGGGCGCAGGCAAGATTGATTTCTTGGCAGGTAAAATGACTATCAGTGAAGATGGCGGAGTTACGATCAACGGAGACCTGGAAGTCAAAGGCGAAGTTCTGGCAGAAAAAGTAATTGTGGGTGAAGTGGAAACCCAGACCGCCACTGTCTCCGGAAGCTTGTTTGCCGACCTCTTGCAGCCGGTGGAAAAAAATGTGGCAGTCAAACTTGACGACAACCGGGAAGCAACCGACTCAGCCAAATCCAAATTCCAAATCCTCAACCAGGAAGAAGACGAAGTTGCCTCAATTGACGCATCCGGATCAGCAACATTTAAAAAGATCAATATTGCTTCCGATAAAGAAACAGAATCCTCCGAAACATTCGGAGACTTGGTCAATCCGGAAACCGAAAGCAAAGCCTCAGCCGGCGAAGCCTCCATCCCTGCAGGAAGCACGCAGATCAAGATAAACAATCAAAATATATCAGACAGCTCACTAATATATATTACACCTACAACAAACACTAACAATATGGTACTCTATGTTAAAAACAAAAAGGCCGGAGACGAAGGGTATTTCACGGTTGGAGTTGACTCAGAACAAACTTTGGAAAGTGAAATACGCTTTAACTGGTGGATTATTAATTAATCATGAATAAAAAGCTTTTTAAAATAATAGTAATCTTTTTTGTAGCTATAACTATTTTGGGCTTCAGCCTTTTAATTATACCCCCTAAGAAAAACACAATCTCAAAAAAACAAAACCCTAGTAATAAAAACAGTTATTTTGTTAAAAATATCTCAAACAATAATACTAATAACAATTACCAAGAAAGACTAAAGAACTTAAATACCCTAGAATTTAAAAAAGAAAACAAGGTTGCTTACAGTTTTAAAACCCTAGACAATGAAATTGTTGAAGTAGGAACGGAATCACATTCTCCTCCACAGCCATATCTTAAATTGAATAAATGGCAAGGGGAAGGTCATCTAAGAGTAGACATACCATATCAAACTACAGAAAAACCTAAACAGGTAGGTAACAAACTGCGCTACAAATCTATAGATGGTAAAACAGAGATAGATTTTTATGTAAAAGAACCGGAAGAAATTACAGAAATAGGCTCGGACGGAAAGGAAAGAACATTTACTATAAACAGCAATGGCGGAGTAGAATTTGATACTATTCTCCATGAAAAACCTAAAACAAATAAACTTGAATTTCCCATTCAAACAGAAAACCTCAACTTTTATTATCAGCCTCCTTTACATCCTGAACACCCGACATGGGCTGATGATAACAATGACGGAAAACCCGATTCTTACAGGCCGCAACATGTAGTTGGTTCTTATGCTGTATACCACAAGGACAAATCAGGTGATTATTCCAAAATGGGTGGTAAAAACTATAAAACAGGAAAGGCTTTTCATATATACCGGCCTAAAATTTGGGATGCAGAGGGAAATGAAGTTTGGGGAGAATTAAAAATGGATGAAGAAAAAGGAGTTTTATCGGTGATTGTCCCACAAGAGTTTTTAGATAAGGCTGTTTATCCGGTTACAGTTGATCCTAATTTTGGATATGAAGGGGAGGGCGCTAGTACTACTATAATTACTTCCGGCTCATATATAAGTTCAGGTACGATGTGGATATACGGAATAAGAGCGTTATTAAGTGAAAACGTAGAGATAACCCAATTAAGTGCCTATACTTCTGCAGATTCTGGAATTACTGACATAGATCTTAAGCTAGCAGTTTATACAGAGAATGGAAATGGTACAGATAGCCATTCTCTAGAAGGAAGTAGCCAAATTACTGGTTCTGGAACTGATCCAAGTTGGGAAAATGCCTCCATGGATCTTTCTTTGGGTGCAGACGTATATGTTCTTTCTATAATGGCAGATTCTTCAGATATACAAGATTACTTATATTATTACTTACATCACGATGATATAAGTCAAACATACTACTCGTCGGGAATGCTTACAACCTTCTCTTTGCTGGATCCATGGGAAAATGATGACCTGTATTCTGGAACAGATAGAAGTCTTTCCATATATGCTACCTATTCTTCATGCTCTTCAAACGGAGAAACTTGTTCTGTTAATGATGATTGCTGTTCCGGAAACTGTGTTGATAGCTATTGCTGTGACACAGCTTGTGACGGAAACTGTGAAGCTTGTGATATTTCCGGATCAGAAGGCACCTGCTCATATATTTCCTCAGGAACAGACCCGGACGGAGATTGTGACGGATGTGCAAATGATTGTGAAGCAGAAACAACATGCGACGGAAACGGAAACTGCCAAACATCTTCCTGCTCTGCACAAGAAGCTTGCCAGAACGGCAGCTGCAGTGGATCAAATTACTGCTTTAACGGCGGTAAAGCCTACTGCTCCTGCCAGGGAGACAACTGTTTTGAAGACGGAGGCTTTGACTATATCTGCCAGGCCCAATGCGATGCCACAGGAACCTGTGATTATGCAGCCAACTGCACCAGTGCAGAAAATGAAAAAAACAGACTGCAGTTTAGTGGAGATATAAATATGGAGAATTTTGATATTTCTCAAGAAATACCAGAGCCATGCCCGGGAACTGATTTGGACGATTGCACTTATGATGAATGTTTTGCAATGGATGGAGAATGTTGTAATGACTGTGTGGGAGATTCTTGTGACCTTCATTTTATTTACGCAGCATGTACAGAATGTGATTGTTGGTGTGAAGCAAATGAAGTTGCAGTATATTGTAGTGGCGGCGCAGCAACACCATAAAACATTATTAAATGAAAAAGATTCATTAATTAAATATGAATAAGAAAATAAAAGATATTATAAAAATGCTTAAAAAATATATTAAAATAACCAAAAAATCAAAAAATTTCTGTCTGTATTAATAATAGTAGTTCCTTTGCTTGTTTTTCTTTTTGCAGTTGTGAATAAATTTAATACTCTAAACCGGAGATTGAAAATTTTGTAATTTTAAAAGGTTAAGATATATTTAAACAGCTTGACAAGAGAGTTCAAACAATACTATTATAATTAGTAAGTGTAATATAATGACTGATCGATCTGCCCACACTAGTAAAAATGGTATTTTAAAAAAATACCTTAGTCCTAAATATTTAAATCCCTTGTTTAACATTTTTTTAATCTCAGTAATTATTGCCAGCGGACTATTAATTGTCTCACAAGCTACAAAAACAAACTTTCTTTCACTTACACAAAAGAAAGAAACAGAAAAACCAGATGTTTCTCCATCTCCCCTCCCCACACCCAGACCGCTTCCGCACGGAAAACACGGCTTTACTGTACAGGGAGGTAATAGAAATGCACCCCAGTTTGGCAGGGGTTTTCTTGACCCGATTGACCCGCAAAAAAATACTCAGCAGGGAATAATAATAAGTGCAAGCAACTCTGTACCGATTGACTCTGTAACTGCAATAATTAAAACAGACAACAAAGAAACTTCCATAAAACTTTCAGTTTCTGAGGGTACAAATACCAATGGCACCTGGACAGGCTCCTGGACTGTTAATGACACATACCTATACAACTATATAGTGCAAATTATTGCCAAAGCAGGCAATGAAGAACAAAATGTGGAGCTGACTTTAAGATGAATATAATAGATAAAATAGAAAACAGACAAATAAAACTACTCTTTAAAATTTTTTTTCTCTTTCTATTTTTAAGCTTTCATTTCCCCTCTACTGTATATAGTGCACAAATAATCGGTGAAGCAGGAACGAAAGCAGTGATGGGTAATGATTTTGAATCAGTATCAATAAATTCAAATTACTATGATTCCACACCCCTCGTTTTTACAACTACCCAAACATATGAGGGGCCCAAGGACCCTTCTTTAGCTAAAATTAAAAATGTAACAACAAGCGGATTTGATACTCAACATTGTGAGTATCACCTTGGTTGTGATTCTATGCACACTACTGAAACAAACGGCTGGCTAGCTCTTGATCCTGATAAAATACAAAATACTAAAGGAATGGACGGCGGAATAACTACAATTTCTGGGAATAATACAGTAGAAGTTTTTTTTCACAAAACTTTTGTTAATACTCCCATTGTTTTTGCTCAAGTAATTAGTGCAGGCGTTGAAAACATCAATGCTAAAATCACAGGAAGAACAACAAATAGAGCAGCTATTAAACTTTGCGAACAAAATTCAGCTAACGGTTGTAATGGTTTACATGGATCTGAAACTGTTGCCTGGTTAGCAATTGATCCACAAGTAGCCGATAAACTGAGTTCCTGGGATTGGGGAACAGTAACTTGTGGTGATGCAAGTTGGGAATCTGTTTCCTATAGTCTTAGTTCTACTCCAATAGTGATTGTTGAAACTCAAACCGAAAATAGCTCTGAACATGAAATGATTTCTGAGGCAAATAATATTTCTTCAACAGGGGCCCAAATAAGATTTTGCGAAACTGACGGTAGTGATGTTTGCACATCTCATGTCAATGAAACTTGTGCCTGGCTTGCTGTTTTACCAGGAGATGTTGAAGGAGCTTCTGACTTTAGACCAACAGGATTGCAAGTAGAAGGTCAATCTAACCCTATTGACTTAACGACTAATCAGCCATCTTTTGCGGCAACATACAATGACATTACAACTGGTGATATTGCCGATTATTATCAGTTACAAATAAGTGAATATCCTCAAATTGTGTTTCATTATAATACTTACAATTTCTCATCTTGTTCCCCAGGATCAAATTGTTGGGCATATGAAAAAGGTGGTAGTCAACCAAGTTCGCCAATTGATTATACAAGTATAGCTGAATCCGCTGATTATACCAGTATTTCCTCCATGAACGATAGCCGATGGACAACTTCTTTATCCCTTCGGGATTCTACATACGATTCCCAGATATTCTCTTTTCAAATTAGTGAAAGTGTTAGTGATATCAATGATATGATTATAGAATGGCAAGGATATGGCGAAACTGAACCCAGTTATTTTACTTACTTTAAAATTTGGAATAATACAACAGACTCTTGGGAAGAATTATCTAATACTGATTTTATTTCTCAATCTGATTTGCGTTTAAACGCAACTAAATCTTCAAGTATAGGTGATTATGTTGATATTAATTCAAAAGTGCATCTAATGATTAATTCTCAAAACTATATACCTGAGGAGTCCAGTTATTGTTCTGATGGGATAGATAATGATGGAGATGGGTGTACGGACGGCTTGGACAGCGACTGCGGCGGTACGGAAAGCAATTGTTCGGACGGAATTGATAATGATTGTGACGGATATACTGATGGAGACGATTTAGATTGCGGCGGCGATCCTTGTGAAACTCTTACTTGTACTTGTGATGGAACAGGTTATGAAACTTTGAATTGCGCAAATGGTGATACCATTTATGTTGATTGTAATGCTGATATATGCTGGACTTCTACTGCTGGATCCACTTATGACCGTACTGGTGCAATAGACTATTGCAGTAACTTAAGTTATGGGGGGAAAACTGACTGGAATTTGCCTCTAGCACAGCCTTTAATTGACCTTTGCAATTCAGCGTCTTGCTCCAATGCCTGCTTTGGAGGAGACGGCGGAGCCAATAATTATTGGTCAAGTTCAACTGGTGGGTTTATGGGCATGCAAAAATACACTGTAAGGTTTACTGATTGCGTGGGCCCTTGGACGATGGTAGATGAGTTACATTACGTTCGATGTGAATATATTGGTAACACTCCTTATTTATATACCTATAAACAAGGAAAATATAGAAAACTAACAGACTTCTTAGCAGGGGCAGTTTCAAAAGACAAAGAAAAATTGGATTTTGTTGATATTTCTCAAACTAATATTGAAGAAGGTAAAATTAAACTTAAAATAAGTGAGGAAATAGAGGAAACAACTTTTATTGATCGCATTTATCTGCGTTCGGACAATAAGGGAATAATTGAATTATCTTCTATCAGTGGTGATATTAACTCAGATTTATTAAAACAATCAGACAACAAGTATTTAGTAATGAAAAAGGGCGATGAATTTTTTCTTGAATTTAAAGCGCCTGAAAATTATGAAAAACTAGAATTTGCAGTCGAAGGTTATTATACAAAAGAAGTTGAAAAATATGAACAAAAAATTAATAAGGAAACAGAAAAAGTTTTTGAAAGTAAAAATCCTTATAGTATAAAACCTCACAACTCTATTCACACGAATAATATTAAGTTAACTGTTCTTTCTACACCATCATTAATTTGGGATTCGGGAAAGACTTCTATAACAAACTGTACTCAAGGAACGGAATGCACGATTGATTCTGCAGTTCCTGAACTGCCACGAGATAAAACCTATTACTGGCGAGTAAAATTTTGGGATGACGCTGACCAGGAAGGGAACTGGTCAACAGAAGAGTCTAGTTTTAGTTTTAAAGAAGGCTGCCCGGAATTTTCGAGTGAAATACTTTACAACTGCACCTATACAAACAATTTGGGAACTAATTTAGAAAACAATAATACAATTGTTGGTCTCCATGAATTAGACGGAACGGTTAATAATTCTTCCCTTTCTATTGCAAGTGGGAAAACCCTCACAATTAATGCTGATCAAGAATTGATTGTTGGCAGTATAGATTTGTCCGGTGATTCTGGTTCAATTGTAATTCTTGACGGAGGGAAGATCAAACCAGGAGCAACGTTATGGTATCCAGATAATGACAATGACGGCTATGCTTCAAACGATAATACTTATCTTTTAACAGATCCTGGTGACAATAGAATACATCAGACAGAGATTCTTGGATATGATGATCCTGACGATAATAATGCTTGCATAACTTCGCTTGTTAATCACCAATGCGGTGACGGAGATTTA
Source organism: uncultured Thermoplasmatales archaeon (assembly GCA_964578185.1). Classification (GTDB taxonomy): domain Archaea; phylum Thermoplasmatota; class E2; order DHVEG-1; family DHVEG-1; genus JAZKSG01. The sequence goes on from CAZOBL010000059.1 coordinate 10,003, forward strand.
GACGGAAATTGTATTCCTCTTCCAGCTGGAGAATATGAACTGCCTGCCTGCCAAAGGTGCAACGGAACATCAATTGATCCTGTTAATATAACTGATGATACCCAAGATACAGAAGGTTCAAATCTTTGTAACCAAGAATGTAAAAAATGTTCCGGAGGTAGTTGTATAAACCAAACTGGACGGGAGGATTTGTTTAATCAGTGTCCAGATGGAAATTGCAACGGCGATGGATCATTGTCATGCTCCGACTGTGGAGGTAGTATTTCTTACGGAGGAGTAACCTATCCTTTAGTAGCCATCGGCAACCAATGCTGGCTGGGAAACGTCTTAAATATAGATCCAACTAGTGCTGATAATGCCAACTGTTCCGGTACTAAATACTGCTACGATGATAACTCTACAAACTGTAATACCTACGGAGGACTTTACACCTGGACTGTTGCCATGTGTGGTGCTTCAAGCTCCAGTTCAAGCCCCAGTGGAGTGCAAGGTCTATGTCCTGACGGCTGGCACTTTCCTTCTGATGCAGAGTTAACAACCTTAGAAAACAATGTCTGCGGAGACGAAGGCTCTGCTTTGGCTGGGCAGTATGATTTATGGCCTGATAATGACTTAAGAAGCGACAATGATTTTGGCTGTTCCGGCTTTGACCTGCTGCCGGGCGGCCGCCGCAATACCGACGGTAGTTACTTCGGTATCAGCAACTTCGCCTACTTGTGGTCGTCTACTGAGTATGATTCCAGCAATGCTTGGGGCCGGAGCGTGTACTATAGCAGTACGGGCGTCAGCCACCACGGCAACGATAAGGGCAAGGGCTTTTCGGTACGTTGCCTCAGGGATTAAAATTTAGAATTTAATAATTTTAAATTTAGAATTTATCCGCCGTTAGGCGGGATTTTCTTTTTTTTGTGCTGTGTTTGTTAAAAAATACACATTTCTTCTTCATTGACAAAAATATGGTGATGATATTAAATAAATGTATGATGTATCTGACCCATCGTTCTATTTTTATTTGCAAGCAAAATAAAAGCAGGGGGGTCGGTTGTTGAAGAATTGCCCAAATTAAGAAACAACAGCCTCCTGAAACGGAGGCTTTTTTTATATGGAAAATAAAGAACAAATAAAACCACCAGAATTAGAAGAACAGAAAAAAAAGGAAAGAAAACCTTTTGATGCTTTTGTTTTACCAAGTAATCCCCAAAGTGAATTGTTTTTAGAACAAGCGGCCCGAGCTTATAAAGATAACAAAAGGTAATTTGTTTTTAAAAATTGCAGGTATTGTTTAAACTTAAACTGACCGAATTTAGCTAAATTCGGTCAGTTTATTGACTAAATTACAAGGACTCTGAATTTAAAGTAATTAATAAAGATAATTACTTGAACTTTATTTCTTGAGGACCATTTTTGTAATTTATTTCTATATACAAGTTTACACTTCGATATACAGGTTTATAATACAGTTGATAGTTTTTGAGGTATTATTAAAATAATTATTTATAAGCTTGCTTAAGCTTTTTATCCAAAGAGTAGAGTGGTAAGTTAGTGTAATTTGCTAAGTACAAATAGCATGAGTCATATATAGAGAGATCTTTTTTTAAAGCTGTTTCTGTTAATTTGCTTAGATCAAAATCAAATACATATTCAATGTTTTTAAGATTTTGAAATAGTTCTACAGTTTTTAAAAGCTTTTTTTTCGGATATTCTTTTTGCTTTAAATGCATAACGTAGGGTATTGGTGACTTCAAGCTCAAATATAAAAGGTTCAATAAGTTTTATTTTTTCTTTTTTGAAAAGTTCAAAAATTTTGTGTTCATATTTTTCGTCGGGGAGAAGATAAGAAAGAAACTTGCGTCCCAGATTACTTCACGCATTTACATCCTGCCTTTTTCTATGTAATCTTTTATATTGTCTTTATCCATAACAATATTTTCTTTTATTTGGTCCAATTGGTTGAAAAACTCATAGTTTCTTTGTTTTTTTCTTGTTTTAGACAAATAATTCCTTACTGCTTTGTTAACAAGATTGGACAAAGTTGTTTCCTGCTTAACTGCAATCATTTTTAAGGAGTTTAGATATTCT
>CAZOBL010000060.1:0-1809 GCA_964578185.1 uncultured Thermoplasmatales archaeon
TAAATCGTAATATAAAGACAATGAAATTAAAATCTAAGTAATAAAAAAATACTTGATTTCTTCCTAATGTCAACTAAATTAAAAATTCTGTAAAGGTTTACACTATTTTATCTTAAGAATTATCTAATTCCGGTCTGGCCCATACTTTTTTATTGCTATTGACTATATTATGATTTGCCGGGAGGAACAGATTATGGCTGATAAAATATTGTTTTCATTGGAAAAATGTATGAAATGTACCCAGACAAAAAATTTACTTAATGATAGGCAGGATATAGACATTATAACATTACCTCATGATTTAAACGAATGGGATGATCAACAGATTGCTATTGCAAAGAAACATAATGTTTTTGAGGATTTACAAAAAACAGCTCCTGTTTTATGGATTAATGGTCAAAAATTCTTAGGTTATCTGCGAATAAGAAAATGGCTTCAGGATAACATCGAATGATTTTAGGTTATATTTTTTTTATTGTTTCTTTCATTTTTTTATACCAGTTATCTATGCATTCTTCTAGTTTTATTTTAATTTTCTCAGAGTTGTTACATTCATATGTGTGGTAATATCCGCCGCCTTTCTTTATGTTGTTTCTTTTTTTATTGCATATCCCACATTTTGTTAGTTTTTGTAGAGACCTGTATACAGTACTTCGTTCTTTATTGATTTCTTTTGCAATCTCATCTGCTCTTTGCTCACCGTTTTTTTGCAATATTTTATATACCTTTAAATCTAGATTTTTTAGATCGAATGCACATTGCAGGGCTTCTTCACAGCAGAGGTGTTCTGTATTTGTGATTATTTTCATTTTTTGTACTATTTGATATAGATGTCTTATTATATAATGGTTGTGTAAAAAATCTGCACAAACGTTAAATACTAGGAAAACTATAATAGTTAAACAATGACTAATGACAAGTTGGCAGAAATAAAAAGGAAAAAACTTGAGGAATTAAAAAATAGATACATAAAAGGTGAAATAAAAATGGATGAAAACAAACCAGATACACCAATAAAGGTTACAGATGCAGATATTGACCAAAATGTAGAAAAATTCGACTATTTAGTAATTGATTGCTGGGCCCCTTGGTGCGGTCCTTGCAGAATGGTTGGGCCAGTGATAGAAGAACTTGCAAAAGAAATGCAAGGAAAAATAGTATTTGGCAAACTAAATGTAGATGAAAACCAAAACACTGCAGGCAAATTTGGAATAATGAGCATACCTACTATTTTAGTATTTAAAAAAGGAGAACTAGTAGATAGATTAGTCGGAGCAATGCCAAAAGATACATTAAAACAAAGATTACAAAACATTTAAAAAAATTGTACATTTATTATGAAAAATATAAAATATAATGAGATAATATCAACTGCTATAATAATCATTTTCATAACTGCTACAATATCTAATTTATCAGGTTGCATAAAAAAAGAAGAAAAAAATACTGGTGAAGAAATAGAATACGAAGAAGACTTTGAATTTACTCTTCTTGATGGTTCAACAAAAAAAACAAGTGACTATAGAGGAAAAATTCTTCTTATAGATTTCTGGGCTACATGGTGTCAACCTTGTATATTTCAGATGACTGAGCTAAAACTGATATATGAAAACTACAGTGATGATCAACTAGAAATTATTTCTTTAAACATTGAAGAAACTGACACCTCCAGTAAAATAAGAGAATTTATTGATGCCTTTGATCAACAATTAGGTATGGATTTAAATTGGGTCTTTGGAAAAGATGATGGAACAGCCTGGAATGAATATAAATTACAAGGAGGAATACCGACTTTATATATCCTTGATC
>CAZOBL010000060.1:1819-8399 GCA_964578185.1 uncultured Thermoplasmatales archaeon
ACTCATGAGGGAATTGCAGTTTATGATAAAACCCCTGAAGGTTGGCCTTCTTCTCAAGAACCACCAGATAGATTAAAACCAAAAATTGATGAACTACTATGATTCTCAATGATAAAAATGGAAATATTTATTATCAAAAAGCAGGTTATACCGACTATCAAACTCTTGCCAGCAAAAATATTGAATTGATTAACCATTAGAAGGGGAGATAAAAAAATATGACAAAAAATATTGTAAAAAGTTTAGCTTTAATTTTACTTTTAGCTATTATCTTCTTGAGCTCAAATGCACTTGCAGAACCAAACGCAAGTAATATAAGCATCACACCAGAAAAACCAACACCCCTTTCAACTATTACAATTACTGTAAATATACAAGGCGAGGATATAAGCTCGGTAGAAATATCTATATCTGAATGTGATGATATAACCTGTTTTAAAGGCGGCACTGAAACAATGAATGAGATTCAAGAAGGCACTTACCAAGCAGAATACACACTGCAGGATACTGAAAATAAAGCAGATCACATTGAGATAAATAGTATCGAGGTAGTTGATAATGGCACACCTTATACTCTTGAAAATGATTCATGGAAATTTGACATATCCGTAACCTTATCAAATGGTGAAAATGGTAACACTCCAGGTTTTGAAATATTGACTTTTATAGTTTCAATGGCAATTATTATTGTTTTTCTTACTAGAAAAAGATTAAAATGAAATTTCAAATAAAAAGATATATTTCGCAGTTGTTTTTTCTTATATCCGCAAATCTTGGAGTACTGGGATTGAAAACAGGTTTCTGTTACCCTTTTTTTTATTGTAACGGTTGCCCTGCTTCAACTTCATCTTGCCCTATTCGTGCAATTGAGGTAGGTCTATTTGAAGGTAAGCTGAAATGGAAAATTCTCATTTTTCCCTTTGTAATAATAGGTTTCATAGGTATAACAACTGGTCGTGCAATGTGCGGATGGGCATGCCCAATAGGTCTACTTCAGAGAGCAACTGGTAAAGTAAACCGGAAAATTAAAACAAAAGTACCATTTCTTTCAAAGATTGATCATTCAAAGATAGATCATTATCTTAGATATACAAAATATGTGGTTTTTGTTGCTCTGGTTATTTTAACACCGATTTTTATTGCTTATATGTTCACCGATATTTGCCCTGTAGGTATTCTCACGGGAACCTTTGCAGTGCTTGGTTTAAACCCTGGTGTTTATAAACCAAGTGAATATTTTCTACCTGCATTTATTGTTTTTATACTTTTTGTAATATTGATATTAATTGTAGAGAGAGGATGGTGTCGTTATTTTTGCCCTGTTGGTGCGATGCTTGCACCTTTCAATAAAGTTAGTTTTCTTCACGTGGATGTAGATATAGAAAACTGTATTCATTGTAACGCCTGCTCAGATGTATGTCCTATGGGTATAGATGTACCAAACATGAACCGCGATCCTGAATGTATCCTCTGTGGTAAATGTGTAAATGAATGTCCTAAAAACTTAATTAAATTTAAAAAGGTCTAAAAAATGAACAAGTTATTTGTTTTTCAGATAATAATACTAATTGTTTTGTCGTCTATTATAGTTGGTATGTTTCTTTTTACTGATGGTTATGAAAAAATACATCAACAGATAGTGTCTGAAACATGTTTAAGTTGTATTAAACTGGAACCAATTTTTGAATATGAATGGAATGTAAAAGATAACAATCCTGGTTTTGTTTTAGAAAATTTATCTAAAGGCCCAATTCTTCTAGCATATCGAATAGATGTATGTCATAAGTGTGACGAGGTTGAACCTGTATTAATGGATATATTCAATGTTACATTTGAAAAAGAAGATGTTTTTTATAAAACAGTTGAAATCAAAGATACATCTGTTACTTTTATTCACATAAATAAGGATCATAGCTCAAATATATTAAGAAATTCACAAAAAAAATACGATAATAAAAAAATAGGTGGGGTACCAATGTTTACAATGATTAGTATAGGTTATCATCGAGGTTTTATAAAACCGTATTATGCAACCTTCTATGGGGGTCTGGGCGAAGATACAAATAGTGAAAGAAGAGAAATCTTTGAAAACGTAATAGATGAATCAATAGGTATGTACAATGAACATATACATGCGTATGAAAAATAAAATTTTTTTGATTTCTAAATTAAAATTAAGAGGAAAACGTTTTCTAAGACTACCGTGGTTGATTTACCTTTATCATCATATGCAACTACTTTTATATCATGTTTAAAGAATCTTGGACCAGTAAGTTTTACCTCATAAGGTGATTCTGTTATATTTCCAATGAGTTCATTGTCCACAAAGAACTCTACTCTTGTTACTTCTGAATCATCCTGTGCTTTCGCTGAAATTTTTGTCCTTCCAAAAAGATATGTCTGAAGTTTTCTAGAACTAAAAATATCACGTCCAAATATGTGAATTCTACCATTTTTAATATTAGTTATTCCAACTTCTGGCGGAAGATTTCCTTCTTCTACAACAAAAGCTGCATCACATGCATCAGCATAATATGCATCGAAAATATTTGTTTTTTCAGAAGGATTTGAATAGGCTTGATTAGGTTCATTGTTAAAAACAACAGCTATAAACATAATATTTTCAGCATCATAGTCATCACTATCAAGTTCTTTTGAAATTGTGATTGATTCTTCAGATTCAACATTTATTTCCTCATTCATCAGATAATCCCTAAATGCGAAATGATAACTGTTTCCATCGTAATCTTGCCATTCTGAAATCCTGTCTACCAAATATATTTTTAGACGACCTGAGTATTTTTCTTCTTCATAATTTGTTAAATCAACATCAACTGAGATGATATCTTCATCCGAGTTATAATTTGAAGTAACATTGACACTAATTTTTGCAGTATCTCTTTTAGAGGCTTTATCTATACTTTCCTTAATAACAGGCTCGGGTTTATTTCCTGATATTATCTCATAACCACCATCTATAAAAACGCTAGGGTAACCTGCAGTGTTATAATCATTAACTAAACGGTTACTTGCTTTATCATTTTTATCTTTGACCATACTTACGTAATAGAAATCATACTCCTCTGAATCATACAAATCTTTTAACACATCACCAACAGGTGGGCAATATTTACACCATGTTGCTGTTGCTTTCTCAATAAAAACAGTATGCTTTAAAGCACTTGAAGGTGGATAAACATCAATTACAAAAAATTTACTTCCGTCTGTTGAAGGACTTCCAACGGGTCCATTATTTTCTTTGTCATCAACAACTACATAATAATACCAATCCTCAACAGAACCAGATGGAATTTCAATATCAGCATAACCATTAATTATAGATATTGAATTCCAATCTTGAGTGTTTTTAGACCGGTAAAATAATTTTGCATCGGTAACCTCATAGTCATCAGAAAAATTTGCAGAGATACGTGAAACTTTACCTGAAGTAGCTGTAATATTTCCAGATATACTATTAATTTTTGGTGGAATAGTATCTTTTTGCATCTCATTTCCTTCTTCGAAATTAAAAGTTAATAAAACAAAAAAACTTGCTACCACTAGTATTGAAACTACAGCTAGAGCTGAGATTTTGATAATAGATTTCATATTAATATAAAAAACGACTTATTATATATATAAATCTGACGATTAGTATCACAAACAATTTATTTGTAAATAAATAAAAAAAATCATTATTATATTAATAAAAAAAGATATTTTCGTAACAAATGATACACAAGATTGATAAATAAAAAATTTATTATGTAAATAATAAATTGTGGGGGTTTAAGAAAATGAGAGGAAATTTTTTATCATTTTTTTATTTTTTAGTTATAATAACAAGTTTAGCAGCTGCTGAAGTAAGTTTTTCTTGCTCTACAAATAATATAGTTTTTTATGAATTTGATGATTGTAAAAATGAATTAGTAGAAACTCAAATGACTGATTTTAACTTTGAGGATTTATGTGGTTTTAATCCACCTGATGAATGGTGGCAGGATGCTAATTTTTATTTTCTTAAAACTACAGCCGATGGTCCCCCCTCAAGTTTCGATTGGCGTGATCATGGTGGAGTGACACCAGTTCAAAATCAAGGATCATGTGGTAGTTGTTGGGCTTTTGGTACAGTTGCTCCCCTTGAAAGTGCCATATTAATAAAGGAAGGAATAACTGTTGATTTATCTGAGCAATGGCTTGTTAGTTGTAATCGAGACGGTTGGGATTGTGGTGGTGGCTGGTGGGCACATGACTATCATCAGTGGAAAACTGGAGAATGCGGGGGTTTTGGAGCAGTGTTTGAAAACGATTTCCCATATAGTGGGTCAAATGAACCATGTTATGGGCCATACGATCATCCTTATATCCTTGAAGATTGGGCATATGTTGGAAGTCAAGGTAGTGTTCCTTCAACTAATGCAATAAAACAGGCGATCCTTGATTATGGTCCAGTTTCAGCGGCAGTAAAAGCCTCAAGTGGTTGGGATAATTATGATGGAAGTTATGTCTACAATGATCATGCCTATGGAAGTGTAAACCATGCAGTAACTATAGTAGGATGGGATGACAGCATGGGATCAGACGGAGCATGGATTATAAAAAACAGCTGGGGTACCAACTGGGGTGATAATGGTTATATGTACATTGAATACGGCTGCAGTAGCATAGGTTATTCTGCCTGTTTTGTAAATGGATATCGAGGTCCACCAACAGATGCCGAAGAAAAAATAACATTTACTATCAAGGAAATTACAAATGATCCCGACAGAGGAGATTTTGAAAGAATAGAGCCAATTTTCAATAAACCAGAATGGTACTATCGAGTTGGATTACAAGTATCAGGCGAATCAAAGGAACAATATAACTATAATATGTGGACAGAAAGCCTAGGAAATTTTGGATACAACTCAGAATATACATGGGGGGCACAAGAAGAACATATCTTCTACACTAATCAACCAACAGTTGATGTAACAATAAAATTAATGGAAAATGATGAATTAACCGAATGGGGTTTATTATTCAAAGACGATCTTGCCGATGTTAGCGCAAAACCTGGTGGAGGAGTTCAAGATGGCGCAGATCAAGAAAAAAGAGCTGCAATATATCATGGTACATATAATCTAATAACTGGTGAAATAACGGGTGATGAAACCTCATCACCAGATTCACAAGGATATCATACAACTATGGGTGATGGAAACGAAAACGCAAAAGTTTGGTTCAAAATAACAGACACATACAATGAACAATTATATGAACCTCAAATGCAAGTAAATCCAGATATTATAGACGACTGGGAAAAAGAAGACGGGGAAACAGTAGCAACATTCACTATCAAAAATTTAGCAGAACATGATGAAAACGCATGGCAGTTACTAGAATGGACTGCAACAGATAATAAAAACTGGATTTCCTTAGATGTAACCTCAGGTTCTATACAAGGAAACAGTGAAACAACAGTAACAGTCACAGTAGACACCGAAGATCTTTCAAAAGGAACCCACACAGGTAAAATAACCATTGAATCAAACGATGAAGATAAAGAAATCGATGTCGAAATTAAAATAAAAGAAAAAGGAAAGAATATACCCTTCATAAAAACATTTCAATGGGATTTAATCTCAAGTATAATACAAATAATAAAAACAATACTAATCTTAAACTAATAATTTATAGAAGAACTCTAAAGCTCTATTTTTTTACCTTTCTTTAAATCCTCAATTGATTTATCGGCATGCTCTTTTAATTTATCTTTATCCAAAACAGCCTTTCGAGCTTTAATATTCTGATCTTTTATAGCTTGTTTTGCTTCCTTCCAATGCTTACGCCTCTCACCTTTTATGGACATAACTTTTGAGCGCATCTCAGATGCTTTCTCATGATTTTTCTGGGCTTCATTTCTTACTTTTATATATTCTTCATGTTTTTTATCGGCTTCAGCAATTGATACAGATAACTCGTTTACAAGTTTAATATACTCTTCATGTTTTTTTTGGTTTTCTCTATGATATTTCATTACTTTTTCATGTTCTTCATCTGCCTTTTTAAAAAGCTCATCAATTGCATTGTCTTTATCAGAAATATCAATCTCGATTTTAGCCTGTTTTTTCAGCTCCTTTTGTGCATTCTGGTATTCTTTTTTCTTCTCACGTATCTTTTCAATAAGTTCATTTTCTTTACCAGGTGCCATAGGAACTGTTTCCTGTTTGTACTCAAGCATCTGAACATCTGCCTTAAGCTCCTCAACTCTTAAAGGTAGATTCTTAAAAACTTGCCCCTTCTTTTTTTGTTTAGCCTCAATGAGTTTTTTTGCTTCCTCTTGTAGTTTGTTTCTTATCTTCTTGTGTTCCTTCATTTTTAAAACAAAGTCATCTCTTTCTTTTTTTACCTGTTTCATCTTATCTCTAAGCTCATTTCTACTTTCATTGAGCATATCACGTTCTTCACGTAGAACACGAGCCATGTCATTAAGTTCATTTCTACGTTGAACAAAAGAATGAAACTTTTTCTCTGCATTTTTAAGTTCTTCAACTTTTGATTTTTTGCAGTCATAATTTGTTGAGTTGCATTAACTATA
>CAZOBL010000060.1:8409-11732 GCA_964578185.1 uncultured Thermoplasmatales archaeon
TTCAACTTTTGATTTTTTACCAGTAGTTTCTTTAGACATGAGAAACACAACAAGCCAAATATTTTATTTAAATAGAGAGATTAATAGAGGATTTTTTATCTATTTTAAACAAAGGGATATTAAGAGGTAGTATTTTACTCTTCCTTTACCTCAATATCAACGTCGTTTTTACCTTCAGATGCTATCCAAGGCATTTCTATTTCAGCGTATCCTCCACCAGGGATATTGAGATCCTCTACTTTATTTTTTTCCTCGCCGTTTACATATAAAATAACTGTTACTTTTTTTGCAGCTACTTTTCCTTTATTTTCAAGTTTAAATGAGGTAGTTACCTTTTCTCCAGCTCTGAAAACTTTTGGCCAGTGGAAAATGCTTTTAATATTTAATTCAGGTTTTTCGTCTGATATAGTTGTGACTGTAGTTATTTCTTTTATCTTCTGTTTTTCCAATACACGTACGCTAACCTTGAATTCAGCCCAATCCTCGGGTTCGACCATATCATTTGGTTTAACCATAAGAGTTACTACACGTGATTCTTTCGGCTCAATTACAAAACTTTCAGCATCAACAGCTACTTCCCAAGCCGTTGATTCCGACATACGTTCTATGTAAACTTCATATGTTAATCTACGGCTGGATGGATTATGAACTGCTATACCATATTCAGCAGTTGACCCTGCAGAAATTTCACGTACACGATCAAGACATACAACTTCTATGTAACTTCTATTAGCTAAAACAAGTGCTAATGCAAGGAAGAATATTACTAGGAATATTATTATGAATATCAAGAAGGCTCCAGCATAATCTCCAAATATTGCATCGAATCCAACACTATCTGCTGCTGAATCAAAGAAATGATAAATGTGCTCAAAGATAGTAGGCTCAATTACCTCTGTAGTGACATTGACCATAAAGATCGATTCTAAACCACTCTCGTTTGAATAAAGTATAACTGTTAATTTATCTTCATTGACTTCGGTGAATTCTGGAACACTAACTTTAACCTCAAATTCTACCATAGTACTGTTAATCTCGTAATTTTCAACGTTTTCAATATACTGTGGATATTCAACTTTCCAATCATGCTCAGATATTACCTCAACTGTATAGTTATCTGGCCAAAGTCCAGTATTTCTGTTTATAAGTCTGAATATGTAACTATCGCTTTCACCATGTCGTATGCTTTTATCTGGAGGTGCATCTATCTCAGCATCATATTCAACAGCATCTGGAGATACAACTATATGAGCTTTTTTAGTGTTTAGCCCTGTTGTACCCATCACAGTGATCTTAATATCAACAAATTCACCATCATATGCTGATAAACTATTGTTTTTTGAATCCACATACATAGTTATAGCTGTAGTGCTGCCTGCAGATACATCGATTGATCCCTGAGGATATCTTACATCCCAGTTATCATTATCATAATTTTTAACATCTAACTCAAGTGTATCATCATATTCACTATGTATATTAAGAAGCAATTCAGTTGTTTCACCTGCAGCAATAATACCTTCATAGATTTCATCGTCATCTAACTCTTGACCGTTAATATCAACTATATTTATATGATCTGTTTCTTCATAATTTAAAGTAACAGAAGAAGGATTTTCTATTGAGTCATAGAGCAACTTGACACTACGATAAATTCCTAACCCTGACCGGGTATTATTTTCAACATATACTTTTAAACTCAACTCATCATTATTTCTTACTTCATCGTTAATATCATCAAAGGAGAAACTAACAGCTTCAGGTTTTTCAAATAAATCAAGAATTGTTGTACGATCTAAAACTTTTTGAGAAGTTGAAATCAATTCACCTGCATCATATAAATCTGCATTAACTGTAATTTTCCCTCTAATTAAGTTAATCAAACTGACTAGATCACGATAGTTAAGATAAAGACTGGCTGTACCACTCTTTAAAATCTTGTATCTAGCTAAATCGTTCGATCCATTCCATACTCCTTCATTTTTCAAAAGGTTAACACTTGACGAATCTGTACCAGTTGGTTCAATAGTACTAAGCGTATTGACCCCCTCTAGATCATGTAAATAATAAACTTTCGTGTTTTCCTCATAACCAAAATCAAGAGAACAAGGTATAGATACATATGAAGGGTAGAAAATAGAATCATATACAAATGTTGATGATATAAGTTCATTTAATACAACATAAATTAACTCAACTAAATCACTCTCATCAAACATTTCACTGGTCTCACGGATTAAGTTACTAATATTTACGAGTTCTTCACCTATAACTGTAATAATTGGTATATTAGAGATAATAGGTATTGAAATATTGAGTAGAGATTCTCCATAATATTGTAATGTATCAGCAATCTCAGTTAGATTAACCACACCTTTATATTGATCTGCAAGTGATTTCAAAATGGGTTTATCTCCGGCTTGTCTTTGAATTTCAACAAATACTATGTCCATCGGTTCAAGTTCGACTTCTTCATCTATATTAATTGAAACTTCGTATTGTTCTATTTCTTTGAATATATCGCCAGAGAGAGGCTCTTTTTTAACTGTAAAAGTTGTACTTTTTTCATATTCATTTTCAATAGAGTATTCTGAGAACATATTGCCGTAACCATCTGTATCTATCGAATAAACTGAAAAACTTACCTCAATTTCATCTCCGCTATTCCACAGATAAGACATAGGTCGATTAAAATAAAGTGAAAAATCAACATCTCCGTTAAGTTGGACTTTTTCTTCCCCGTCATAAATATACAAACTAGGTAATGGGGCAAGCGATGTAGCAATACTTAGTAAATCTTCTGTAGTATTAAATAAATCACCTGATAATAATTTATTTAAATCAAAACTTGGAGGATATTCTGAGATATTTGTTTTTGAAGGGGGTGATGTACTAAGAGTTTTAATATTACTGTTATTTGCAAAACTCCATATAAACTCAGGATATGTAGTAAGTGTGGTTTTAAGCACATCTACTAAACTGGATATGTCCATTTCACCAGAGCTTGGGTCCATAGATAAATTAGTAAGAATTTCTAAAAAACCTTCTTCCCCTATTTTATCAACCATTATACTATTCAGAAGAGAAACGGTATCAATATCGCTTTCAAATGGAGTATTATGGAAATATAAAACAGTTGAATTTCCATCTCCAACTTGGGCCTTTGCTGAGTTTACAGTAAAAATAGATAAACTACTGACTATAATAATTAAGGAAATTACGCATGTTTTGAGTTTACGCTCTGTTCTCATAGGGTTTTCTCACCTTTAATGTTATTTTCTCTATTTTTATATATAAATCTTCGTTTACAATAATTACCGGAT
>CAZOBL010000061.1:0-11730 GCA_964578185.1 uncultured Thermoplasmatales archaeon
ATACGGTTTTGTATATTATAAGGAAAATCGGGGGGGGGAGGGTATACCCCGGGAACTTTTACTAAAGTCAAAAACATTTGTGTATGTGTACATACCCACCTCCCTCCTTCCACACACACAAACCGAAAAATATATATACTTAATACGTTTTCAGAATGAACACGAATAAAGAGGTGGAACAAAAATGGGATTCGAGAAATACCAAGATGTGTCGAAAGACGACGACAATAGAGAACTGATAATTAAGTCAATAAAGGCAGAACTGAGACAGAAAATGCCCAAGGACGAGAGACTTCTTCTGCAGCTGAAGCTGAGAGAATTGGAACACGATGGGATTGTTGTAGATTCAGATACTGTCCCTTTGGTACAGAGATATTTTACCATAAGACGGGCACTGGGGCTGGGTGCCAAAGGTGAAGAAAGAAAAAGGATGATGAAAGAGTATTATGAATTGAGAGATAAACTTAGGATTTGAAAAGGGAGGGATGTGAAATTGGAAATATTCAAGGATGCTGGGTCGCTTAGGGAAGACCATATCCCAAACATTATCCATTACAGAGAGAAACAAATCGATAAGTTCAGGATGTTCTTTTTCAACGGACCGACAATAGGTCGTTCTTCTGGGCATCTGTTTATACAGGGCCCGCCAGGTACTGGTAAAACATTATGCACACATTATCTTGTGGAAGAGACAGAAGAAAAGCTTGACGGGAGTGTGAATACAGGTATATTCTATGTCAACTGTAATCTCCACCCTTCTCAGAAAAAGACAGCAAGAGCATTGGCAAAAAAAGTGGGGGTCTCTATGACTATCCCAAAATCGGCCGACCTGAGCGAGATAATGGAATATGTTTTTGATAAGATTGATGAGAAATACAAGTTCGCGTTGATTATCTTGGATGAGGTGGACAAGATATTGCCTAAAAGGAATGAGCGTGATACTTTGTTCTATATATTGGTAAGAGCCAGGGAGCTCAAGCTTCTGACTGATACTTATCAAAGCATAGCATGTATAGCTAACGACATAAGATGTAGGGAGAAACTGGGTGAAGGTACAAGAGACAGCTTTGGTTCTTATTGGGTGCATTTTGATAGGTACGACGAGTCCCAGTTACAGGGAATTCTTTGGCAGCGTGCCGAGAAGGCTTTCAATCCAGGTGTGGTAGATAAGAATGTGATAAGCTCTATCGCAAGGTATTGCTATAATACAGGTGGTAGCGCACGCCAGGCCCTGAACCTACTTAATATAGCCGCCAGAGAAGCAGAGAGCAGGAACAAAGAAGAAATAACTCTTCATGAGTTCAACCTGGCTAAATTTGTCCAGGAAAAGAAGATACTTCAGGCAGAGATAAACAATATGGGTTTCCATAAAAAATTGTTATTGTATACTTTGTACAGTATTTTCTACACTAACAAGAGACATTA
The DNA here is from genome assembly GCA_964578185.1 of uncultured Thermoplasmatales archaeon. Taxonomy (GTDB): domain Archaea; phylum Thermoplasmatota; class E2; order DHVEG-1; family DHVEG-1; genus JAZKSG01. The sequence continues at coordinate 1,426 of CAZOBL010000061.1, forward strand.
CCATTTGAAAGTGATTAATAATGCGTACAGAAAGGTATGCAAGAAACTGCTGAAAGAACCTCTCAAGATGGGTTCGATAAGGAACTACTTTAAGGAATTTGTGGAGGACAACCTGGTCGAAGAATATTTCTCTGACCGAAAGGTGTTTTATAAGCCGCTGCTGGAACCTGAAACAGTCAAGGGTTTGCTCGATGATTTCTATATGGAGCACGATATCAAGGCAGTGGATTTCAATGGCCAGGGTGTAGCAAGTGTCGCGGCGAGATAATCTTTTGATAACATATAAAATAACAGAAAAATACAATGAGAAACATGGCCCAATACCATGTCGGGCATTGGTCAAATATATTGTGCAAGGCACGGGTGTCAGGGAAAGGACGGCAAAAGACTACATCAAGACTTTATGCAAGGGAGTAGTACTCAACAGCAAGGTAAGGAAGATTGGTATGAAAGGTGGGAAATACATAACAAAAGAGGTGTAAGATGAGCGATATAATCAACGAGATAAAGCTGATTGATTTTGCAAGGGACTTCATAAACGCGTGGTACGAAAACAAGATTGTAAAAGAAAGTGGCAAGGGCACTAAAGCACTTGTTATAGATTTTGAAGACGTGATGTCTTATGATTCCACAATGGGCATGAGGTTTCTTGAGAATTATGAAGAATTTTATGAGGCGTTCAGAGTAGTGGTTAGCGGCCACAGAAACGCTTCTAAAAATATGGATGTGTGTTTTACCAACCTTCCAAAATCATCAAAGGTCTTAATAAAAAACCTCAGGAGTGTTGATTTCAACAAATTTGTGAGTATTGAAGGAATTGTCAGGAAATCAACTAAAGTAGAACCCAAGATATCTAAAATAACTTTTGAATGCCCTACTTGTGCGAACAGGGTGACCATGGAACAGAACGAGAGAAAATTAAGAGAGCCAGCGAGATGTTCTTGTGGACGGAAAGGAGGGTTTGCTATTATCCAAAAACACTATACAGATGTCCAAAGGATTGAACTTGAAGAAATCCCGGAGAGGATACAGGATTCGTTCCAAGCTTCCCAAAAAGTTCACGTTTTTCTGAAGGACCATTTGACAGATACGACCTTCTCAAAGACTACTCAGCCAGGGAATAAAGTGGTAGTCAACGGTACATTGGTTGAATTGCCCAGGTGGCTGGCCAAGACTGACGAGAAGACCACCATGACCCAGATGATTATGCAGGCCAACCATATAGAGATACTTGAGACTTCTTATGAAGAAGTAGAGATTACTGAAGAGGATATAGAAAAGATTAAGGAAATGGCAGAAGAGCCACAGATAATAGAACGGCTCAGAGACAGTATAGCACCTTCCATCCACGGCCACGAGAAGGTTAAAGAAGCGATACTCTTGCAACAGTTTGGAGGTGTAAGAAAAACAAGAAATGATGGTACTGTGTCGAGAGGTATGTGGCATATACTTCTGGTTGGTGACGCAGCAGTAGGTAAGTCTAAATTATTGGAATACATGAGACATATCACCCCAAAAGCAAGGTACGCGGTGGGTGGCGCAACGACAAGGGCAGGCATTACAGCGGCGATAGTAAAGGATGAGATGAGCGGTACATACGCCTTGGAAGCAGGCGCATTGGTATTGGCACATAAGGGTACTTTATTACTGGACGAAGCCGATAAGATGTCTAAAGAAGATTCGGCTTCCTTGCATGAAGCTATGGAGGCGGGGCATGTTACAAGAACAGGTGCCGGAATCAACGCAACATTACCAAGTGAGACAAGTATCCTGGCAGCAGCAAACCCCAAATTTGGGAGGTTTGATGCCCATGCGCTGTTGGCTGAACAAATAGAAATGCCACCCACTTTGTTGAGCAGGTTTGATGCTATATTTCCTCTGAGAGATGTGCCAGATAGGGAAAGAGATACGAGAATAGCTGCCCACATATTTGATTCACATATGAAACCTAAAGATTTGTCGGTAGACATAAGGCCCGAGATGATAAGAAAATATATAGCATATGCTAAGAACCTGAAACCCAAACTTACTGAAGAAGTGAAGAAAGATACCCTTAAATTCTATGTGAAGTTAAGGTCGGAGGCCAGGATAGATGAGGAAGGGACCTTGAAGTCCATGCCCATCACAGCAAGACAGTATGAGGCGATTATCAGGATGGCGGAGGCGTCGGCCAAAGCAAGACTATCAGATACTGTCCAGTTAGAAGACGCCACCAGGGCCAAGAACATAATGTGGTATTTCCTTTCGGAGCTGGGTATGTCAGATGAGGGCATAGATGTAGACAAGATAACTATGTCAGTAGCGGCCAGTACAAGGGGCAAGATAAAATTGGTAAAGAGAATATTGAGGAGGCTTGAAGGGAGCATGGGTAAGATAATACCTATCCAATCAGTAGTAAGGGAAGCTGAAGAAAGTGATATAAACGAACACGAACTCGAGGAGATAATAGAAAGGCTCAAGAACATGGGCGAGATATACGAACCCAAGAGAGGATATGTGGGGTTGATTTTATGAAAAAACAGACGGTGAAGCTTGAGATTGGAGGGGGACGTGACAAACTTGCAGGCATAGAAGAAGATACAGATATAGTAGTTGTCAAGTACGAACAGTCCGGGCAGGAGAGGTCTATAGAGATACCTATAGATTACCTAATGTACGTGAAAAATTTGATTGATGGAATGGAACCAGGCACGAGGTATGCCAGTAAATATGTCTACAACAAATGCATCAAACACTTCAGGATAAAGTCACAAATAGTTGAAGAGAGGATGAAGATACTGGCTAAAGTCATGCTAAGGAAAGGGTTGGGTAGGCAAACAGCAGATGAGATATTGGAAGAGCTTGAACAGCATGACGATTGGATGCTGATGGATTTTGAGGAGCTCATAGGTACAAGAGATACTAAAACGTCAGATTATTTCAAGATTTATGGGTGCATAAGGTACTGGTATGACAAAGGAGTGATAGATTATACCAAACGGGGAGGGATATATAAACATGGAACTTGAAAAGATGATTGAGATAATTGAGAAGAAAGAACCGTGTACCTGGGTCGATTTGAGAAGCATGGGCCTTGGGTTTGAAGAAATGATAGATGAAGTTTATTACTTCAGCAGAAAAGGATGTACCTATGAGTTCAAACCAGTAGCAGATGATATGTACATGTACTTTTTCATAAAGGCATATGATACCCCTGAAGAGTTATGAAAACAAACGGGCATGCGAAAGGCCGAGAGGAATCTCTGTTCAGCTTTCACGATACCCTCTTTATCCCCAAAAGGCCTCGCAAGTTGCCCGCAGCTAGGTGATTAATATCGAAGAGCAAGAGTTTTGGAAGAGGTATATGGTGCTCAGGAAGCACCTGAACAAGACAGACAAGATTGATACAAAAAGTGTAAAAAAATGGCAGAAAGAAAAGAAAGAGCAGATGAAAAAGACATAGAGCTTGTACTGAGAATCGGCAAGGACATGTTCACTAAGCCGCAGGCCGAGCGATTATTTGATATGGTGAATACTGCGAGGCTACAGGGTGCTAGGATGTTGTACGAGAAGATAATAGAAATATCAACAAAGAACAATATCCACAGGCGTGACAGGCACTATTTTGTGCTTAGGCAAGCCTTTAATGAATTGGAGGAGACGATTAGAAAATGGTCGTAAAAAAGCCAAAAAAATGCGGTGCTTGTAATGGCACAGGATACCAAACAGGAAATGATGGAATAAAAAGAAAATGTCCCTGTTGTATTGATGGGATAGAATATCCAGATGGATATGTGATTTGGTGAATTAGGATGGGAAGATGTAAGGTGTGCGGAAAAACAGTAGAAAGGGGGGAAGGAATGTTCAAGAATAATAGATTAATACATAAAGATTGTAAGAATAAATTTGAGAGGTATCCTTGGCGATATGAATAAGAAGGAAGGAGATGATTGAAAATGGGTTATGAAATTAATGAAATAGCAAGTAAAGAAAGCGAGAGAGTCTCTAATATGGGACTTCGGTTAACATGTATTAGGCAAAATATTACTCGGGGGCTATAAGATGTTTACACAAGGAATACAATTTATTGACAGGGCATTAAAACCACATGAAAAAACACATTATAAATGTCTATCTTGTGGTCAATACTTGCATCCTGATTTTGCATACAGTCATAAATGTAATAGCCTCCTGCGTCATACTTCGCCTAATAGGAATAAGACAAAATGACTTCGTCACTTCGTCTGTATTCCAATATTAAAATCAATAAAACTCAAACACAGGTGATATAAATGACAAGATTAATTAGATGCGATAAATGTGGTTATGAAGAAACAGACACCCCAAAATATATGAAAGGAAGAACATTTAGAGAGATATATCCAGAGAAGAATTATTTTGGAACTAAACATATATGCAGTAAATGTGATGGGGTTGATAATGTTTGAGTTTTACTCTTACGCCTCCCCCACTTCGTAGGTCAGGGATTTTAATAAATGTTAGGCGGTTCCGTTTCGGTCGCCACTTTGTAACTCCCTCCACTACACCCAAATCAAAGCGAAGCTTTGACTTCGCCTGAACATAGATATTAAACGAAATTTGAAGGGTTGACAATAGATGAACAAAAGAGATTTACTAATCAAAAGGAACAGGATAAGACAGTTAATCAGAGTCAGTAATAGAAACAAGAATGTCTTAAAATGGGGGGCAAACGAAACAGACGAGCATATCCAGATGAAGTTAGAGATTTGCAAATACCTGAAGAGAGAAAACCAGGAATTTTACACTGAAGCAATTTTTGAGAACAATCAGGGCAGAGCAGACATAGTCTGGGCAGACAAGGGCATAATTATCGAAGTAATCAATTCAGAGACGGAGAAATCTACCAAAGAAAAAGACAAAAAGTATCCTTTGGATGTTATCTTTGTAGATGCGGACCAGGTATTTGAGCCGGAATTGATTTTGTGATGGAACAATGTTAGAAAAAAACGAGAAAGTGAAGATGAAAAAAGGGAGCAAAGACATAACCCCTGCATTGATGCAAGATTATTTTGAGGCAGAGAGGCTTGGTGAACTATCAGTCCAGATACCTAAATGCGGGGTAATCTCAGCAGATTTAGATAGTCTTTATAGGCACGCAACAGGTTTAGAGTTCTTTGAGTACCAGATAGGTCCGAAAGACATTGAGGCAATGGTTGTTTACGGAAGTGTTTTGTATAAACATTTCCCTAGAGAGATAACAACAAACACAAGAAAAAAATGGCTTTTCTTTGGTCCTGAGATAAAAGAAGAACTGATACAGCCAAGGAAAATGCCAAGTGACTTTGATGTTATGATAATCACAGGAGAAGGACTCACTGATGATAAAATAATCGTCCCTGAAAGAAGTTCGGTTGATAAAGGATATGGTTACTTTGAATCAATAAGCTCAACAGCAGTTGAAACGAAGAGGATGGCCCGTAGAGATTACGGGTATATTGAAATAAGAGGGGGAGCTAACTTACATATAACCTACCGTTCAGTTGAACAATTAATTAGGGGGTCGGGGCAAGGAGACACAGTAAGTGAAAGTGTCATCAGATATGGTGTTCCCATAATTGGGAGAGACAGGTTTTCAGAGATTATACAAGATGTTCCTTGGCCGGAAAGAGAAGAGTTACATCATGTAGAATGGCGTGAAGATTTGGAAGGGAAACTTCAAGGAATAATTTGAAAAAGGAGACGATTAGAAAATGGCAAAACAAGAAAAACAACCCAAGAAAGATTTGAAGGAGAAATCAGAGGCTTACCTTAGAGGGATGGATGCAGGGATAGATATTGCGAGAGAGCAGATGATTGATATCTTGAAAAGTTTGAGAAAAAAACATAAATTATAAGGAGGGAAACGAAAATGTCAGAGCAAACGGAAGAGAAACAAATGCCTAAACCTGTCATAGAACCAGGAGATGTAGGCGAGATGAAATTGATAGTCGGCTCTTATTATGAGGTGCAGAAGACAAGGATACAGCTGCAGCTGAGAGCCAAGATGCTGGACCGCGACTATGGTAGACCTGAAGAGTTCACCAACGAGTTCCAGCAGGGTGTAGAGAAAGAGTTATTGAAAGTAGAAAAAGACCTGAAAAAGAGGATGGAATGGCACCTGAGCGGAGTAGGGATATATGTCTGGCTGAATAGTATCAAAGGCATAGGTCCTGTGCTAGCAGGGGGACTAATAGCCTATATCCAGGACATAGAGAGGTTTGACACAGTAAGTAAACTCTGGAAATATGGCGGCTGGGCCGTCTATCCTGACGGCACAATACAAAGAAGGAAGAAAGGCGAAAAACTGGATTACAATCCAAAGCTCAAACAGATTTGCTGGAAGATAGGCGAGAGTTTTGTCAAGATAGGTGACTTTTACAGGGAGCGATACGAAGAGTACAGGGCTGACGAGGACGAGAATCATCCGGATTTGAGCAAAGGCCACAGGTACGCGAGAGCAAAGAGAAGAACAGTCAAGCTGTTCCTGTCACATCTGTGGGAGAAATGGCGAGAGCTGGAAGGACTGGAGACTGGCGAGCCTTATGCCATTGAACATATGGACGAGCACACCCATAAAATAGAACCCCCAGAATAGCCGAATCAGTATTGGAACCCAAGAAAGTCATGCGAGCCATGCAAGAACTGATACCCGTTGAGAACTATGCGAGCCATTGAATATGTGGAACCCAATGAAATTATGCGAGCCGTCTTGACTATGACGCCCAATAAAGAGTTGCGAGCCAAAACATACATGAAACCCATAATTGAATTGCGTTGATGATTGAGAATGGAAAAAAAGAAAATATTGTTAGTACAACCGTCATTCAGCTATAGAGACATCGCTGAAAACGAGATTAACCCGCCCTTATGGATGGTCTATATAGGCACCTATCTGAGGGAGAACGGACATGACGTGAAGTGTTTTGATAGGAATGTTGATGGGGACCTGTCAGACCTCAACAAAGTGATGAGAGATTTCGGCCCTGACTTTGTCGGGCTGTCGGTGATGACCGGGAGGATGATATATGACTCAATTCGCATCTCAAGGAACGTAAAGGACTATTCCCGGGCCAAAGTGGTCTGGGGTGGTATGCACCCCTCACTCTTACCGAAGTTGTGCCTGGATGCCCCTTACGTCGATTACATAGTAAGGGGTGAAGGCGAACAGGCAGGACTTGACCTGATAGAGGGCAGGACAGATAGCCCTGGAATCAACATGAACCCGCTGGCTCCACTGATAGACATAAACGAGCTTCCAGAGCCAGATTATTCTTTGATAGACATGGACAAGTATGAGGCAGTGACTGTTGCTACTTCGAGGGGGTGTCCTTACAGATGTTCTTTCTGCATTAACCGAGGGTTTTATGGTAAACACGGCAGGCAGAGATGGAGAGGCCTCTCAGCAGAGAAATCTATAGAGCTGATAAGAAAACTCTCAAGATACGGCAAGAATTTTGTGATAGTCGATGACAATTTCACTACTGTGAAGAAGAGGACTATTGAGATTTGTGAAGGTATCAAAGATTTGGGGTTGAGAATATACATGTTCTCAAGAGTAGACCATTTGGATGAAGAGGTAGTGACTGCGTTGAAGGAGGCGGGTGTGTTCCAGATACAGTTCGGGCTGGAATCAGGCAGCCAGAGAGTATTGGACTTCATACAGAAAGACACCAACCTCGACCAGCAGAGGGAGGCAATAAAGTTATGCAGGAAACACGGCATCATGATTGATGCTTCTTACATGATAGGTATTCCGACAGAGACAGAGGAAGAGCTGCAGAAAACGGTTGATTTCATCAAAGAGACCAAACCAGACTATGTCGGGCTGAAGGTTTATCACCCTTACCCTGGTTCAGAGCTTTACGACTATTGTGTAGATAACGGGCTTTTCGACCCTCCGGAGACGATGGAAGAATGGGCAAATTTATATACTATGGAAGAAACCCTGAACACGAGCAGCATACCTTTAGAAAAATTGGAAGAGACACGCAAGAATGTAGAGGGTTCGGTGATGAGAAAAGGGTATGTCAAGAAACTGTTTAATATGCTGAAACGTGGCCAGGTCCCAGGACCAAAAAAAATAAAAAGGGCAATGCAGCATATAATAGTGAGGTTGAGGTGACATCCTCCCCACGCTAAAGCAGGTGGTGTTCTTGGTTAAATTATATAACCAGCCATCATTTATATGACACCCATAAAAACTTTGCGAGCCAATTTACACATGGGACCCATAATAATATTGCGATATTAAAAACAAGGTAACCAGCCTTTACGGATAGCCCTAACCGGGCGGGTGGGCCGTCAGGCCCATCATTATTTAGACTGATGACATTAACAAAAGCACAGAAATATGATATTTTGGTAGACAAGACAGGCTATCACGTCGAAGACACTGAAGGTAAACCAAAAGTGGTGCTGGAGTTTGGTGCCTCTGAAGAGCTGAGGTCAATCATAAAGAGCCACTACCTGCACGTCAGTAAATGCTGCGACGAATGCAAGAAAAAAGTCAGAGGCAGAAGGAAAAGGAGGAAGTACGAGTTACACTTGTCTCAAACCCTGTCTCAACCCTTGTCTAAAAAATGAAGAAAAACCAGAAAAAGTGTGAAGAAGAGATGATTCTCGCCATAATCAAGAGATATGAAAATTTGTTATATGCTATAGGGAGGTTATAAATATGGGATTATGTCCTGGACAGAAGTGTTGGAAATTCAATAATGATTGGTACGACAAACATGGCAACCGTATCAAGAAATGTTATTACAGCCCCAAATGCTGGAGAGGTCAGGTTGACGAGCTCTGGTATATGGTCAAGATGGGCATCAAGTACAGGTTGGGGCTTTGGCCTAAAAAAGAATAAAGGAGGTGCCTCAAATGCGGTTCTATGATGAATGGGACGATGATGACGATTGGGATGACGACGAGCTGGATGATTACTGAATAACTGTTTTGATTTTTTTTCTTTTTTTAAATAAATTATGGAGGGGATGATTATGAAAATTTTAGTTACTGGTGGAGCAGGATTTATAGGTTCTTTCTTGGTGGATGATTTAGTGGCCAAAGGCCATGAAGTGAAGATAGTAGATAACCTTGATGGGCAGGTGCACCAGGGTAGAATCCCTGAGTACCTTAACAAAGATGCCAAGCTTATAAAATGCGATGTTAGAGACCTGGATATGATGAATAAAGTAATGCAAGGGGCAGACGTGGTTTTCCATCTCGCAGCAGCTGTAGGTGTCGGCCAGAGCATGTATGAGATAGAACATTACGTTGATGTTAACTCACGGGGTACGGCTAACATGTTACATGTCCTTGCCAATACAAACCACGACATAAAAAAGTTTATAGTGGCTTCATCGATGAGCACGTATGGTGAAGGCTCGTACAGATGTCCAGATTGCGGTGTGGTCTATCCCCCTCTGAGAGATGAAGAACAGATGAAAAAAGTACAATGGGAACTGAAATGCCCTGACTGCGGGGAAATTCTAACACCTATCCCTACAGACGAGTCAAAGCCCCTGGACTGTAATTCCATCTATGCAATAACCAAGAAGACACAAGAGGAGATGACAATCAATATAGGTAAAGCATACAACATACCCACCGTATCTATGCGGTTCTTCAACGTGTTTGGGCCGAGACAGAGCCTGAGCAACCCCTACACAGGGGTGGCTGCGATATTCATGAGCAGGATAAAAAACAACAACCCGCCAGTGATATACGAAGATGGTCTGCAGTCAAGAGATTTTGTCTCAGTCCATGATATTGTACAGGCACTTAACATAGTGATGGAAAAAGACGAAGCGGATTATGGAATATTCAATGTCGGGCGTGGCAAACCAGTGACAATCAAAGAGATTGCTGAAACACTGATAGATATTTATGGTTCTGACATCGAGCCAGTAGTGACAAACAAGTTCAGGAAAGGTGATGTGAGGCACTGTTACTCCGATATTACTAAGATAAGAGGGCTGGGCTACGAACCCAAGGTGGGGTTCAGGGAAGGCATGAGAGAATTGGTAGCTTGGTCACGTGAACAAGAAGCAGAAGATAGGTTCAGTGAGGCAAACCTGGAGCTAGAGAAGAAGGGCCTAGTCTGATTTGAGAAAAGTTTATATATGAGTTATGCCATTAATTGTACTATAATTGGGGATGCCAATTTAATAGGATTGCGGACAACAGCGAAAACCTTGGCAAGAGCAAAATAGGCCTTTGTTAAGTCTATGGGGAAGGGGTTGATTGCCCCTTCCTTTTATGTTGACATTAGCATTACAGCCCCATCAATTTATTTGCGGTGGGGCGGGGATT
>CAZOBL010000062.1:0-6814 GCA_964578185.1 uncultured Thermoplasmatales archaeon
TATTTTACCTCATCGGCAAGACCTAAATCCACAGCTTGTTGAGCTGTCAGGATCGTGTCAAAGTCTAGCATTTTCTTAACTTTATCTCTACGGAAGTTAGGATGTTTCTCACGTATCTTAGCGAGGTATATCTCTTCCATAAGTTTCATAGTTCGTTTCTCTTCCTCAGACCACCTGAGATTATTCTTAACGTGATCTTCCAAAACGGAATGTCCGTAGTGAATCATGAATGTTGAATTAGGACTCATGATCCTAGTATCAGCAGCTTGTAAAATAATACTACCCATAGACATTGCAGATCCGTAGACTTTTATGGTAATGTGATTGTTACACTCTTTAATGGCGTCATAAATAGCCATACCATCAGTCCACTCTCCTCCATCACTATTCATAATAATAGTAATAGGCTTTTCACCACTAGCATCATATTTATCTAGTAAGTGCAATGACTTTATGAGATGCTCTGCGATAACGTGGTCAATTCCTTCATGATGGTGGGAATTCATCCCACCCATATAGATCGTTCTAGTTGGTATGTCTAAGCCGTAATCAAAGAACTTTTCCACGTCATCTCTTTGTAGACGACGTGCCACGATTACTCTCCTTGCTCTTCCTCAGAAGTTTCGGAGGATTCTTCTGCTTGCTCTTTGACGACTGCTTCTGTCTCAGCAAGAGTTTTTTCTTTTCTTGCCTCTTCAGCCTCTTTAGCTTTCTTCTCTTCTTCTGCTTTCTTTTCCATAAAATCTAAGTATTCTTTTTCAGGAAGAGATTCTCCAACTTCTTTAAAAACCTTTAAGCAAAAGATCTTGAAGATAGCTTCGTTACCTTTAAGTTCTTCGGAAGGATAGTTATCAGGGAATCGAATGGTGATCTCTTTATTTTCAAGAGCAGATATCCCTTCCAGTTGCTTTAAAAAATCAGGTAAAAATCCACTTTCAGAGTCTAAACGAACGAGGTTACCCATAGCGAAAGAGCCTTGGAAAGGTTCGCTAGCAATTCCGTTCTCAGTTTTTAGATATCCAATAAAATCTACCATGACCTGATCTCCCCACTCTGCAGGTTGATCAGATTCTACACATCTTAAAACATCAGCAAGCCTTCCGACTTGATTCTTAAGATGTACGATATGTTGTTGCTGTTGTTGAACGCCTTGAAATAATACGCTCTGTAAGCTCTGAAGCTTTCCATCAATAACTTGTTGCAAATCTTGGTTCTCTTTTTGAACCTGGGATTTAGTAGGTTGTTTTGTTTTACGGAATCCTTTTGCCATGTTTATATACTCCTTATTCTAGGTTAAAATCTAGGTCTTCTATAGGTACCAAGAATCTATTCTTATTCTCGTCCTCTACTAAGTTTGTGTCACCTCGCTTTCCGATAATCTTTACCAGAGAGTTAGGTTCTAACTTTCTCCTAATCTCGGGATCAATATTATCAAGCAGCATCAGCCGCGCTTTGTTAGCGGTCACTTTCTTAATAGCTTTAGAGATTTCAGACTCTTCTTGAGCTACCTTATGAGAATTTGCTCCGTTACCGTTAGAAACGGGAGCTTTCTTATTTACTTTACTTCTTAATTTATTTGCTAGCTCTTTTAGTAAAACTACGTCCTCATCAGTTAAATCCGTAGTATTGGCGGAAGCTTCGTAATCCACGCCTTCTGCTAATTGTGCACACGCTTTAGTCAGTTCTTCTGTAACTAACTTCTTAACGTCTTGTGGAATTTGAACACCCTTCTTAAACTTGATGTCCACGTTCAAGTAGGCATTCTTTATTGCTAATTGTTTCTGGAGTTCTTTAATTTTATTTTCTAAATCCATGGTAACAAATATACCATAAACCTATGTACTTTGTCAATTAAAAAGTTGACTATTTTGAGAATTTATTGTTACGCACCGCAGCATTCCACTCTTCAAGACTCACTCTTTCTAAGTTAGAAGAACCTTTTTTAAAAAGATACCTTGGAGGTAAATGTAATAATTGACAACGGCATCTTGGATGAGTAGCCGTAAGTGTTGGATTCCATTGAGATTTTGGCTTCCCGTAGTTGGAACCTCCAGCTTGAAGTTCGGACAAAGTATAGACTTTTGGGGTGCCGTCTCGTTCTGTGTAAAACCCGTTACAATACACACATAAACTACCGTCTGACACCACTTTTTTGTACACTAGTTGAGGGGTTCCAGGAACACTTTCAGGAGTGCTTCCAGAAGCCACAGAATCAAGCACAGCGTTGTTTACGATATCGGTAGTGGTAGTAGTCATATCTCTAACAAAAGCCGCTGTGAGGCCAGCTAGAGCACCTGTTATGCCTGCTATGATTAAACCCTCGTATTTAGACTCTTGACGCTGTGCGACAGGAATACTTGGTACAGGGTCTGTTAATCGCTCTTGTCTAAATTGCTCGTTTTGCTCTAATATAACTTCTTTAATTTCAGTCTTGATTGTAGACTTAGTTTTTTCGAGATGGTTGGATACTTTTTGCTTTGCGTTATCTACGCTAGCTTGCTGAGCATCTGGAAGTTCTGGTAGAACTCCTGTTTGTATGATTTCTTCTAGTAAATCATTTAGTCTACGGTTAGTTAGATAGTTTTCAGAGCTGCGCTGTCTTACTAATGTGTACAACAACTCTATTAAGGGCTTTCGCCCTATAATTAGTCCTAAAGACTCAACCATGGTTTTTTGCTCATCAGTTAAAAAATCCTCTCCTAATAGATCGAAGGTAAAGTCTATGTAAGCACGCTCTACGATCTCATCTATTCGGGATATGACTTCTTTAGGGATCAGCATTATTTATTCCTTAAGTATTCTTGTATCTCTTCTTTTACTTCTTTGTTAATACGTTTTAATATATCAGCATGGTTCTTACATACTTTGTCTAAAAACTCATTAATAGGCTCGTCAGCAAAGCGCTCGTGTCCTGAACACTCTCGTTTACGTTTCATTGCTTTTAAAAGCTGCTCTTCGGCCTCGTCAGGAGTTTCGCCCTTTTTCAGTTCTATTTTCACTTTCGCCATTTAATCTCCTAGACATCTTTTTCCACGCTTCTAAAACATCAAGCATGGGTATAAACATTTTGTATTCCCCCTCGCCGGTCTTATGAAAATCGCGGTTAGGGTGATGAGTAATTTCCTTTAAAGCTTCGTTAATAGCTTCAGCGTGCTTATCATCTATCTTCTTCATCGTCATCTTCCTCTTCGTTGAGGAACCACTCTACAGCGAATGGTTCTTTTGACTTTTTAGTTTCTTCTTTTTTATCTTCTGATTCAGGCATAAGCTCATTTAGTTCATCTAACAGCGCCTCATCAGAGTTTTCCCCAGAAGCTTGTTGGTCAGCTTCAGTTTGTTGTACTTCTCCCCCAGCTCCTTCTTCTCCAGGAACTCCGCCTTGTTGCTCTGCTTGTGCTTGCTGCTCATGGATCTGAAGGTACTGCGTGTATGCAGCGTTGAGTATGATGTCTCCTTCATCAATTGGAGGATAACCCATCTCAATACGAGCTTCGTTAACAGTTTTCCAGATCGCAGTCTCTTTTTGAATACGGTCTACTTCTTGAGATTTAGATTCAGCCTCAAGTCCTACGAACTCGAACTTATAGTTTTTATAAAACTCAACATCCCAAGCAGCGATAAGTTTGTCATTTACAATGTCTTGAATGTATGACAACAAAGGTTTAAGTCCCTTGTCACGAGATGCTTTAATACGAGTCTCGTTACTAGATTCATTAAGAGTAGAAGTATTCACTTTTGAGATGTCAAAGTTAATCTCAGCAGGATCAATCTGATACACTGCACATATAATTCGGATTAGGTAGTGCATCCACTCTTGAAACTCCAAGTCTCGATTAGTTTGTGATAGGCTCACCCACTTAACTTCGTCAGCAGAACCAATCACCGGAGGTCTGAAAGCATTCCTAGAATTGGTGAGTTGGTTGTACCACTGGCGTTTGAATCCTTCTAGTTGTGTTCTGGAAATATTATCTCCACGAATATGGAGGATTCCTTTAGAGGCCACTCCTTGCGTAAAGAAGTTTCTGTTATGAGTTTCTGCATAAATATGTGCTGTGATGATTTGAATAAGAGTTTCAAGCTCACCCATACTGTAACCGTTGTATTCAGGGTCAGCAGTAGGATTGGCAGCCTCGAAGATCAAGTCTTTATCTGTCCACCCTGCTACGACATGCCCGCGTACTAGTTGAATATACTTGATAGGGTCTTGTACTTCGTTGTAAGGTTTTATGTTTGCGTTTTGAGGAGAGTTTTTACCGTAGTTAACTTCTTCCAATCTTTCAATTAATGCAGAATACTTTTCACTGGACTCAGTGGAAGCATATCTAATAGTTCCAGCAGACACGGGATAAAAGTGATGCATGCCTTCTTTACCTTTATAAGGAACTTTCTCAATGGCTGCGTAATCGTAGACCAATCGGTCACGTACAATAATCTTTAGAAACTTCCTAAAGTCCATTTTTTTAGTGGGGTCTAGTTCCTCTTCATCCCAATCACCACAATTTTGAATGAACGAGCATCCGCGCTTAATGTCTTCATCTTGCTTGCGTTTGCGTTTTAGGCGATCTTCTTCGAACTTTGCTCTAAGATCTTTGTACTCAAGGTCGTCAGCCGTCATTAATTGAAGCTTTTGATCGTCAGTAAAGTCTGCAGGTTCGCGAGGTACGATAACCCATCCAGGTGAGTACCGATCTTTTTGTGCCTCTGCGAAAAGCTCGATCTGACTCAAACGAGTTTGGATAATGGCAGCTACGACGCTGTCTTTGGTAGCCATAGTCTTAAGCACGTCCATACCTACCATGGTTCTTTTTTCTTTATAACCCATCTGCTCGCTATGTCCACCATAAATTAACTCACTACGACTTTTACGATCATAGTGAGGTTCTGGTGCTTTAGTTTTAGCCTTCTCGATATAGTTATCAAGAGTGGTGTCGGCTAGTTCACGAACCTTGCTAAAAAATGACTTATCATCTGCCATTGATATATCTCCTTACATTGAGAACCAAAAATCACCGTCATCATCTTCATCCTCTTCGGTGACTTCGCCTCGTTCTTTTTTTAATCTTTGTTCTATTTCAAAACGGTTGTCTGTAAAGTTAGGTACTCCTGCTTTTTCTGCTAAATCTTGTGCAGTAGGCATTGCTATGAAGTTTCCTCTAGCATCCTTAGTTTGAGGAGGAGCTTCCCCTTCCTCTTCTTTGTGAAAGCCAGCATACACTGGTGAATTCTTATCAAACTGATATACTACCAGTCCTATAGAGTCCGCATAGTCATCATGAGCGTTCGCTGCGTGTTCTACTTTAAGTTTTCCAGTTGAGCTACGTTTCTCACGAAGATCTTTCAAGTGTTTCACTGCTAGTTGATTATTAACCATGCGCAGTGCGTTACTGTTAATAGATATATTTAAAGAGTACATATATTTAAGTTTAGACTGTGCAGAAACTTTAAACTCTTTAAGGACACATCCTTCACGTTGAAACATAGACCTCAAAGCTGCGTACGCATAGTGATCTGACAGACAGTACGAGACTCGATACTCTTTTAGGTACGTGCATATTTCAGGAATGATTTCACTAGGATCTAACTCATCCCCTTGTTTACCTTTCCAGTGCATCAAGCAATCTATATAGATATATTCCATCTTTTCTTTAGTGTCAGGATCGAGGTTGTATTCTTTATGTCCTATAGCAAGTGTCCAATAATCACTTTTTGTGGCATAGTCCATCGCTGCTACGTAACGATATTCTTTTAGGGGGTCCGCTTTTTCTAGTCCTTTTATAACAGACGCCTCGATACGCTCTGGATCAAGGTAAGATTGCTCAGAAGCTGTGTACTTAGCTCCATACTCTCGATCGAAATACGTTTGTCCTTTTAGCTTTTGAGCTTCTAAGTAACTTTTCGAGATTATAGGATTACAGTGCCATGTTTCTACTTGTGAGTGTAGAACTTGAGGGTGTTCTTCTTTAAGTTTAGCCTCATACATCAACCCAGATTCTCCGTTAGGAGAACTAATCTTTAACCCAAACGCATAATCTCCGAATTGGGCAGTAGCTGGTTGGATCGCTTCTTCGATTGCTTTATCAGTGTTTTTGTTGTCGTTGGATTCAGCTCCAAACCACGCACACTCATCCAGAATATAAAACGGAGCTGCGAAACCACGAATACGGCTTACGTCTGCGGTTAAAGTTTTGATTACCACTTTGTTGTTTAATCGAATCTGAGCGCCAGTCATTGCATTAGCTTTACCTACAGCGTCCTCACTGTACATGTCTTGGAAGCTTTCAATTTTACCGTCAAGATACTGGTTAAATAAGTAAGGTGACTTTAAGATAAAGTTTTTAATGGCTGAGTAAACCTCGTTTGCTTGCTCTCTTGTGGGAGAAATAATAGGTATAGTTGCAAATGGAGAGGTTCCTAGCATCTGAAGGTATTCATAAGATCTTTCGGTGGCGAAGTACAAAGCTAGTCCTGCACCTATGGTTGACGATTTTCCGCTATTATGCGTTATAAGCCCTTCGTTAGCTAAAAGATATAGGTTTGTATCATTAGCAATATGAATATCGTAGGTATAAGTTTTATAAGGTTCTCCTAATTTGATCCCTAAACGAGTCTCTTTATATTGCCTCTCTGGTAGATCCCCGTACTCAGGCTTCCACTTTTTACTAGGAGTTACTAGATGTTTATCTAATTCTTTTAAAGCTCTTTTATTATAAAGATTAGTTTTAGAGGATACGTAATACACAGGGCCGTTAACATACTTATCTCTAGAATCTGTATGTATTTTGAGCTTGTGTTGCCATAGTTTATAAAATAAGTC
>CAZOBL010000062.1:6824-11572 GCA_964578185.1 uncultured Thermoplasmatales archaeon
TCCAAAACTAACTATAATGTTCTTGCTGTCAAGAGGTTCATAAACGCTTCCATCCGTATCTAATAATCCTGCCATAAAGGCTAGGCAACTGTCTCTGTCCCAACTTTGAATCACTTTTGGATCTATTACCTTCTCATGGGCAAGTCGATCTCTACACCAATCGTCGTAATGATTGCAATTTATATTTGATTTTCTTAAAGACCAATTATAATTTAAACCAGAATTTTTTACTAGTTCTGCATCTAAAATCTCCGCTACTTTGGACGGTATTTTTTTATCTATCGAGGATATCCATAAATTATTGGAACCTTTGCCGCAAGTAGCGCACCCGTCCCCTAAAAAAGCTCCTAGAGCATAGGCGTGCGGTTCATGCACATCCCCGCATGGTATCTCTACAAGGCGTCTTTCAATACATAAATCTTTTAATCTACAATCCTTTAAAGCTCTTTCATCTAAATTTTTATACCGTTCTCCATTTGTAGAATACGAAGTTAGCCATACATGGTCCATCGTAGAGGCAGCTATTTTCACTCCACTGTTAGTAATGTCAACTACTTCTTTTTCTCCGTTATTAAAAACCTGTTTTACATACGTAGTAGAGACACTGCCATCTTTGTTATAACCATAAATCTCATCTCCAGGCTTTAAATCCTTTATAAATCTAGGTCCAGTAGGGGTTAGAACTTCTGTATCCCCAGCTAAGCAACGTCTTCCCCAGCATAAGCTAGCGTCAGCATATCTAGTTTTGGGCTTGTATTCTTTTTTTCCAGTGAAGTGTAAAAACAACTCAACTTCACTATCAAAATTAGAGACTCCGTAAGAGTGTGTGTACTCTATGGGAGTTTTATTATCTAGCTTTTCTCCAACAATAGCTTTAAGCATGACTTTTTGAACAGGGGACAGCGTTTTGATATTTAAGATCGCTGGATGCTCAAAGAAGTCTATGATGGAGATTCCTAATTTTTTACTCATCTTCATTTCCAAAAGCTTTTGATACTGCTTTACGTACAAATTCTCGATCGTCAAATTCAGGGTCTTGCTTTTTAGCGTCCAACGTAGCTTTAATCATATTGTTCCAATCGATTTTATGTTCACGAGTCTCCACTTGCTTCTTTTCAACACCGTCGTTATTTAAGTAGACTTGTAGTCTTAAGAGTTTATCAACAACATCGGCCATAGTTTTAATAGGCACTTTGCCGTAGCCTTCTACTTTGGCAGCGTCTCTAATTTCTGAGAGCATGTCATACGCTAAGTGTAAGGTGTTGTTGAAGATATCTAAAGATAGCTCCTTTTTACTTGCCACAGCATGTTTTCGTTTAGTCTCTAAAGCGTCTTGCTCTTTACGAGATTCCCAGTTACCAGCTTTCTTAGCCCTTGAAACAGTTTTAGGATTCAACCCGTGCTTATCTGCTATCTCCACTAAAGAAAGGCCTTGACGGTAATCTAAGTACATCGATTCCTTCTCCGCCTGACTTAAGATCTTCTTGCTCATTTAAAATCCTTTCAATCCTATTTAAGTGTTTCCTCAATAGTTTATAATATTTATTTTTTAAGTGAGGAGTCCCTGAGTTATATCTAGCAAACCACTTAGGATCTTTGTGGCTATGTCGATTCTTGAGTCGTTCAAGAAAAGCTGTTGCGTGTTTAATTGAATACCCCGCATCAAATATCTTTCCAAAATCCATTCCCCAGGCTTTAATATTCCTGAAGTTGATTTGAGCTATCCCGAAATCATTACACCCGTACCTGCCACAGTTCACGGCGTTTTCCTTAAATCTTGACTCCTGAAATAAGATAGCCACTACAATTTTCCAATCCAGCTCATGTAACTCACTGTATTTTCTAATTAGTTTATCATATTTATCTGCGTTTTTCTTAGAAACATGAGGAGCCATGCGGGATATTACATATGCGATTTCTGATTCTTTATGTAGAGGTTTCCAGGGGTATAACTCCACTCCTGTGGAAGCTACGGAACTTACTGTAAACATAGCGAATAAACTTAGGTATTTCATTTTTCCCCCTTAAATCGTCGAATTTCGACTGTTACTGTGTAACTTGGAATGTACTGAGCTATTAAGTCCTTTAAACCCTCTTCCAAAGCTTGTCTGGACTCTTTTATCTTTGGAAAATCCATATAAGGTAAGTAATCCAAAAACTCTTCTACCTTTTTCTTACTTAACAGTCTAGAGGGAACCCATTTCAATACCTTATTAAGGTAGTCAACGCCCTTTACAAAAGCGTTTATATCTACATGAACCAATAAATCCAGGGTTTTAGCTTCTCTATTAACAAAATACTCAGCTAGCTTCACCTCTTCATAATTCATGTAAATGTTTGTAATTATGTTGTTATGATGCACGTCAGTCAGCACGTTTAGGTCTCTAAGCCATTTGTCACCAGCCATAAGAACACCATGGAGGTTATTCTTAGGTAACTCTATGTTTTCAGGCTTTTTATCTTCTTCAGACATACACCCCCATTATACAGTATTTGGTTTATATTGTCAAGTAAAACTTTCGATTGTAAGTTACTGAATTTTAAACCTTATTATCTAGCCAGGCTCGTCCCATTAGGATGGCGTCACAAATATCGTTGTCTTTCTTCTTAAACTCGGTGTTGTATAATATATTAGTCAATACTACAGCCTGCCATTTATAGTCGGTCTTAGAGTGGCCTGTGACTTGAAGGTACTCAGGTGTCTTTTTAACTCCTGGTAAATCTACTGCCTTACGCCACGCAGACGTATTCACGTAGCAAATATTCATTTCTGGGTATTGTGTCATAAGCACATAGTTTAGGAACGCATGACAATACTCTAAGCATTTTTGACTATATCTTGAGGTGAATCTGCTGGACTTGTTAGTCTCTTCGATTATGACGGTACAAGGGTCATGTTGTTCTAATATGTCTGCTATTTTATAAGCTAGAT
Source organism: uncultured Thermoplasmatales archaeon (assembly GCA_964578185.1). Taxonomy (GTDB): domain Archaea; phylum Thermoplasmatota; class E2; order DHVEG-1; family DHVEG-1; genus JAZKSG01. The sequence continues at coordinate 9,757 of CAZOBL010000062.1, forward strand.
CTAACGCCATCATCACCCACGACGCTGGATAAGTCTCGTCTGGCTCGGTTATTGGAGGGGTATCCGTGGTAACAACTCCGTAATCTGTTAACAAACCCTCTTTAAATAGCGCCCATCCAGTATTGGTAGACAAATCTAAGGATATTATATCTTTTTCACTTTTTTTAGCCACCCTGACCTCATCGCTTCTTTCATGCCGTGTTTATCGATTTTTTCTTCTAGCTCGTATTTATCGTGATGTTCACGCATGCGTTCTTTCAGGTTTTTATCCTGATTCTTTGGTAGTTGTACTCCACGGTAATGATCTTTAGTTTCATACACGGTACTGTTTAGTTTATCTGAGACTTGATAGGCCATGTCTCCACCGCAAACCTTGCACTCTTGAGTTTCTTCTGGATCAAACTCTGCCATAGATTTAAGATCTACTTTTTTGGTATCACATTCTACACATTTGTAATTATAAAAAGGCATTTAATTCAACTCCACTTCTATCGGGTCATTTACTTGTCTGTAGTGTTGATCTACCACAGAAGCATTTACACACTTAGTATTTCCTAGGTTGTCTGTTCCGTACCCTTCGTGGATATGGCCGAAAATGTGAAGTTTAGGCTGAATCTCTAAAAGTCTACTTCTCAGATCATCACACCCTACTCGCGTTCCGTTGTTAACAGATCCTCTAGTTTTAACTAGGTCACCTACCCCCATAGGCGGACCGTGGGTAAGTAGGATGTCCGTGTTATCTGGTATCATTTGCCAATGTTCGTCGATTTCTTCACCACGCTCACGGTTGAATGCCCAATTAAAAAACCAAGGCTGCACAGGACTTCCGTGAATTACTAACCCTTCTATAACAACACTGCCATCATTAAGGTAAACGATGTCATGTTCTTTAAATAGCTTTTTACTATACTCTTCGTTTCTATCCTCCAAGTAATAGCCTAAACGTTTCATGTGCTCGTCATCTAATATGCGATCATGGTTTCCAGCAATAAGTATTTTATGTTTATAAGGCTGTTTAGCAAACCACTTCGCAAAATCTTCCACCTCTTTGATATCAAAACCGCTAGTCATGATATCTCCAGAGTGAAGTAGTAGATCTCCACCTTTAAGTTGGAGCTTATCATGCTGGGCATGTGTGTCGGAAATACATGTTATCTTCATTCTACACCCTTTACTCCGTCTTTATACGGTTTTACTTTAGTACGGTTACCGCAAGCATCGCACATTCTTTGGTATTTTAGGCCGTCCCGACGGTTCCACAGTTTAAGTCTCATTACACCTTCTGCGCATTGGTAACACTTCCACTGCTCTTCAAGTTGTTTGAGAGTTAACTCGCGTTCTTCTATTTTGTTTTTATCTTCAATTTCTCTTAAGTTCTGATACTGCTCCAGGTCAAGACGTTCTAGTTGTTTTCGCAGTCTCGAAATTTGACGCTTTAGTACAGAATTTTCTCTTTTAAGTCTTTGTAGCAAATCTATCTCTTTACTACTGTATTTTCTTTTTTTCATGCTTATAAATTCTTTCTATGAGTCTCATAAACTCGTCATGAGTTTTTGCCTTTTTAAAGTAGTTGCACTCAGAACAGCAGGGCACTACGTTGTCTATTGTGTACCCTATTTTATTATCAACTCTATCTAATCCGTTGTATACTATATTTCCGTTTAAGTCCTTATATTTAGTTTTAGTATTAGGAGCATTTCCACAGTAATAGCAGTCTAATTTTATTAAATCTTGGAACTCTTCTTTGGTTATAGTAAACTCTAAGCTCTTTCTCCTTGACCCGTATCTGTACACTCCGTATAGTCTATTTAAAGCT
>CAZOBL010000063.1:0-11428 GCA_964578185.1 uncultured Thermoplasmatales archaeon
ATTTACGCATTCTTGCATACAGGTTGTCTGTATCATCCAGATTGTCACATTGGCATCCGTCATTTACAGGTGCTGAATTAGTTGATTCAGTGGTAAATGACTCTGTATCAGCGCTACTATCAACATTTCCAGCATTATCATAAATTCTAAGAGTTATAGTAATATCATGCTCACCATCCCAGCTGACACCACTACTATCATATGACCAGCTTGTTGTACCGGTACAGTCAAGCCAGGTTTCAGAACCCCACTCTGAGCCAGTCCAATAATCATCATCTGTAGTGTCATGTATTGTGATATCGCAACTATCAACACCAGATGTAGCATCTGATGCACTGCCTTCAATTGTACTAGGGTTTGCCCCATCACTTATTGAATCTATACTGCCTGTCGCGTTTGTTCCATCTATGCCTGTTAGAGTGCTATCACTACTTGTACTTGAGTAGTCGGTATCATCATAGGCTATCATTTTGATGTATACATCATTTGTTGTATCATCCCAGTTACTTGCACTGGTTCCACTTGCATGATTATTAGATCGCCCATCTGTACGCCAGTCTAAGTCAAAATTACTGGCTTCATATTTATTTTTGTCTACATTTGGTATTATTGCATCATAATTTTTCTCTGAAGGATCGGATGGCGCTCCACCATATTTGTAAGTAAAGTATAATGTAAGCTCGTCATTATCAGAATCCGCAACTGCATAGTCTATTTGAATATCATCATCGTCTTGATCCCATTGGTTTCCATTACCTACTCCATCAACAGATATACCCTCAATTGTTGGTGCAGTGTTTGTACTATAAGTAATATTTATCTTTGGTGCTGTGTCTATCATAGTATCGGCAAAATAACAACCGCTAACATAATCAGAAGAAGGCTGAGAATCACGATAATCATGATCATATTCACGAACACAATACTCTGTATCGCCGGTTTTACTAATCTTTTCTAAACCTGCTGAATTTAAACTAAAATCATTATAACTACTGGAACTCCAGCTACTAATTGTATCGAAATAATTACCAGTAAAAGCATCATAATCACTTGTTAAAAGACCCAGACTACTCCAAGTCGATTCCTGGATACATGCACTATCGCCACCGTTACTATAACCATATATTGAAACAGTAGCAGAACTAATAGTACAATCATCAGGCAGACTACTTCCTGTATCAAAACGGAAAAAAGACCTAGTTATGCCATAAGTAAACGTATATACAGCAACACCTATACTGTTAGCATAATATTGATCGTCATCATCTACACTTGAACCTGAGGTATCTCCTTGAACACTACTCCAAGGGGAACCACTGTGGGTTATATATCCATCAGTGTCATCGGCAGTAATCTCTGTAGAAGCGTCAATAAGCACAGGGTAATCACGTTGTTTATCCTCCAGCCATCGCCTACCCTCTTCATCAATTATTTTTGAAATATAAAAAACATGATCCTCTTCTTGTTCTACAGAGTAATACAAATCAGTACTTTTCTCATAAAAATCATCATTTTCCCACATCACAGGCGCAGGGAATTTAAAAAGGAAATCATCAGAGTTTTTTTTATAAAAACTTATACTTCCATCCTGATTCATCTCATATCTGCAAGATGTATCAACAACTAATTTTTCTTTAAATTCATTAAAATCCAGAGGTTTTTTAACCAAAAACCCTTCGATAAATCTGTCACTGTAAAGATCGAAACGGGCATCTATATTATCATATATGTCAATATAATTCAAAGAATTGTATTCACTAGTAATATCGCAACCATGGTTTTTTACAGATAAAACATCATCTAGGAAAACCAAAGATATATTTACATCATTGATCTGAAAGTTGTTAGTTCCATTTTCACCAAAAAAAGAATTATAGTTATTTTTTGTGTTTTCAAAAACGTATTTATTAGATTTAGAATTTATGATATTTGTATCAACTGGCATATAACTATTTGATTCTTCATCAAAATAATTTTGATGCCGTGAAGAGATAATAGCAGTATATGTTCCATCACCATTATCAACAGTATCGGATAACGAATTTGTATATTCAACTTTATTGAAATCAACTTCTAAATCAATCTCAGATATTTCATTTGTAGATACATCAAAAAATATCTTGTCATACAAACCATTTCTATTTGTATCAAAATATTTTGTGTTTCTTAATTTAATATTATTGTTAGTAACATTTAGATTAATCTGATTTTTATATCTGGTCTCAGGTATAGATGCTAATATATTTCCTCCACCGATTGATTTTACTCCAGGTGCAACAATAATTTGCTTTGTATAAAAATTATCGACATTAGTTTCTTCATTTTCAATTGCAAAAAAATTAAATGGATTTCCTTCTGACAACAGTCTTTTTTCTGCTACAGACTTTATAATAAGATTAATAAGACTGATTTTTGAATTTAAAAAACTATTATTTTTAACGCGGACGTGAGTTGTAGATTCAAAATCATATACATTATCTTTTGAAAACAGCAAATAACTAATATCTGCTTTTCCTAAAAAACTCTGATTTGTTTTTATTTTCATTTCAACTTTTTCGATATTTTCCAATGTAAAATAATTAGAGTAAGTCATAACAGAAAAATTTTTTAATTTTCCAGGAAGCTTCTCTCTAATTTTCTCAATTTCCTTTTCTATTGCCTCTTCGGTTTTTCCAACGAAATTACTATTTAAAAGAACATTATTTTCATCTACACTCATATCTTTTATCTTGATGCTAGGATTATGTAGCGCAACGAAAATCACATCAGTCTTTTTATTAGATTTAAGAGTTCTGTTTACATCAAACTCGTATCCGGGCTTAATGTTGATTATTTCCTCTCTTTTATCAACAATTTCAACTTTGGGTTTGAAAGTATTTGAAAACCAAGGAGGATCCTTTACCCATCCTTCAAGAGTGATTGCACCTGATATATCCAAACTACTAGCATCTGATATTGTAACATTATCTGATCCGTCAAAATCATATCCTCCATTTATTTTAGAAGCGCTATTGTATACTCCCCCATTGTTTGTTCCATCGTTATCATTACTTGTTGAGTCATATAATACACCTGAGTTTTCCTGAAGATGTTGTACTAATTTAAAACCTGAATCCCATGTACCAGATATATTTTCCTGATTTACACAGTTAGAGTTACCATAATACATATAGAGTATTGTATCACTTGTAGAAGACAAACTAGGTATTTTAACCCAGGTTTCAAGCTCCCCTGTCGCACTATCAAATTTTTCAATTTCGTGATTATACTGGGTACTATTATACTGATCAACAAATACAATATCTCCACCATCTGATTGAGCGTAAGCCGCAAGATCTGAATCAGAATCTCGTTTTAAAAGAACTGAAAAATCTGTTTGATCTACTGTAACTTTTGAATGATCAATTACTATTTTTTTGCAATACTGCCAACTACAATTCCACCACGTGTCGGATGATGCAACCGAGTAAAGATAATCTGATTTGTTTTCAATTCTTTGCGTTCCAAATAACTCAACGTCTTTAAAACCGCCAAGAATGATTAAAATCGCACAAGCAACTGCAATAAAGGCAATTTTTTTCCTCACAATTGCCTCCCTCCATCATGTTGTTTTGTTTTAATCTTGATTTCTCCATTGCTGAGGGGTACAATTTCAACTTCATCACCGCTATTAATGTTAAAAGCCTCGGCTATTTGACTAGGAATAGTTACAACAATACTTGTACCAGAAAGACGTGTTTTTCTAGTTAGAGGCAAAATCCCACCTAATGATTGCTTACATACATATATACCAAAATATATATAGTTTGTGTTTTTAAAAGATATATCTATAATTGAGCTATAAAATACTACAATCAGATTATATTTTGCAAAATATCAAAAAAATAATTAATGTGTAGTTGCAGCTACATGAACCCATATAGTTCCAGAGTAACTACCTGATGCTGCACCATCTGCTATATCCAATGATACCTGCACCCATACATAATCATCAGTTTGATTTATTGCATCTGTGTTACTATTACTGTATCTAACATTTGCTGTGCTATCCCATGGAGTTGCAATGTTCCCTCCATCCATAGATGAAGCATCCTGATCACCTGCAGCAAGCTGCCATACGCAACTAGATGCACTATAGCCTTTTGTTCCCTTATCCCATACCAATACGCTACTGCCAGTGGCATCGCTACCTGCTTGCGCATCACGATCACTATGTAACCAAATCTGCATATAATCGGTATCCGTAGTAGATACATTAATATGGGTTATATTTATTGCAAAAGATTCCTCATTTACAATTCCAAAAGCAGCAGTATATGTTTTATTTTGACGTTCAGTAAAATTACCACCAAACGTCAATTTTACATTACGTTGACCACTTGAATTGTCACCGTCAACTCTCAAAATCCTTATACCATCTGTTGAATTATCTGAACCAATATATCTAATATCAGCGTTACTGGGATGAACTATATTAAACTCATAACCAATTTTTGTAGTAGCATACTGGGTTGCCATAGTCATACTTAAAACTACTAATAATACTCCTAATAGTAACAACCGGCGGTATACATTCATCCCATCCACATCCAAAGTTAAGTGCAAAATAAGATGTATTAATGCTTATTTAAATTTGTCGATAATAAAAGATCAGTTTTTTATATCTTAGTATTATTCTAGAAAGATATATCTGGTAAATAATATAAATGATGACCATTATATTTGTATAATGATAAAAATGTTCAAAAAACAATTCCTTATTATATCATTGGCATTTATATCAATTGTTCTGCTCGCTAATTTTTCCACAGTAAATTTAACGGCAATATCCCAATCAGTTAATCAAAACATCAACAAAAATTTAAATTCAGCAGATGTAAAATATGATTTACTAATTGTAACAGCACCTGAATTCTCAAAATATTTAACTCCCCTTGCGAAACATAAAAATGATATTGGAATAGACACAAAGATTGTTACAACCGAGGACATATATATTAAAGAATTCTGGAAAGGTAGCGATAACGCTGAAAAAATAAAATATTTTATTAAAGACTGCATTGAAAACTGGAATATATCCTATGTATTACTTGTAGGCGGTCGTAAAGATCAAGGCAAAACTGAAACATGGTGGGTACCACCAAGATACTCACATTTAATCCGTGATTATAAAGGCCATGAAAATTGGCCTGAAGGGGACTTTCTAACAGATCTATATTTTGCAGATATATATGACGAATATGGAAATTTTTCAAGCTGGGATGACGATAATGACGGAATTTTTGGGGAATGGCAAAAAAACTGCAGTGCCGAAGATAAACCCCATTTAATACCTGATATAGCTGTTGGAAGGCTTCCTTGCCGAAATATAATAGATGTAAAAATCGTTGTAGACAAAATAATAAGATATGAAACTATGGATTTTGATGATTCATGGTTTAAAAAAATGGTTGTTGTAGCTGGTGACACATATCCAATAAAAACCGATTATATAGATGGAGAGAATTACACTCAACAAGCACTTGACATAATGACTGATTTCCAAGCAGTAAAAATATGGAGTACACTTGGTAATCTACATTGGTTTCCAATAGTTAGAGCGATAAACAAGGGTTGCGGATTTGTATTTTTCTCAGGCCATGGTGGCGGAAATACCTGGGCGACACATCCACCTAATAATTCAAAAAAATGGATCGGAGATTTTGAACTAAAACACATGTTTTTACTCTTCAATAGATATAAACTACCAGTTTGTTTATCTGCTAGTGGTTGTTTTAACAATATGTTTAACGTAAGTTTAAGGAGTTCATTTCTTGTAACTCCAACTTTTTTTAATTTTATACCCCTTCCCTTTGGTGCTCCACGTTGCTGGGGCTGGAATCTTGTAAGAAATCCAAATGGGGGAAGCATCGCAACAATTGCATCCACGGCTTATAGCTATGAATCATCTGATGTAGACAGTAAACGCGGAGGTTGCGAATGGCTAGATATACATTTCTTTAAAGAATACAAAAAAAGCGATACTAAGATATTAGGAGATTGCTGGAAAAATACAGTCACAGGCTTTGTACAAAATTTTACAATAAACTGGAATGATACAGCTTTATATGATAATGCAATAATTGCAAAAAATGTTCAACAATGGCTACTGATAGGTGATCCAAGTCTTAACATAGGTGGTTACAAAAAATAATAAATAAAAATTACTTTTTCAAATGAAATACATACCTGGTAGGAATCCTTTTTTTCTTTCCCGTCCAGTAACCACAGTTTTCACAGCGAAACTCAATAGTAACTTTCCCGCCCCATATTGTAAGATTTTTAACTCTATTTAAATAACTTTTACAAACCGGGCATTTAGTTAAAGTTTTTTTAGGATCTCCTTCACGTGAATGGATTTCTAGTTTAACAAAATTTGAGTTAATAGCTATATCTCTTAATCTTTTTGGGCTTACTCCAGTTTTTATTTTTTTATTTTTATTGAGTTGTTTATCTACATATTTTTTTAATAAATTCTGTGATTGTACCGTTCGATATTTTTCTAAAACCTTTCTAAGATTTTCTTTAACTTTTTTATCAGACGGTACATTACTCCTCTTCATAATTATTTTATAAGAATAATTTCTGATTACTTAAAGGCTTTTAAAAAGCTAAAGAGTTTTTAAAAGATCAGTCCTTGTGACTATTCCGATTAACTTATCATTTTCTATAATTGGTAGGGCTCCAATATTTTCTTCAAGCATTATACTAGCAGCTTTTTTAATATTTGTATCTGTCGTTGTATAAATTACAGGTGTTTTCATCGTATCTTCAACTAAAAGTTTATCTAAACGGTGTTTTTGTTTGCCCAAGGGTACATTACGTTTTAGATCAGCAAATGCAAATGCTATATCTATATCTGATACAATGCCAACAAGTTCACCTTTCTGTGTTACTGGAAGACGTCCTATGTCGTTATCTATCATTATTCTTCTAGCATGAACCACTCTATCATCGGGGTATACTGTTTGGATATCTGTCTTCATAATCGTTTTTATATTTTCTTTGCTTTCTACCATATGTAATAAATCAGCTTTGGTAATAACTCCTTCTAAATCATTATTTTTTGTAACATTAAGCATTGTTGGACCTGGAACTCCCACAGTTTTAATTATGTCTTCAACTTTGGTATCAGGATCTACTGTTTCGAATTCTTTATCGGTAACACTTGATGCATGAAGTCTTGATGCAGGCACTCCTTTTTTTCTAATTGAACCTAGTTTATATGCTATTATATTATCAGTTATAACACCAATTAATTTTTTGTCTTCCACAACAGGGATTTTTGTTATCTCATGTTTTTCCATTAAATCCATTACATGTTTTAAATCCACATCTTTGTCTACATAAATTACATCTTTTGTCATTATGTCTTTAACTTTCATTTTTTATTTCTCCTCCCTTAATATTTTCTTCATTGATATTTTTGAAAAAATTTATCTTAGTATTTTTTTGAATAAATTATTCATATTGTAGTGCGTCAATACAATCCTCACATAAAAGTCTTCCATCTACATTTTTCAATTTTGAAGAAAGAGTATTGCAATCTTCACATATCCCTGAGAAAACTTGTTTTTTATAAAATGTCTCATCTCTATTTGTTATATCATGCCACTCTTGAGATATCTCATGCAGTATTGGTGAAATTCTAGATATATCTCTTTGAGTTATTATTCCAATAAGCTTACCATTTTCTGTAACTGGTAATCTTCTAACATTGCATTTGGCCATTTTTTTCATGGCATCCTCAATCGAGATATAAGGATCTGTTATCAAAACAGGTGTGCTCATTACATCCATTATTTTAGTTTTACTTGGGTTTTTACCCTCTGCTACAATTTTTCTTAGTATGTCGCTCTCAGTTAAAATACCAATAGGCTGGTTGTTTTTTACAACTAAAACATTTCCTATTTTTCTTTTTTTCATTATTTTTGCTGCTTCTATAACTGTTAGTTGAGGCGTTACTATAGCAAGATTTGTCTTCATTGCTTCCTTGACTAATACTTCTCTATTTGACATAACCTATTTTGTCCTCCCTTTTATTTGAAATTTTTATACTTTAAATAAACCATGCAAAACATTAAAATCTTTCGCTTGCTTTATTTATTTCTACATGAGTTTCAGTCAATATGAACGTGAACTCCGAGGAATTTTAGAAGGAGAGGAAAAAACTATTCTCAAAGCAACTAAGACTTGTTCTATTATTGAAAAGGATAACTATTCAAAAATTTTTGAGAAACCTTTTGCTGTTGTCCGTGCAGCGGGTTCATTAGGAGTTGATTTAGTAGCGGTTCGTGGTGATATTTCTTTTCTTGCTGAAGTGAAAAGTAGTGTCGAAAATACTCTTCATTTTAGTAGTGTGGGGGGTAAACTACAGAAACAAGCAGAAAACATGTTAAATGTTTGTGAAAAAACAAAAACACTTCCAGTCTATGCGTTTCGCTTGAAGGGTTATCGTGGAGATTCCTGGCGTTTTTTTACATTTGAAATGGATGGGTTAAATGGTATAGCGAAAGTTTTACATAGAAGAATTCCAAAACTAGATGTGAGTAAATCAGGAAATTTTGTTATGCGCTGGGAAAAGGGAATACCTCTATCTGAGCTTCTATCTTATTTGTGTAGGTAGTTATGCAGTTGCAGATGTTGTCGAAATCTTTTTAGATTTGTTTTTTATTCTATTCTATTTGTAGTTGATATAACCATGAAAAAAATGCTTGTAGCTTATGATGGATCTGAAGCTTCTATAAAAGCTGTAGATATGTGTTTAAAATGTGCAAATGAAGATGACGAAATAACTTTACTTACAGTTATTCCTGCTGAACTTGCAGAATCAAGTTTTACAAAAATGCTCCTTCCAACGATTGATTTGAGTTCTGTTGTAAAATCAGGTAGTTTTAAAGATAAAGCTGTTGAATCACTTACGAAAATTACAAAAGATATTGAAGACAGTGTTTCAAAAGCAGATATAGCCGTAGAGTCAGGCGATCCTGCAGATGAGATTTTAATGACTGCAAAAAAAATTCAAGCTGATATTATAGTCGTAGGCTATAAAGGATATGGAAAAGAGGGAAGGTTCCTTCTTGGAAGTGTTACTGATAAAGTTGTTCGTCATGCAAGTAGTTCTGTTATGGTAGTAAGATAAAAAGATTTATTTGCCCCTTTTCTTTTTTTCATTTTATAACTATGCATCCAGCAGATGATATTAGGGGGAGTAAATCCGCTCTTCTATCAGGTAAAAATATTGTTTTAGCACTAACAGGTAGCATTGCTGCTGTTGAAACTATAAAACTAGCAAGAGAATTGATTCGTAATGGTGCAAATGTAATTCCTGTTATGACAAAATCTGCTACAAAAATAATTCATCCCGATTCATTATGGTTTGCAACAGGTCACAAGCCTATTGTTGAACTCTCAGGGGAAACTGAACATGTAAAATACTGTGGTAGAGTTGAAGATAAAGTGCATTTATTGTTGATTTCTCCTTGTACTGCAAATACTATATCAAAAATTGCACATGGAATTGATGATTCATCTGTTACAACTTTTGCAACAACGGCTATTGGATCTGGAGTGCCAATAATCATAGTTCCAGCTATGCATATATCTATGTTCGATCATAAAATCGTTCAAAAAAATATCAAGCTATGTGAAAAAAACGGTATTGAATTTATTAAACCTAAAATAACAAAAAATAAAGCAAAAATGCCTGATATATCTGTAATATCAGATTATATCTTTAGAAAACTAGGTAAAAATGATTTAAAAAACAAGAAAATCTTAGTTATAGGTGGGGCAACATCAGAGTTTGTTGATGACATACGTTTTTTGACAAATAAAAGCAGTGGTAAAACAACTTTATGGCTTTGTAAAAATGCGTTTTATAGAGGAGCTCAAGTAGATCTATGGTATGGAAGAATGCATGCAGCGCCACCTGTTTTTGCTAGTAATCGCCAGGAATTTAAAACTATTGAAGATCTTTTTAGTTTGATGTATAAATCTAAGAATTTTAATTCTTATAATTTAATTTTTGTATGTGCTGCACTTTCTGACTATAAACCAGTAAAATGTAAGGGTAAAATTCCTTCTGGTAAACAAAACCTTAATATTAACTTTGAAAAAACTAAGAAATTTTTACCTCATCTACGAAAAAAAGCTAAAAAAAGTAAGATAGTAGCCTTCAAAGTTGAAGATAAAAAAAGTAAAATTAAAAATAATTCTATGAATATTTTAAAAAATTACAATGTTGATTTTGTTGTTGGTAATACAATAAAAGGTTTTTCAAGTGATAAAAACGAAATATGGATTTTTGATAATAAAGGTGAGATTTATCATAAAAAAGCAGATAAACAAGTTTTGACCGATGCAATTCTTGATGTCTGTAAATAAATAAAAAAATTTTTAATTTGCATGATGTTGCTGTGTTTCTAATGAAAGCTGTTGGTTTTGCGCCCGCTCATATTTCAGGCTTTTTTGCTCCTTATTACTCGGATGACCTAGCTCGGACAGGTTCTTATGGTGCCGGTTTTAGTGTTCAACTTGGTGCGATATCTGAGGTTTGTATTGAAGAGAGTAAAAATCAAAGTTTTGAGTTTTTTATTAATGATAAAAAATGTGAATTGCCGGTTGCAGATCTTGCTCTTAAATATTTGATTGGCAGTAATTCACTGCAATTAAGGGTAAATCTACGTCTGGGTTTGCCTTTCGGCCAAGGTTTCGGTATGAGTGCTGCATCTGCACTTAGTACTTGTCTGGCTGTTTCTAAGTTAACTAGTATTTCAAAGTCAGATGCTCTTAAAGCATCTCATTTTGCTGAGGTAAAACTTCGAACTGGCCTTGGGGATGTAATGGGTAGCTATTTTGGAGGGTTTGAAATCCGTAAATCGCCAGGTATTCCTCCATGGGGTGTTATTGAACATATACCTGGTGACGGAAATTTTGTTTTGTGTGTTGTTGGAGACTCCTTTGATACAAGCAAGTTATTAAATGATAAAAGTAAATTAAAAAAGATTGATGAAATTGGTAGAGTATGCCTTAAAAAAATTCTCAAAAAACCTCATTTTGAAAATTTCTTTAAACTTTCACGTTTTTTTTCAGAAGAAACAAGACTTGCAACACCATATTTATTAAAAGCTATGGATGCTGCAGATGATTATGGTAAATCTAGTATGTGTATGTTAGGGAACTCTATTTTTGCTATGGGTGAAACAGATGATTTAATAAAAGTTCTTTCACCTATTGGGAAAGTTTTTGTGTGCCCTATTGACAAGTTAGGTGCTAGGATACTTGATTTGTGATATTTTTTTGTTTCATCATGGTTATTTAATTTTTATTATACTTTTTTTATATTATTTTACGTAAATTATTTAAATGTTTTTTTGATTTATACTAG
>CAZOBL010000064.1:0-11387 GCA_964578185.1 uncultured Thermoplasmatales archaeon
GCTTTCAGGTGTTATTGTTAAAGCAGGTGTTTATCTTTTTCTTAGAATAACTCAATTTGGTTTTGATATTCCAAATTTAAGAGAGGTTATACTTTTTTTAGGTGCAATAACGGCTGTAGGTGGAGTTATTAATGCTTTAATACAATGGGATATAAAAAAAATCACTGCTAATCATACAATTTCACAAATTGGTTTTATCGTTGTCGGAATTGGCGCATTCTCAACTGTTGGAATGGCTGGCAGTATATCGCATTTAGTTAATCATGCTTTTTTTAAAGCATTGCTTTTTTTATGTGCAGGGGCGGTTATTTACAGAACTGGTACAAAAGATATCCGTGAACATAGAATTGGTATGAGTATGCCTTTAACTCTTATCCTTTATATTGCGGGTGTATTAGCAATATCTGGGATAACACCATTTAATGGATCTATAAGTAAAACACTAATTGAAAAATCAGTCAGCAGTTATCCTTTTATTTATTCCATGCTTATTTTTGCTTCAATGGGAACTGTAGCAAGTTTTTCAAAAATAATATATTATTCTTTTCTGAAAAACCCTGAAAAAAAATATGTTAAAACTAGGTATAACGAAGCACCAGTTTTGTTTCTGATACCAATGATTGCTCTAGCATTTTTATGTTTATTTATTGGGGTTATGCCTCATTTATGGTTGGATAAATTTATACTTCCAGCATCATACAATTTATCAAGCTTTACTACAACACTTAATGTTTCCTTTAATCAACCAATATATATTCTTAAAGAATGGGCTATTGTTGCAGGTGGACTTCTTATTTTATTTTGCATTATACGTATTTCATCGGTTATTGATTCTGTTAGAGCTAAGATTTCAAAAATATCGATAAATCAATCCATAATATTTATGATTATAACTTTAATTCTTGCCTCAATAATATTTGGTGCATTAAATCATTTAATAGTCTGAAAATAATTTTTTTTTTGCAACAGAATTATAAAATCTAAGATAATAATTCAGAAATATACTAATAACATTTATATTATAGCGGTTTTCAAATTTATGGAATGTAGTGAAGAAACCAAGAGTTTAAAGAAAGAATTAGGGTTATTTGAGGTTTTTGCAATAGCATCAGGGGCTATGATAAGCTCTGGGCTTTTTATTTTACCTGCTATAGCCTATCAGCAGACTGGTGCATCAGTAATAATTTCTTATTTTATTGCAACCCTTTTAATGTTGCCTACTTTGCTTTCAGCATCTGAGCTTACTACAGCGATGCCAAAATGTGGTGGTGACTATTTTTTTATTGATAGAAGTATGGGTCCTGCACTTGGAACTATTGGTGGTACTGCTTCTTGGTTTGCATTAAGTGCTAAAACTGCTTTTGCTTTAATTGGAATAGGTGCATTTGTTCAACTTTTTAACCCGGGTCTGTCAGATTTTAATTTAAAACTAATTGCAGTAGTGTTTTGTATAATTTTTACTGCGATTAATTTATCTGGTGTTAAACATGCTGGGAAAACCCAGGTTTTTTTAGTTGTAGGGCTGGTTAGTATTCTAGTTTTATATATTATTGTAGGGTTTTTCTATATTGAACCTTCAAGATTTCAACCGTTTAACCCTTACGGTTTTAGTTCGATTTTTGCAACAGCAGGTATTGTTTTTGTGTCTTTCATGGGCCTTATCAAAGTTTGTAGTGTTGCAGAAGAAATTGAGAGACCTAAAAGAAATATTCCACTTGGGATGTTTCTAGCTTGGGCTGTAGTTTCTGCATTATATATCCTTGTGGTATCTGTTACTGTTGGTCTTCTTGATCATACTATCTTAACCAGTACGTTGATGCCTATATCAAAAGGTGCTGAAGTTTTTGCAGGGGATATAGGCTTAATTATTTTAGGTGTGGCTGCGGTTCTGGCTTTTATTACTACTGCAAATGCAGGGATACTTTCCTCTTCTCGTTATCCTTTGGCTTTAAGTAAGGATCAGTTACTACCAGGTTTTTTTTCCAGACTATCTAAAAATGGAACACCTGTAATTTCTATATTATTTACCTCTGGTTTTATGATTGGTATTATTCTTTTTTTAGATCTTGAGGGGTTAGTTAAAATTGCTTCTACCCTTGTGCTTCTATTGTATATTCTGGTGAATTTATCTGTAATTATGATGAGGGAAAGCAAAATTAGAAATTATCGTCCAAGTTTTACTTCCAAGTTTTATCCAGTTGTTCAGATTGCTGGTATAGTTGGATATATTTGGTTAATTTTTCAAATGGGTTTAATTTCAATTGCAATAGTAGGATTTTTTATCTGTGGAGGATTTCTATGGTATTGGTTTTTTGCACGTGATAAAATCTGGAGGGAGTATTCTCTATTACATATTGTTGAACGCATTACTGGTCAGAAATCAACTGGTTATTTAGTAGATGAAGAATTACGGGAGATTCTCATTGATCGTGATAGGATACATGAACAATATTTTGAAAAATTGATAAAAAAATGCGAGATTGTAGATTTAGATAAATTACTTAATCCAGATAAATTATCAAATTTATTATCAAAGAAATTAAGTGATAGATTAGATATAGATAAAAATAAGCTCTATAATTTGTTAAAAAGTAAAAAATATGACTCTAATATTGTGTTACACCCAGGTATGGGAATTTTTTCTCATTTAATTAAAGGACGAGAGAAACTTGACATTGTCCTAGTTAGAACAAAGAAAGGGTTGATTGTTTCAGAAGATATTGATCCAATTTATAGTTTTTTTATAATAGTTGCATCAGAGGATCAAAAAAACTTCTACTGGCATAGTCTTATGTGGGCGGCTCAAATTGCAGAACAAGTGGATTTTCAAGAAAAATGGTTAAAGGCTGAAAATAAAGAAGAATTAAGAAAAGTTTTCTTGAATGCATGGAGAAAAAGAGAGATTTATTGATTTAACTATTTTTTTATGTTTGTCTTTTATTGTTTTTTTATCAAATTTTTATTACCTTCTATTTTTTGATTATATTTGTTTTAGTTTTTCTCCACATTCTGGACATTTCTTTTTGCTTACCCTAAAGGTTTTCAGACATTTATTACATTGGCATAACATACACTTTTCCTCTCACAAATGTTAGCATGTTACACTATAACAATAAAACTATTTAAATATTTCTTGTAAAAATGTCAAAATAATAAAATTAATATGTTAAAATAGAGAATTTATGTTAACTATTTATTATTGAAAGGTGCTCCTTTTATGGTACAGATTTTTTGGTATACTTTTTGTCGAAATTTCCTATATTTCGGATATTTTTTTATAAAATCTTTGAGTAAATCGTCGACACTTCTTTGTTTTCTTTTCTTTATGAATTTTTTGAGTTTACTTTCTAATTCTTTTTCCATTGCTTCTTCTTCATGTGTCTGCATTACTTGACAGCATATATGATATATTTTATTTCTATGTTTTTTATATTTTGGGTTTTGATTTATAAATTCTTCAACTAAAGTTTTAACGTTTTTTTCTCTTTTTCTACCCATTATAAAATCATCTATTTTAATGGTTAAAACTCTATCTAAATTGTTTGTTTGATAATGGTCATGCATCTCTATACTAACCAATATCATTTCAAATATTGATATAAAGAGTAAAACAGATGTTAGCTCTACCACCATTATATCCGGATGGTTTATGGTTAATGCATGTAAAAGTAATATCAACTCAACAATTAAAATGAAGATGGGTGGCATAAAAGATAGTTTTTTTAGTCTATCTGATCGTCGGTACTCTCTAATGAAATTTCTTAGCCTCCCCGATCTTGGCATGATAAATCAGACTAGATTAAAATGTGTTAGTTTAAAACTATTTTGATATTTTTTATAAAGAAGTTTTCATGTTTGATTATTAATGATATCATCCAATGTAAGGTCAATATATTTTAATGCCTTGTTTATTTCTCTTCTTTTAAATAATCTATGTTTTAAAAACCAATATCCAATTGGTAAAAGAAAAAAATATTTTATACGACTCGTCTTTTTAAGTCTAATCTGATTGCATAAATATTTGATATATACATTGTGGTCATTGAAGTATATATCTAAATAGATCAATAGCCACATAATATGACAGTTTGTGGATAGAGGGTTAAATTTTTTTTTACTATTAAGACCAATCCTGTCAAGTATTTTTATTATATCCTTTGTTTTAGGATAATTCATAAATATGAGAGGATGCATAAATCTAGGGATATAATTGTATCTCTTTGGATCCCAGAAATAACTTCGATCCTTCTGACTAAAGTATTTAGATCTAAGAATCTTAGGAATCCAATCATGTATTAGTTCTTCTCTGGGCATTTCAGCACCTCTACATTGATCTGGTGAGTAAGCACTTAAAACTAGAGGGATATGTTTATCTGCTGCTATATTGAGACCGGCACTTTTAATTAATGTCTGACAAACCCTGCAAACACTTCTAGTATAATCTTTATTTTCGGGGTTTAATATCATATGCCGGTATATTTTTTTTAGTAATCTGTTATCTGGTTTGATACTGATGATATCATTGTCAAAAATTTTTGCGCATCTTTCTATATTCTTTCTGGTAACCGTTGGCTCCATACCTGTATCTACATTAACAGATAATACGTTTAAATCATAATTATTTGTTAATAAATGAAGCAGATATGAACTATCTTTACCTCCGCTGTATAAAAGGACGCAATCATATTCATATTTGCCCTTGATTTTTTGGATATATTCTTCGAATTCTTGTAGAATTTTTCCCTTATTTATTTTAATATTTTCTTCTGTAGACTTTTGTTCTTGAGTGCAATAATTGCAAATTCCTTTTTCATTTAATTCAATATTTGGAAAAGATTCGTAAATTAAGCAATTTTTGCATCGTTTAATAGAAATCCCTCATATTTTTTGCAAGTCATAACGGTTTTTGTAGTTATTTTGTTTTTTTCTTATCTTTGTTTTTTGGTTTCGCTAATTCACCTATGGCTTTTCCACCTTGAAGATAAGCCTCTGATATGTCTTTACTTCTCTCTATTGATTTTTCCATTTCTTTAGTCTGAATTTTGTCTTTTTTATCAATATCGGAAAAATATTTTTTTATTCTTTTTAAGCACATATTATAACTATATTTTGTTTATAGACTATAATAGTATTCCCCTTCTGTTCTCTGTTTTCTATCCATATAGCTTTCAGGTTTGTTTACACGTGGTCTTTTGGTGTCTTCATCACGGCGGAAGGTTATATCCACATCTTTTAAAAAACGGTTCATTCCTTCATGAAGGCTGAAGGGTCCTTGGGCTTTACCTTGTTCACCTGGCTGCCCGTCGAATACTATTAACGCATCACTTATCATATCTATAAAGTATACGTCATGGTCGATTATCATAGCGCTTTTACCTGTTTTTTCTATTAAACGGCGTATCGTACGTGAGGTTTTCATACGTTGTTCACTGTCAAGATAAGCTGATGGTTCATCTATGAGGTATATATCTGCCTCTTGTACGAGAGCGTTTGCTGTTGCTACTCTTTGAAGTTCTCCACCTGATAGGGAGTTGATGTTTTTGTCTAGTAAGTATTTTAGGTTTAATGGCTCGAAGAGTTCTGCTTTAAAAAACGAGGATGTAAATATTTGCTGAGCGTTTGTTTCAAAGAAATCACGTACGGTTCCATCAAAGCTTGGTGTGATATATTGTGGTTTATAGCTTACTTTTACATTGAAATCTAGTTTGCCTTCACTTGGTTTTATTACTCCCGCTAGCATTTTTACAAAAGTTGTTTTACCAATCGCGTTTGGTCCTACTATCCCTATTATTTCACCGGTTCTCACTATTCCTTTTGAAACGTTTAGTGTGAATTCATCAAACTTTTTTTGTAGGTTGTTATAACTTACGAGTATGCTCATCTGTTGTCTTTGTTTTGGTGGATGTGCGAAAAACTCGATTTTTTCACCGAAACGTATGTTTTCTTCTTTTAGATAACCTGAGAGATATGTGTTTATTGCATGTCTGACGCCTTTTGGATGGGTGACAACCCCGTATCCTCCTTCTTCACCATAGAGTAGATGGACTTGTTCACATAAAAAATCTAGGACTGCAAGGTCATGTTCGACTACCATGACTTTTTTTGTCTCAGCTAGTTTTTTAATGATACGTGCTACTTTTAGACGCTGATGTATATCTAGGTAGCTTGAGGGTTCGTCAAAGAAATATAAATCCACGTCTTTGATTAATGCCGCGGCAATTGCTACAAGCTGTAGTTCACCGCCTGAGATTTCTTTTTCTTCTATTTTTTTATCTAAGATGCTTTCCAGTTCAAATTTTTCAACTATTTCATCAAAGCTATCTTGGTTATCTGCGTTTCTTAACACATTTTCTATTTTACCTTTCATTACATCAGGTAACTTGTCTACATACTGAGGTTTTACAACCGCTGAAATATTGCCTTTTTTGATCTGCATGAAATGTTCATATAGCTCAGTTCCAGCGTAATAATCTACTATATCATCCCAAACAGGTTTTTTATCAAGATCACCAAGGTTAGGTGTGAGTTGACCTGATAAAATCTTCAGGGCAGTACTTTTACCTATACCATTTTTACCAAGAATTCCTGTACAAATACCCTTTTTGGGGACTGGCAGTCTAAATAGACGAAAACCGTTTTTACCATACTGATGTATCAAGTCTGTTTCCAGCTCTTCAGCTAGACCAATAATTTTTATAGCTTCAAAAGGACACTTGTGTACACAAATGCCACATCCAACGCATAACTCCTCAGATATCACAGGTTTACCATTCTCACCCATAACTATTGTTTCATCGCCAGCACGTACCCTAGGGCAGAATTTAATGCATTCTTTACTACAGTTTTTAGGTTTACATCTATCTTTTAACAAAACCGCTATACGCATGTTTAATCGCTGAAATCAAGAAAAAGACATCTTCATAAAAAAGTTGTTATTATAATTTTTTTTACCAAATCGTAATTATATCAATTATTATATCATCAAAAGTCTTATAATATGGATGCTCACCTTCATCATTATACACACATGATACATAACTTCTAGCAATACGGGGATAAACAATATAATCAGTATCATGCTCAAAATATAGCATACCTTTATCAACAGTATCAAAGGCTATGAGTTCAAACTTTGTAGTAGCCTTATTTAAAATAATATGCACGAGTGCACAACGAATACCACTGTTTTTTGCATTTTTAATCGTATCAGTTAAATTTTCGGAGGTATCGTTTTCAATAAAAGATAATACTTTCTCTTCAAGTGGATCATGAAGTACTGTACTATTCCCTGAAGTTAAACTCTTATATGTTGTTAGAATATCTTTTTTATAGATTAATTCATCTACTTTTTCTTCTAAATCTTTTGTCTCCTCAATTATGATATAATTATAAAAAATACTAACTATTAGGATGATTGTAAGAAGAGCAATTATCTTTTTTATATTTGACTTGTTCATAACTTTTTTTCACCAGTAAATAGTTATTTTTTCAACGATAAAATCAGATGAAATATTTCCTTCTGAATATCCCAAACATTCAGACCAATATTTTTTTCCAATTTCTAAGTTTACAATTTCATCAGTCTGTGGCTCAAAAAAAACCAATCCTTCATCTGTGGTATTAAACACAACTAAAGCATGAGGGGCATCCGATGTTTCAATTAATACAAAACCACATATCAAACCTTGTTGCTCAGAATTATTGTTAACATCTCTTGAAAAATGAGCACAGTTAAAAGACCAATAAGAATAATTTTTATTATCTGTATCATCATCTTGCATGAAAGCAAGAGTCTGGTTAAAAGAAGGATTACGAAGGTGATATTTGTTATGGGTTTGCAGGATTTTGTTTTTGTTGGATATATTCGTATATGTAAAATTTCTTAAATTTAATGTATCCTCTATTTTTTGCATATCTTCTTTTGTTAAAACTTTTTTTTGATTTAATGATATTTTTTTATAACTTAGAGTATAAAAGTTTATAACACTGATAATAAATAACAATATTAGAGCGATACATAGAACTCTTAAAAATACAGATATACGCATAGAATCCAAAAAAAGAAATTATTTAAGTGTTAAAAGTTTTTTTATAAAAAAAAGAAAAATGAGATATTAATTTATCTCTTTTACCACATTCTAATTACTTCTATTGAAGTGGATTCATATTTTGAATAAATTGAAGCACTTACCATGTGTGTACCTAGGGGGCATAAAACCGGAACACTAAATGTTACACTTCCTGAGGAGCCTGTTGTTTTTGTTGTATCGATATTTTTATGGAATGTTACTTCTGCGCCTTCTACTGGCTGACCGTCATATGTTACTGTAGCTGTGAAAGAGTTACCTCTTTTTACTGTATTTTTACTAAGAGTTATTTCAAAATCTAATTCATCAGTTAGTACATCACAATCATTATTTTTCCCATCTAATTTTTCATAGGCTCCTGGATATATTTCATCATCGTTATCGTCGTCGTCACCTTGGTTTTCTGTATATCCATCTCCATCATCATCAATATCATCTGGATCAGTTGTACCTGTTTCACCTTCATCAATATTTGTAGTTCCGGTTGTTTGGCTACCTTCATTTGTATTTTCAGTTGTATCTGATGTGTCAGATGTATCTGTTGTATCTGATGCATCGTTAGTATTTGATGTGTCTGTTGAACTTGATGTTGTGCTGCTAGTAGAACTTGAAGATGCTGTTGCGCTACTAGAACTCATAGCTGCTCCGCCGTATTGTGCTGCTGCTGCGTTAAAACCCTGTGTATATCCTTGTTCGAATGCTCCTTCATATGATACTAACTGACTTGAATAAGGCATTCCTAATCCTCCAACTGCTGAAGGTAGAGCAGAAGATTCCCCGTCACCGGTACATAATAATTTTTCACCAAGTTCTGCACATAAACCATTCAGTGATTGATCTAAAAATGATACCACTCTGGATATTGCTTCTGACATGCCTGGAATTGACTTAATTAATGAAATAATCAAAAAAGCTTCTGTTGTCCATGCAAGATATTTTGTAGCTCCACTGTTCAAATCTTTAATCCAATCAACAAAACCACCAAGAGTTGTTAAACCAAGGTCTATAGCTTTGCCGGCCAATACTGCAATTGCTTTTGGAACTTGAATTACAAGGATATTAAGTATAGTTAATCTAGCTGCCGTTTTATAAACATCTAACCATGTTACATCTTCATCATCTCTAAGCTTTGAAGTTATTGGATCAAAAGCCCATCCTAATGAATTTATACCAACTGCTGCAACAATTGCTCCTGCAGTAATTACTGGATGTTCCTCTGCCATTATTTTAAATTGCTCTAATGAGAAACCCTCGGAATATTTTTCGGGTAATCTAAGAATAGCTCTGTAAATAATGTCATAACTCATCACAAGTGCAAGATCATTACAATTTTCACACATAGGATCATCACCGTTATCTGGATCATCATCTGGATCAGGGTCTGGATCCTCTTCGCTATCAATAATATACACTTTTGATGAACCAGTTTTATCAGTAAATGTAGCTTCTGCATAGACCTCATATTCTTCACCAACAACCAAACCATCGGTATCAAATGTTGCTTTCCATACATCTTGCTGGCATTCGTCATTAAATGTAACATCTGCAAATGTTCTTACTCCCATAGAATTTTTTACTTTTACATCGAAACTATCTCCTGCTACAACATTTTGAGGTGTAATTATTAGTTCAAGTTCATCTCCTCCATCAGGATCATCATCATCGTCATCATCATCGTCATCATCATCTTCGTTGAGTTTCCAGTAATTGTCTTTTTCGTTAGTTTCAGAATAACGATTCCCCGCATCAATCTTTATTACTACTTTATCTGTATTTTGATCTAACTCGCCATAATAAGACAATTCAAATGAAGCGTATTCTTGATCCCCCATGAATAAAAGAGTTGCTGGTCCATAAATTTTATTTCCATTAATCTTTAAGCTCAAATCTGGAGTATATCCGGGTTGTGTTCCTCCAGATTTTTTACCTTTAACATCAAAACGTGTAAAACTACCATCATATGAAATATCTACAGATTCAATTTCAAAATTAACATTATCCTCGTCATCTAATGCTCCCGTATCTGGATCTTCATTATTTTCTTCTCTTTGCATATAACTCATATCATTATAAAAACCAGATAATTCAGAATCATCGTCTTCTTGCCCTGCAAGATATCCCCAATCATCTTCCGTTAATTCATATACATCATCACTGTTACTTCCAGAAAATTTTTGATCCATCAAGCTGTTAAAATCATCGGTCATCTTTTCTATTTGTTTTTCAGATAATTTTTTTATTACATCGCCATAAGTTAAAGTTATTTCATTATTACTAGATGAACCAACATTTCCAAGATCTTCAATATTTCCAACTGATTCTAGATTGCCTGCAAAATTTTGAATTAATGAAAAATATTTGACATCACATGGTCGAATACATAAATCAATTTCTTGACCATAGTAATTTATTGAGACTGAAACTTCTCCTTCCTTACATTCACAAGCAGATTCTTCATTTGATAATTCTAGTTCCTCCCTAGAATCTAATGAACTACTTATATGAGCAGATTGTTCTCCCTCAGCATCAGAAAAAAGCGGCTCTGCCCCTTCTTTTTCTTCACGTGAGGATAAAATTCCACATAAAGCACATGAAGAATCACTTGATTGATCTGCTGTAGAAATTTCAGAATCTGAACTTGAATCCAAATATTCTTCTGCAAGTCTTTCAGCTTCTTCTTCTGTTATATCAGTTTCAGAAGTCATTACTGAGCTAGAAGAAGTGTCTGTGTCTGAACTGGCAGATAATTCTTCTTCAATCATTTTAATATCAATATCCAGTTCTTCACCAGAATTTTTTTCCTCATCTGTAACATCCTGATAATATTCCTCAAGATCATCTGATGAAATAGATGTTGTGTCTGCAACTGCAGGGTTAATTGCAGTGCCTACAAAAAGCGCTACGATGAAAACACTAAAACACATTATCATCGTTTTATTTCTTTTATCTAATAGTTTTCTTAATCTCATTTTTCCTCACCTTAAATTGTAAACCTCGAGATATACTCTATATTTAACAATATATAAACATATCGTGTAAAAATGTCAAAATAGGAAAAAACCAAAAAAAACTACATCAAAGTAAAATGTGTTGAGTCAGTATCCTTTCGTCCTGTAATATTATCTAAAATAGTAGAAATTACCTTATACTCTCCTTTAGGCCATGAAAAATCAGTTGTAAACCACCATCTAAAAGCATAAACTTTTGATGTTTGATTAAAAGAATTTACATAAAAAACTGTTGAATTATGTGAAACTTCAACACTTAAAAAAACATTACAAGTATCATTATCTAATACAG
>CAZOBL010000065.1:0-10964 GCA_964578185.1 uncultured Thermoplasmatales archaeon
GTTGGGTGTAGGCCGTAAGCCCCTTTCTGTTTTAAACGGCATTCTACTATGCGTCCCACCTGCAGGCAGTCTGGACAACTGATCCTGCTGTTTGGACTTGCTCCAGGGTTAGATTGACACGTTTCATCAAATCTTTAGAAGACCTCATCATCAAATGAATCATCGCATTATTCTAAAGCTGTGTCGTTTCTGCGTCTCTATAAGGATTCTCACCCTTACCATTTATGGTTTCCTGGTCCAGAATGAGAGGGGACTTTCCTCAGCGATAACCGCCGTTAGCCGTCCACCTACACCCAATATATACAATTCCAACATCATATAAAAACAGATTAATAAACTTTACCTAAACATTTTTTAAAATCTATATATAATTATCAGCTTCATTTTCATCAACGATTTGACCATTGTAAATAACTCTCGTTATAAACTTTGTTTTTACACCCTCTGGAATATCTACAGTTATGTCCCTAGATTTCTTCATAAAACCATCAATCCAATCAATTTCAACAGTTTCACTTTTAACAATATTTTCATTTTCATCAACAAATATTGCATTTAAAAACACATTACTTGCTCTACTCGGGCCAAGATTCTCCACTACAAGCTCAACTTTAACAAAATCACCATCAGTAGAACTAGAATAAGTTGTAAGACTGTTATTTTTCCAATCATGAATCAACAAAGCTTCATCATCAACAGCAAAAACGTCTAACTCAGAAGGACTATCATATTGATCACCCTCTGGGATAGTACCACACATATGATTAGGTGTAGTAGTCTCAAGATAATAATAATCATCTACATAAAAATCTTTATCAGGTATAGCAGTTGCAGTTAAACCCACTCCCACAGCCATATGATCAGGTATTCTTATAAGAGCAACATCATATCCTAAATAATCAAGAATACTAGCAGTTAAAATCGCTTTATCTTCACAATCACCACCGCCATCCATTCCATTAAACAAAGTCTCAACAGGATAACGAGGATATTCATAAGAGTCATCTGTATCACTATCCTTTTTATACTCAAGATTCTGAACAAAAGATGCAACAAAATTTATCGTGTCAACATCACTGCTATAAGGACAAACTTCAAGTAAACTTTCAGATAAATGTTCAATATAAATGTCATCATAAACATCATAGATATACAAACGATAATCTTCATCAATGATTCTTTGCTTATTCTGATAATAATTCTTTAAAAAATCAACATCTGACACTTCAATATCAAAAAAAACATTTTTGTATCTCCAGTTAAAATCTTTAGTTAATACATTATCTACAATATCAAAGTTAAAACTTTCAGAAACAATGTTATCGCCATAAAAATCATTAATCAAAAGTGAAAAAGATGCATCGTCAATAAGATCTGTCTCATAAACATAACAATAAATGCTTTCTATCTCTGCAGCATTAATTACTGAAGGCATAAATACACCTTTAAAACTCCTAGAGTCATAGTCTACAACTAACTCATAAGGATATACCGGTACCTGCCCAATATTTTTAACCAACAATTCAAAACCGATAAGAATATAGTTATTTTGCCCCTCATTTGTTTTAATCCATTTCTGATCACATGAAAGAATACTCAGAACAGGCTGGTTCAATGATAAACTCTCAGTTTTTAATCTTTTTCCATCCCTATCTAAAATCTTTAAGTTATAATTTCCGCTCTCCAATGTTTGCCTATAGCCTCCTAGATCTAAAACACCAAAATTATTGTTCTGATAAAAAAAATCAGTATCTACCAGTTCATTTGAGGGATTATAAACTTCAACAAATATCTTATCAGAACAACTAAAACTAATATTTACCCCTGGAAAACCTTCATTATCAAAAAAGGTTATATTATTTAATGAAAAATCTGTTTCATCCGAAGGATTTAAAAAATCACCGAAAATACAACCACTAAAAATAACAAAAAATAAAACTAAAGGAATTAAAAAAAAATTTTTAACAAATGATGAGTGCATATATCAACATACAACTTCTTCTAAGTCTTTAAGTTTACGTTTAATAACTTTTCCAAGTCTTTGCATACCTTCATCAATTTGTTTACTAGACGAATAAGAAAAATTAAGTCTCATAGAGCGTTCACCGCCACCGTCCACATGGAATGCTTTACCATGAACATATGCAACATTTTCTTTTATTGAATCAAGAAACATTGTCTCAGTATCAATACCCTTTGGCAGTGTAACCCATGCAAACATACCACCCTTAGGTTTATGACAGATGTATCCATCTGGGAAATACTCTTTCATAGCTTTCATCATCGCATCACGTTTAGGCTTGTACATCTCACAGATCTTCATAATATGTAAATCCAACGAACCCCGTCTCATAAACTCACTTGCAATATACTGTGTAAATGTATTTGTGCAAAGATCCAATGCTTGTTTACAAATAACCATCTTGCGGGTAAGCTCAGGTGAGGCAATAGTCCAAGCAAGTCTAAAACCAGGAGATAAAATTTTTGAAAAGGTTGAAAGATATATAACCCGTCCCTCATCATCAAATGCTTTTATAGGCTTCACATGGTCAATGTCAAAACGAAGGTTACCATAAGGATCATCTTCAATTATAACCAGATCATATTCATTTGCTAAATCTATAATTTTTTTCCTGCGAGACTCAGGCATCACAACCCCTGCAGGATTCTGAAAAGTAGGAACTGTATAGATAAATTTTGGTGTAATATCATCCTTTAGAAATTCTTTAATTTTCTCCTCTAAAACATCAATATTCATACCATCTTTATCAAGTGGTATACCTTCAAGGTTGCTCTCGTAACTTCTAAAAGCATTAATGCCACCTAGATATGTTGGAAGACCAACAAATGCTGTATCACCAGGATTTAAAAAGACTTTACCAATAGTATCTAAAGCTTGTTGAGAACCACTAGTTATAATAACATTTTCCTCGGTTACATCCATACCTTCTTTTCTACTTCTCTCAGCGATAAACTCACGTAGCTCATGTAAACCCTGAGTAGTACCATATTGTAAAGCAGACTTGCCTTTAGATCCAAGGACATGCTGTACAACACCTTGTAAATCTTCGATTGGAAAAGATTTAGGATTTGGAAGGCCTCCTGCAAATGAAATAATTTCAGGTTCTTGAGTAACTTTAAGTAGTTCCCTGATAACAGACTTTCTCATCTTGCCCGCTCTTTGTGAATATAATCTTGGTATATCTGACATAAAAACCACCCTTTTTCGTGGATATATATAACTATTTTATATGTATTTCGTCAAAAGATTTATAACTTAACTAGGCTTATACATAAGATGTGTTTTTTTAATCACATATTTTTATATAACATTGTTAACAGATAAGTATTTTTATTAGATATTAAATGAAATTTATTCTTTTTTTTTCTGGCAGAACATAGACTTAATATGAGCATCAAAAGCAGGCATATCTTCAAGAGTATCTCGACAGATATTAAATCGATGATAAATATGAACAGCTAATTCCTCGTCATTAAAAAAACAGGTTTCATCTATTTCATCTTTGAACATACGACTAACCTGTTTTTTTGATTCTAAAATATCATCAACCATTTGTCTCACGTTATTTTATAGAAAAGAAGTATTTATAAGTTTTTCTAATTATATAAAAGATTTTTCCCTAAATAGCACCAGTTATCTGAATTAATAGGAATAATATTATTACAATTGATATAAAACCTACAGTTATGATATCTTCTGTTTTATTTTTGTCTATAAAGCATCCCATCCATAAGATATTCAATAAAGATAAAAATGGCAAAATAGTTTATTTCTGTTTTTATCATGTAAATATGCAGATGCACATGTATACTGTATTCATTTCATTTGAGTTGATTATTTAGAAAAAATTTTAATAAGAATCAGTCTTACACGCTACAAAAATCAATAAATCTTAGTTAATGAGGTGTTTTTAAATTTATGGAAGCAATAATTCTTGCAGGTGGATTTGGAACAAGATTAAGCCCGCTCACTTATACCAGGGCTAAATCGCTTTTACCAATTCTTAATGAACCAATGATATCATATATAATTAGACAACTTCCTAATGAGGTAAATAAGGTTATTCTAGCTGTAAACTATCGTAAAAATCAAATTGAAAACTATTTTAAAGAAAACGATTTCGGTAAAGATATAATTGTAAACGATGAACCTAAACCATTAGGTACAGGCGGTGCAATAAAATTTGCTGAAGAACATATTACAGGACAATTTCTAGTTTTAAACAGTGATATAATCTGTTCACTAGATCTTAAAGATATGATTAGATTCCATAACAACAAGAACTCAGTTACAACAATATCCTTATGGCCTGTTGAAAATGTAACAGAATTTGGAGTTGCTGATGTTGAAGATGATGGAAAAATTGTTGGTTTTGTAGAAAAACCACTTCCAGAAGAAGCCCCATCAAATCTGATAAACGCAGGTGCATATTTATTGAAACCCGAAATCTTGGAGTATATAGAAACAGGACGGCTAGTATCCATGGAAAAAGAAATTTTTCCTAAAATAATAAAAGACACAGAAAGTTTTTATGGTTATCAATTTAAAGGATACTGGATGGATATAGGACGTATAAGCAGCTACAAAAAAGTACATCAATTTCTTCTAAAAAAGAAAAATCTTGATAATGTTACAGGAAAAAATATTGTAAATAGAGGATATATAAATAAATCTTCAGTTGGGGAAAATGTCAAAATTAGTGAAAATTCAAAAATTGAAAAATGTATTGTATATGATAATGTGAAAATCGGTAAAAATGTGAAAATTGAGGAATCTGTGATTGGTGAAAACTGCAGTATTGGTGATGATTCAAAAATAAAAAACTGTGTAATAGGGGATAATGAAACACTAAAAGAAGATAAAGAGTTAGAAGATAAAATTATTTGGAATCAACCCATACCAGAAGGATATCCAAAGAAACAAATTGGAAATGTACTCAAGACAAAATAAAAAAAAAAGAGGTTTTTAAGTTTATGACAAAATTATTTGGTACTAACGGGATTAGAGGCGTTGTAAACCATGATATGAATGTAAATCTTGCATTAAATATAGGTAAAGCATGGGGCACACTTTATAAAAGAAATATAAAAAAACCAAAAATTGCGATAGGGACAGATGCAAGACTTTCAAATCATATGTTAAAAAATGCTATATCTGCAGGTCTTCAAGCAACTGGTTGTGATGTAGTAGATCTTGGTCTTGTTCCCACACCTACTCTTCAGTATGCTGTTAAAGAAAAAGATTTTGACTCTGGTGTTATAATAACTGCTTCACATAACCCACCTCATTTTAATGGTATAAAGGGGGTGGCAGAAGATGGTACAGAATTTACCAAAGACGTAGAAGAAGAAATTGAAAAAATTTATTTCAAAGAAGACTTTAAACTAGTGGAATGGAAAGATGTGGGTAAAAGCGCCTACTGGGATGGAGCCATAGATCTATATATCAATGGTATCCTAAATGCTGTTGACTCAGATCTTATACGGCAAAAAAATTTCAATGTACTACTTGACTGTGGTAATGGGGCAGGGTGCCTTGTAACACCAATCCTTTTAAATAAATTAGAATGCAATACTACTAAACTTTATTGCCAACCAGATGGAACTTTTCCAGGTAGAAACTCAGAACCTATACCTGAAAATCTTACAGACCTTATAAAGAAAGTACCAGTGGTTAATGCAGATTTTGGTGTAGCACAAGATGGTGATGCAGATAGAGCAATATTTGTCGATGAGCAAGGCAACTATATATGGGGGGATAAAACACTTGCTCTTGGAGCAAAAATTGCTACACAGGAAAATAACGGTGGAATAAATGTTACACCTGTTACAACATCAAGCTGTTTTGATGATGTTGTAAAAGAAAACAATGGAGAAGTTATACATACAAAAGTAGGAAGTCCTATTGTCGCTCGTGTAATGATTGATAAGAAGGCTATATTTGGCGGCGAGGAAAACGGTGGTTTAATCTTTCCGGAGATGCAATACTGCCGGGATTCAGCGATGACTATTGCAAAAATTCTTGAAATAATGGCAAAAACAGATAAAAAATTATCAGAACTAATAGATGAAATCCCAAAATATTCAGTCTACAAAACAAAAATGCCATGTCCAAATGATAAAAAAGAAAAAGTAATGAAAAAACTTGCTGAAGAAACAAAAAACGATTCTGAAGTATTAGAAGTTGATGAAACAGATGGAGTTAAACTCTATCTGAAAAATGGATGGGTACTTATGCGTCCATCTGGCACAGAACCAATATTTAGAGTTTATTCAGAATCCAAAGATGAAAAAACAGCTGAAAATATAGCCCTTAAATACAAAGAAATAACAGAAAAAATAATAAAAAACATCTAATTTTTATTGTGTTTTCAACATTGATGTAAGCTCTACACCATGCTTAGGTGACATATTAAGCATCAACTTTGTACGACTATGTGATGTACCACGCATTTTAACAATCTGCATGGTTCTAATAAGATCACCTTTTCTTTCAATATCTCCAAGAAACATTATACCATCGGAGATAAATTCTTCTATTTCATATTGTGAAAACTGAAATTTTCTAGGTGGCACTTCAGAGGTGAGAAGTGTTGTACAACGCATAGATGCAAGAGAGGAACCAAGTTTAAAGATAAAATCACGTATCATCTCACGTGAAGATAGTCGATAACAAAGAGAGGTAATTGAGTCTATTACTAATCTACGAGCATCCAACTCCTTTGTTATATCTCTAATTACTTCAAAGAGAATATTTGCCTCCTCGGCATTATAAGACTCAGGGCTTAAGCCAAGCCTATCGCTTATACTCCAAAGGTCAATAATACTTATTTTACCTGATTTTATAAGTTTATCATCAAAAAAATCAAAAGTATTCTGATGTCTCTTAAGTTTCATCACCGGCTCTGAGGCAGTAAAAAAAACACCGTTATCATCCAATTTCGTGCCATTTATTATATACTGCATGCTAAGAGTGGTTTTACCTACGCCACTGCCCCCAGCTAAAAGAACTGTGCTTCCAACAGGTATTCCGCCATTTAACTCTGAATCCAATACATCAATACCTGTTTTACATCTTGGTTTATCATCCATTTTTCTCTATCTCACATACACCTTCAATTAAAAAATGAATAGTTTGCCCATTTAAAATAATTTTTACTTAAAAAAACAATAAGACTACTATATTAAGGCAATAAATTAATAACACCTTGTTTTATTCGAGGGTACAGTACTTAAGTGTTTAAAATGAGGTAAAATTAAAATGGCTAATAATGAAGATTTATCAAGATATATGGCTCAAATTGAACAATACAAAGAGCAAATCAATCAACTTGAACAGCAATATCAATACATTCAAGCAGCTATATCCGACTATAATAAAGCAAAAATTACACTAAATAAAATAGAGGAAACAGATGATGATACAGATTTATTAATCCCTATTGGAGGAGGTACATTTGTAAAAGGAAAAGCAGTAGACACAAAAAACGTTTTATCTGATATAGGAGCCGGGTATATATCAGAAAAAAATTGTGATGAAGCAATTAAAAAAATAGATGAGCGTATTGAATATCTTGAAAAAAACCAAGATACTGTCTTGGATACAATAAAAAACCTTCAACAGGAAACAAACGAAATTACTGCACAAGCACAAAAATTATATGAACAAATGCAAAATCAACAATAAAAAAAATAAGGCACTATGTTTAAATTTTTAAAAAAGAAACTTAAAAAATTCGAAGATGAACTAGAATCAGAACTACAATCTGAACTTGAAAAAGAAATTAAAAAAGAAAAACCTACAAATGTTGAAACACCCACACCACCTCAACATCCTCCAGTAAAAAAAGAACCAATCGAAAAAACCACTTCTCCAAAAGTCAAAAAAACCGAGCCCACTCCTAAATCTGAAAAAATAAAAGAAAAACCAGTAGAAACCCCGCATGTAAAACCTGAACCAGAAAAACCTATGGATAAAAAAATCGATGAGACAATAAAACAAAAAACGGATATTGAAAAAAGAAAAGAACAAAGAAAAAAAGATAGGCAAAAACGAGAGGAAGAAATCGATTCTCAAATCGAAAAAAGCATAGAATCAGAATTAGAACATACACTAAGAACCCGTAAAAGTATTGAGGAGACAATACAAACAGAGAAAAAACCTGCAAAGTTAATAAGTGATGAAAAACTAGATGATTTACTATGGGAACTTGAGATAGGTCTTCTTGAATCAGATGTAGCATACTCAGTCATTGAGTCTATAAAAAGTGATATAAAACAAGAGCTCTCACATGCTTCTTTTAAACGCTCAAATATAAATGAAGTAATTGAAAATGTACTTAAAAATGCTATATCACATGTTTTAAAATCCAACGAGTTTGATTTTAAAGAATTTTTAGAAAAAACAGATAAACCAATAGTTTTAATGTTTGTTGGTGTAAACGGGAGTGGTAAAACTCTTTCTATTGGAAAAATGGCTACACTTCTAAAAAAATGGGGTTACTCCTCAGTTATGGCTGCGGGAGATACATTTAGAGCAGGAGCTATTGAGCAACTCACCATTCATGCTGATAACGTAGGTGTGAAAATCGTAAAACATGGCCCAAAATCAGATCCTGCTGCTGTTGCATTTGATGCAATAGAACATGCACAGGCTAAGCACAAAGATGTAGTGTTACTGGATACTGCAGGTCGTGTACAAACTAATATTAATCTTATGGATGAAATGGCTAAAATTAAGAGAGTTGCAAAACCTGATTTAATAATTTTTGTAGGAGATGCACTTGCTGGAAACGATGCAGTAGAGCAAGCAAAAAGATTCAATGAAATAGTAGGAATTGACGGTGTTATTCTTACAAAAGTTGATACAGATGCAAAAGGTGGTAGTGCACTCTCAGTTGCCTACACTATTGGAAAGCCGCTTCTCTTTATTGGTATGGGGCAGGGTTATGAAGATCAAATTCCTTTTGATCCTCAATGGATGATAGAAAACATATTTTCAAGTGAATAAAAAAGTTATAATTACAATTCAAAAAATGCTGCAAAATTTGTTTAGATAACAAATGTAAAGAACCCTGAACAGAGTTGTACAACAACTCCTTTTAAACCCTTTTTACAAAACACTATACTGAGGAGCGATAAAATATGAAAATTGTTGGACAAGTATCAACCCCTGAGGAAGCTAAAATTATGGAATTTGCAGTAAAATGTTCAGTTGTTGGAAACCGGGCAAGAAACCTAGCACTTCAAATAAAACAATAATTTTTTCTGAAGGTGTATTTTTATGAAAAGCAAAAAAAATAAAAAACACCCAAATAACAAAAAAACGATACCAAAAGAAATACCAATTATTTGGGTTAATATTTAAACATCCTATTTTATAAATTTTATCTCCACTCTGGAGTAACCCATGAATCCATAAATCTTTTAGAGACATCAGGTCGAACTTTATAAACATCAGATACTGTAATGATACCCACAATTTTATCATTTTTCAAAACAGGTAATTTTTTAATCCCAAATTTTTTCATCATATCAACAGCTTTATCAATATTATCTAAAGGATGAATTGTTTTCAAATCCGAAGACATAACATCGATAACTTTTGTAATTTCAGGGTCTTTCAACTCACAAATAGTCCTCTCAATTATATCTCTCTCCGTTAAAATACCAATATTTTTACCAGAATCAGTAACCAGCAGACAACCAATTTTATGTTTCTTATAAAGATTACATGCATCCAAAACAGTACAATTTTTATCTACTGTAATAACAGATTTTGTCATAACTTCTTTAACTAACATAATTTAAATAACCCTCTATAGAATTTTAAACCAGAGTATATCTTATCGCTGAATTTTAAATATTATGACCTTTATAACAACTTCGATAAATGGTAAAGATAAAAACACGAGAAAAATTTTTAAATGAATTAATACACGCAGGCAAAAAACACCCTGAATCATGGAAAGCAGTATTTGGAAAAGACACACAAAGAATGTCAAGAGATTACTATATATTTAACCCAAATGTCGGAATATTCCTTTTAAAAGAATATCAAAAAAACCCATTTCAAGTAAAAGGAATTGGTGGAAAAATCGCAAGACGAGTAGATGATGAAATCGAAAATATTGCAACAAAACCAACAGGCGACTTTGGAATAATACAAGGCGATTATCGTAAAGTTTTAAAAAACCTGGAGAGAGGACATAAACCAGATGATATATTAAAGGCAGCTATAAAAGGGAAAAAAGATTTAGGTATAAAAATGCCAATCAAAGGACATGCCTCCTCATCTAATGAAATATATGAAAACATAAAAAATAATCTCTCAGATAAACAGAAAAAAATAGATACAAAACTTGAAGAAATCGCAGAAGATGACGGTCTATACAAATCATATGATTAAAAATTTACATAAGATAATCATCAACTTTTTCTAAAGACTTATCCCGCCCTTTTTTCAAATCAACAAGTAACTTTTCAATTAAACTAGACGCAAGTTTCTTACATTCTCCACACATCTGCTTTCCCTGCTTACAGGAATTATAAATCTCCATAAGTTTTTCATCATCATTGATGAGATGATACAAGAAAAGCTCGTAGATAACACATTTATCAGGTTTACCGCCACATTTTTTATGTTCCTCAAGACTAACAGCACCACCTGTTTTTGCTTTCATAATCTTTTTTTTGGCTTCCTTTGGTGTATCTGTTAAAAAAATAGCTGTCTCAGGTTTAGAAGAAGACATCTTATCACCAGTTAAACCTGTCATAAAACGATGAAAAGTAGCAGAAGGCTGCAGGAAACCATAACCTCCAAGAGAAGGTTCAATATATGCCAGTTTTTCATTAATTAAAGGTATATCCTTTTCTTGTGCATCTTCTACATAAATAGCTTTGTAATCAACTATTTTTTTAAGTTTTTTAAAACCTTCATTTTT
>CAZOBL010000066.1:0-10953 GCA_964578185.1 uncultured Thermoplasmatales archaeon
AGCTTTTGCTATTGTTCAAACAGTTTCAGCCAATGAATCAATATGTGGCATCAGAGGTTACATACTAACAGAAGAAGGAATACCAGCAGAAGAGACTGATAGTTTAAAATTATTATTTTCTGATAATACAGTAAATGGAGATATATATGACGATCCAGCAGGTTATTATCAGCTAGATTTTAGAGAAGAAGCAAATGAAGTAGGTAAATACTATGTAAAAATAGATGGAAAAACCTACAGCACCAATCCCGAAACCTTCACAGTACCCCAAACGGGCGATATATCATACAATATAAATTTAACTATTGATGAAGTAATTAATAATGCTCCAAATGCACCAACAAATCCAAGTCCTTCAAACGGTGCAACAAATAGAGGCATAAACACAGACTTAGGCTGGTCTTGCACAGATCCTGACGGAGACAGCTTGAAATTTGATGTTTATATGGATACAAACAATCCTCCAACAACATTAGTATCTAATGATCAAAGCTCAACATCATATAATCCTTCATTAAGTTATGATACAACTTATTATTGGCAGATAGTAGCTACTGATGAACATGGTGCTTCAACAGCTGGAGCAGTATGGAGTTTTACAACAGAAGAGGAAAGCAGTGGCGAAGGAGAAGACCCTACACCACCCAACGGCGGTGGCGGAGGGACACCTATAGTACCCGGTGATACAAACGATGAACCTACAGCAGATGCAGGCGGCCCTTACACAGATTTCGTAAACACGCCTGTAAGCTTTGACGGCTCTGCAAGTACTGACACTGATGGCTCAATAGATGGATACCGTTGGGATTTTGACAATGACGACACATACGACACAGATTGGTTAACACAAGCCACTACATCATATACTTACACTTCTGAGTATTCAGGCCTTGTAAAACTACAGGTTAAAGATGACGAAGGAGCAACTGACACTGATACAGCAACTGTAACAGTATCACAAGCTAACCATCCACCTACACCACCAGCAATTACTGGGACATCATCTGGAACTAAAAATGTAAACTATGATTTTATTGCCAGCTCAACAGATGAAGATGGCGATATGATAAAATATGTTTTCTACTGGGATGATGGGACCAACACTCAAACAGAATATTTAGACAGTGGTATAGAAACTACACAAAGTCATAGCTGGAGTTCATCTGGTAAATATAGCGTTAAAGTAAACGCATACGATGGAGAAGCATGGTCCGGTAACTCAACATATATCGTTAACATTGACAGATCTGATATATCAAGCGATGATGTAAATGGTTACCTAATAGATGATGATGGAGATGGTATATATGATAAATTCCACAACGATGCAACAGATGAGGAAACAGATACAGAAAAAGAAGACGATAAATATCTTTTAAACACTGATGACGATGAAGATTGGGAATTTGAATATGACGAAACAACTGGTACAGTCTCTAAGTATTCAAGCTCAGATGACCAAGATGACGATGACACAGAAGACAATAAAGGATCAGATAAAACAGATAACGCAATGTTTTTCTACGCAGCTGGTTTAATTGCCGCAGTTGTAATACTAATATTTGTGTTTTTTGTATCAAAAAAACGTAAAAACCAAAAATAAAAATTTTTATTTTTTTATTATTCTTTAATAATCTATATTTTAACAAACGTTTTATATACTAAACTTTATATATTAAATGAGTTTTAGTATATAGGGGGAACACAAAAAAATGAAATATAAAAATAAAATTATAACATTATCATCAGTTATTTTTTTAATTACAGTTTTACTGATAACACCACAGATAAACGCGGATAACTCTCCTCGAACTGTTAGAGGATACGTTTATATAAACGGTGTAATAACAAAACCAGACAATCTTAAGCTTTGTTTTCCTACACAAAATATTACAGCAACCCTTTACAATGATGGATACTATATATTAGATTTCTCAGAAGAAGTAGGTGAAACAGGATATTTTATAGTAACCTATAACGAATTAGAACTTCAAGCACAAGAAACAGTAACAATTGAATGTGGTGTATACATATATAGAATAAATTTAACTGTTACAACACCTGCTAATATGCCACCAGAAAAACCAAGTAATCCAAACCCTGTAAACAACAGTGAAAACATATCCATTAACCCCAATTTAAGCGTATATGTATACGACGAAGATGATAGCCTTCTAAATGTTACATTTTTTAATGGACAAGACAATTTCCTTGGTAGAGATACATATGTAGCTAGTGGAAGCCGAGCAGAAATAAACTGGGATAACCTAGACTACAATACAAGCTACAGCTGGTATGCAATAGTATATGACCAACATGGAAACCACAAAACCTCAGATTTATGGAGTTTTACAACAGAAGAGGAAACCTTCAACCATCCACCCTTAAAACCCTTCAATCCAACACCAGAAGACAACAGTGAAAACATATCTCTTACACCTACACTTACTGTAAAAGTAGTTGACCCAGATGCAGATAACATGAATGTATCATTTTACAATGCCTCAAATGATCAACTCATAGACACAAAATACAACGTTGAAAACAATACATATACCTCAATTACATGGACTAATCTTGCATACAACACAAGCTACAGCTGGTATGCAATTGCAAACGATAGCCAGTATGAAACAAAATCAGAAATCTGGACTTTTACAACAAAGAAACAAACAACTGAAAACCAACCACCAACGGTAAACATTACAAACCCAGAGAGTAAAAGTATTTATTTTAATGGACGTAAAATATTTTCAAGAATACTGTTTCCCACAACCCTAATCTTTGGAACAATAAATATAAGCGTAAATGCAACCGACGACCAACAAGTCTCCTATGTAAACTTTTATTTAAACGAAGAACTAGTACACAACACCACACAGGCACCATACAACTACACCTGGAATAAAACCAGGATTACATTCTTTCATAAATATACCCTTAAAGTAGAAGCATATGACAACCAAGGCGAGAGCGCAAATCAGTCGATGATTGTCAAAAAGTTTTTCTAAAAAAAACTTTTTTTTACTCTTAAAAAACATAAAAAAACTTTAGAAATTTTTATATAGATAATTCCCATATAAGGAATTAAATGGATAAAAAAAACTATTTATCTAAAAACGAACAAATCCTCTTCTCAACCATAAAAAAAACACAAGTAATAGATAACGAATTCATAAAAGAAATATTCCCAAACTACACCTCTCAAAAAATAAACAAAATATGCCACAAACTAATATCAAAAGGATACCTATATCCAATCAAAAAAGGCGCATATATTGTAAATGAAACACCCTCAAAAAAACCAACGATAACCAACCCCTTCAAAATTGCACCATACATAAACAAAGGATATATTGGATTTTCATCAGCACTAAGACTCTACGATCTAATAAACTATGAACCATTCACAATATTTATTGTAACACCCAATAAATCTCAAAAAACCGAAATTGGAAAGTACACCTTCAAAACTGTATCAATGGGAACAAAAGCAACAGGCACAACATACTGCAAAAACGTATACACCTCCAACATTGAAAAAACATTTTTCGATTGCTTCTACAAACCACAATACGCAGGAGGATACAAAGAAATAATAAATGCACTCTCAAACCAACCACAAATCAAATGGGATCAACTATATTACTACTTTGAAAAATACGCATCAGATGCCCTATTTCAAAGAACAGGATACATACTAGACCTACTAACAGAAAAAAAAATTATAAAAACACCAGAAAAAATATTAAAAAAATTCAAAAAACATATTAAAAACACAACACGACTTCTCCCAACAAAAAAATCAAAAGGAAAATACATAAAAAAATGGAAACTACTTGATAACATAGGAGAAGAAATACTAACATCAGAGGTATAAAAAAAATGATTGACCTTGAGATGCTAAAACTTCAAGCAGTACAAACAGGACTTGGAATTAAATATTTATCAAAAGAAGAGAAAATATCCAATCTTTTAAAACAAATAAATGAAACTTTCCCCAACGAAAATATTGTCCTAAAAGGAGGGACAGCATTAAATCGAGGATATCTATATCAAACAAAAAAAGGCAGATTCTCAGAAGATATTGACCTAGACTATCTAAAACACATACCATTAAGACAAAAAATTCAAAATATAAAACAAAACATAAAAAAAATTAAAGAATTCACAATACTAAAACCAAGACTACATCACAGAACAATACGTTTTGACTGCCAATATATAAACCAACTCGAAGAAAAAGACAGAGTACAAGTAGAATTTTATCTAAGTGAAAAAAAAATAGTTGATAAACCTAAAAAAATACTAATACAATCACAATACCTGCCAGTTGAAGCTACAAATTTTAATGTTTACTCCCTTGAAGAACTTCTTGCACAAAAACTAATTGCATTATACAGACGCACAGAAGGAAAAGATATATATGATATCTACTATGGTATCGATTTAGACTTTGATAAAAAAAAGTTTTACACACTACTTTCTAATCTTTTCATCCATTACCATATTGAATTTGAAACACAGGTTTTTTTTAAAAAACTTGAGCGAAAAATAGATGAAATGGAGTCAAACTCAAACTATATCGGTAACTGTACAAATCATTTTATTCCAAAAAATCTTCGCCCTAATTGGACCGTATTTATTAGAGATTTAAAAGAAAAAATAAAAAAAAGTTTTTCGTAAAAACACAAAGATTATTTATCTCCTAACTGTTTTTTGAAATAGAGATTTTTAAATAATGTTAGCTAATTACATGTGTTAACAATTAACTAAATCTTGTTGGGGTTTAAAGAAAATGAGTAATAAAAAAGGTAAATGTGTCCTTACAAATGTAATCAAAGATGAAATAGAGATTCTAAAACGTCATGTAAACGTATTAATAACCCTTAAAGAAAAACAACCAATGGGAATAATAAAACTCTCAGAGCTTACAGGCTACCCACAACACATGGTACGTTATTCACTTAGAATACTTGAGCAAGACGGCATGATAGAACCATCACCACAAGGAGCAATGACCACAGATGACGTCGATGAAACCATCAAACTACTAAAGGAAACCCTCAAAGAGATAAACACATCCACAGACGAGATACTTAAAAAACTGTAAATAACAAATATTTTAAACAAAACTATTATTGTGTTTTTTTTGTTTGCAGAGGTAACTCAGTTGGGAGAGTGCACGGCTGAAGACCGTGATGCCGTGGGTTCAAGTCCCACCCTCTGCACTATTCTACCTTAAAAAAAACTTTTTTTTTATAGTTAGCTGATACATCAGTTGCATATACATATGCATAAAAAGCTTATATATCCTGTAAAAAATCAACATTATTTGGGATGCACAAAATGCAAGAAAATCAAAAAACTAGAATGTTAAGTCTAGGATTTCTTGGAAAAATAAAAAACGTGAATATTCGTTTTAACCCTAGACCTTTTTCCAACCCTGATGCTGGAAGCGGAAAAGTAAACACAAAAAATGATAGTTTTGTAGATTTACATCTAGAAGTTGCAAGAAAAGTTGATGCATTAATATCTCAAAATGAATCAGAGGAAGAAGAAACTTCAAAGATGACAAGACCATCCTGGTTTCAAAAAGATATTAAAACAAATGATACCAGTCTACTAAAATAAAATATAAAGTTTTGATGTTTACTATAATAAATATTTGCTGTTAGTTTCGATATATTAATCTAAAAATAAATATAGCTATATAGTAAAAAATATTGCTTATATCGCCAAAATTTTATATACTCAAATCTGTTTAATAATATGGAAGGGATGCAACAATAAAAAACTTGTTAGATAGGATGAATAATGATTTAAAAAAAATATATTTAGATTAAATTGGAGTTTGACGAGGGAAGGGATGAATCTTTGTATCTTAAAGAAATTCAAATGGAAAATTTTAAATCCTTTGGAAAAAAATTAACTGTACCTTTTTTCCCTGGTTTTACAGCTATAACAGGTCCTAATGGCTCTGGTAAAAGCAATATCGCTGATGCAATACTTTTTGTACTAGGCCCTAAAAGCTCAAAGGTGATGCGTGCAGGGCGTCTTACTGACCTAATTTTTAATGGTGGTAAAAAACGTAAGAATCCTGCTAAGCAATGCCAGGTTTCACTTGTGTTTGATAATCATCAACGCCGTATGCCTGTTGATAGCAACGAGGTAGTATTAACTCGTAAAATTAAAAGAGCACCTATAAAAAACGATCCAGAAAACTATTACAGTAAATTCTATGTAAATGGTAAATCTGCAACATATGGAGATTTTGCAAATATTTTAAATCATGCCCGTATGAGTGGTGATGGATACAACATTGTAAAACAAGGTGATATCACTCAGATTATTGAGATGGGTGGTGTCGACCGGCGTCGTATAATCGATGATATAGCAGGTATTAGTAATTTTGATAAAGATATTGAAAAGGCTGAAAAAGAAAAAGGCGAGGTTGATGAAAACCTTGATCGTATAAAAATAATTCTCAATGAGATAAACTCACAGATACGTCAGCTTAAAAAAGATCGAGATGAAGCATATCGCTACAAAGAACTTAAAGATAAGCTATATGAGACAAAAGCAAAAATTGCACTTAAGAAAAAACAAGAAATTGAAAATCAGATATCTGAAGTACAAAAACAGGTAGAATCATACGAAAAAGAAAAAGACGGTTTAGACGATAAAAGCAAAAAACTCAAAGAGGAATATAAAAAACTCCAAAAAGAGTTAAAAGAAGTCGAAAGTAAAATCATTGAAGTGGGCGGAGATGAAGTAAAAGAATTAAAAGATAAAATAGAAAATATTAGAAGTGAAGAAATCAAAGTAGAAGAACGAATTAATTACTCAAATGATGAAATAATCGAAATTCAAAGAGAGCTTGAAGAATACACAAGTAGTTTAAACAAAGTTGAAAAAGAATTAACAGAGTATAAAAACAAAACAAAAGAATTAGAAGAGACGCAGAAAGAAAAACAAGATATACTAGACAAGCGAGAGGAGGAATTAAACGATCTTAAAGAAAAAATCGCTCAATCAGACGATAAATCAATGGATATCACACATGAACTAGCGAAAATGCGAGAGGAATACAATGATAAAAACAGCAGTGTCCATGAGCTAAAACTTAAACGCAACCGTTTCACCGATAAAATAGAAGCATTAGAACTTCAGATTGCAGAGATGGAGGAGACTAAACAAACCTATGAGTTTGAGATTAAAGATATTGATTGGCAGAAAGAAGAATTCAAAAAAGAACATTCAAAAAAAGATAAAAATGTAAAAAATCTTGAAAAAAATCTTTTTGATAAGAAAAAAGAGCTTTCAGAGCTCAATGAGCAAATATCTGATTTAGATAAAAGGGTACGTAGACTTCAAAGAGAACAAGCTAAACTACAAGCAGAAATGGATGCCGCTCAGTCAATTAACAATAAATATAACAGAGCTGTAGTAGAAGTATTAAAAGCAAGAGATAAAGGATTAATTAGAGGTATACACGGTACTATAGCTGAACTTGCAGATGTAGAGGATAAATACCGTACAGCTATGGAGATAGCCGCTGGAGGACGTATGCAATCAGTTGTAGTAGATGATGACAGTGTAGCCGCAGAAGCCATTAAAATGCTTCAAAGCCAGAATTTGGGACGTGCGACTTTTCTTCCTTTGAACAAGATGATTACTAGAAAACCTCGTGGAAAAGCACTTATGGCTGTAAAAGACCCTAAATCCCATGGTTTTGCAATTGATTTAATGGATTTTAAAAAAGAATACACCAGTGCATTCAGCTATGTATTTGCAGATACAGTAGTGGTAGAAAAACTGGATGACGCGCGACGGCTGATGGGTGGCGTACGTCTAGTAGACCTTGACGGTAGCCTTATTGAGGCAAGTGGAGCTATGCGCGGTGGTAGCAAACCTCAGACAAATTTATCTTTCAGTAAAAAAGATCAAGGTAGGCTTGAGCAGATCACCCAAGATCTGCAAAAAACTCTTAAACATCAAGATGAAATAAACGATAAAATCCAAAACATAAAACAAGAAATAGCTCAACTAGAAGACAAAATGGGTGAGACACGAACCGTCGGAGACAGTGAAACCAGTATCAAAAAACTAGATG
This sequence comes from uncultured Thermoplasmatales archaeon, assembly GCA_964578185.1. Classification (GTDB taxonomy): domain Archaea; phylum Thermoplasmatota; class E2; order DHVEG-1; family DHVEG-1; genus JAZKSG01. Next base: position 8,117 of record CAZOBL010000066.1, read on the forward strand.
CTCAACGCAAGGAGTTTAATGCTAAAATTGAGGTACTTGAAAAAGATCTAAAAGCTAAACAAGAGGAAAAACAGAGCCTTGAAGATAAAAAACGTGATGTTTTAGAAAAAATTAAAGAAAACAAAAAACGCATAGAGGAACTTGAAACCCTCAAAGAAGAAAAAGGGAAACTACTTTTAAAGGGTACAAAAAAAGAAAACGCTCAAAGGGCTAGAACCCTTGAAGACGAAGTCAGCAGTATTAGACAAGAAATCAATGATATAACCTCTGAAAAGGAGACATGGAATAAAAAAATTGAGATTTTAAATGAAAAACAAAATGAGATCAATCAAAAAACTGAGGATAAAAACAAGGCAGTGGAAAAACTAAAAAAAGATATTAAAAACCTTAAAGAGTCACGTTCAAAACACCGAGATGAACTAAAAGCTTTAATGAACGTTGAAGAGAAAATGACTGATAAAATCAAAGATTTAACAGACAGACGAGATAGTCTTTATAAAAAAAGTGTAACAGTTGAAAACGATCTTGATAAAATTAGTACAAAAATTGAGTCATATTATGATCTTATCAGCCGTGCAAAATACCGCCTACCAACCCTTGAAGGAAGTATCGAGGAGTTAAACCAGGAGTTAAAACTCTATAATGTAAAAATTGACTCTGATGAAAAACTTCCAAATGTTGCATCGCTAAAGGATTCTGTTAATGCCATAGAGGAAAACATGAAAGAGCTTGAACCAGTAAATATGCGTGCTCTAGATGAGTATGAACATCAAACTGAGCGTAAAAACAAACTAGATGAAGATGTAAAACACCTCAAGGATCAACGTAAAAACCTGGTAAAACTTGTAAGTGAGATAACCGAGAAAAAGAAGGATAAATTCTTTGCTGTATATGATGCGGTAAATGAAAACTTTGAAATGATTTATAGTGAACTATCAGAGGGAGGTGAAGCACAACTTAAACTAGAAGATCCAGATAATGTATTTGAAAGTGGTCTTACTATTAAGGCTCGTCCTCGTGGTAAAAAAGTACTGCTTTTAAGTGCTCTTTCAGGCGGGGAGAAGAGTATGGCAAGCCTTGCATTTATTTTTGCGATTCAAAGATATGATCCTAGCCCATTTTACGTACTTGATGAAGTTGACATGTTTTTAGATGGGGTAAACGCTGAAACAGTTAGTAGAACAGTTAAAAGAAACGCAGAAGACTCACAATTTATAATGGTTTCACTAAGAAAAATCGCACTTAAAGAAGCCGATCATGTATATGGTGTGACAATGCGAGATACTGGTATATCAGAGATGATAGGAAACATTGACGCATCAAGTGTAGGACCAAAAGGAGAGATAAAAACCAGTGGAGGCGTGATGCATGCAGGTTGAAATCGATAACGATGTAATAAACCATTTACTATTTCATAAATCTTTAATAGATGAAGAACAAGACCCCAGCAGAATAAATCATTATGTAGAAATGCTAAAAAAAACAGATGAAGGAGAACATATCTCAATTGATAATCCATTTGATCGCTCAATAGCAATAGCATTTGAGCTTGTCCTGCAGCAACAACTAAACCCCTGGGATATAGACCTAGTAAGCTTTAGTACAATGTATCTAAAGCGAGCGGGTAAAGAAGAAATAGATTTGATTACCGCAGGGCGTATTATCTATCTAGCATGGAAAATACTTAAAATGCAGAGCAACAACCTAGTAATAAGTATGGAGGAAGAAAAAAATCAAGATGAATACGAGCCTTTTGACTGGGGTGACATACCCTCTGAGATGTGGCTATCTGAAGACAGCTCTTACTCATATACAAATCTTGTAATGAAAACACCTGAACCACCGATAGATAAACCAATAAGACGTAAATCAAAAAGAAAAGTAACACTAATAGAACTCTTAGATGCATTTGATCAAGCTAAACGAGAAGCAGAAGAACACATGCTCATTGAAAAACAAAGAGAAGAGGAACGTCAAAGACTCAGTGAAAAAGCACGAAAGAGAATGAAGGGTACCGCCCACGAAGACCCACTAGAAGAAGATATAAACATTGTATGGAATAAAATAAAGGGTTTTCCAAAAAAAACTATGACCCTTGAAAACCTATGTGAAAACCGTAGTAAAGACGAAGTAATAAGGGTTTTACTCTCAATTTTATTTCTTGCAAATGATAGTAAAATACGTGTTTATCAAAAAAAGTTTCCATATGGAAAAATTTTTATTAAAAACATAGGATATAGTTAAAAAAAAGAGAGGTTTGTGTGAAACCTTATGGGCATAAAAGATAAAAGAACAGTTGAATCAGTATTGTTTTCTGCAAGCAGCCCAATTAGTATAAATGAGATAAAAGAAACAACGGGTCTTAGCCGTAAAAAAATAAAAAAAACACTAGAAGAGTTAATTGAAGACTACAACGTAACACGTAAAAACGAAACCAGTATGGAAATAGTAAAAGCCGGCAAAAAATACACCATGCAGATAAAAGAAAAATATGCAGATAAAAGCGTTATGGTCGCAGACCCTGAAATAAATGATAACCTCTTAAAAACCCTCACCCTTATAGCATTTCATCAACCTATTAAACAATCAAATCTTAGACGTATGATAGGGGCAAAGGCATATGATCATGTTGATGATCTAGCATCAATGAAACTGATTCATACAAAAAAACATAGAAATACTGAGATGATTACAACCACCAAGCGTTTCCCAGAGTATTTTGGTATAGATTCAACAAAGCCTGATGAAATCCGTGATTTTTTAATGGAGAAAGCATCTGAGCGATTCCTATAACCATAGCAACTACCCCGCCCCCTGCAACTCCCCCGATTCCTGCC
>CAZOBL010000067.1:0-10738 GCA_964578185.1 uncultured Thermoplasmatales archaeon
GATATGGTGTGCATGTTGAAGTTACAACAATTCCCATTTTTTTGAATGCATCTATAATTCTAAGCTGATTTTTAGCAAATTCTTCAGGAAAACCAAGTTCTTTATAGTTTTCAAGGTCCATCCCTGCTGGATTAAGAAAAGTTAGCACTTGTACTTTTGTGTTTTTACTAGCCATATCTTCTAAAAATTCTGTTCCCGGGTCTCCAATTGACTTATATGAAACACCGGCTACTTGAACTGAACCCACAGGAATCATTTTATCTGCATTATAAATATCGCCTAGGCGCACAAGCAATCTGAACATTCTCTCTGCTACGTCACCCTGTTTACCATCAAGAATTTTTTCTTCTTCTTTTGTTAAATACATAACGCTTCCCCTTTCAAAATTTTGTTATATCTTTGCTTTATTTTATTGTTTTGCAAATTATATCAAAAGATATTGAATAAACTTGCATATCAATATATTGATAAATCTTTTATTTCCTCTTCGACTAATAATCTAAACTTTGAAACAAAATCTTTCTCTATTTCAATAGATTCACTTTTTATCATAGCGAAACTTTTAGTTCCACCAAATCCACCATCGCTTATTTTATCCATCTTTGTTACTACTTTTTCACAATTAAAACCTTTATCAACCATATCTTCAGAACATGACAAGATTAAAAAAAACTTATTTTTTTTAAAAAATAATAGTAAAACAACTGAGTTATTTTCTTTTTTTAACTTCGAATGAGTTTTTTTAACAATCTCCTCGTCATAAAATATTTCAAATTCTTTATAATAAAGATTTATGCCATTTATGAAAATAGGAGATTTTTTTATGGTTTTTGCCATATATTTAGCAATTTTTTCTTTATTGTTTTTGTTTTTTTCCTTCTGTTTTAAATAATTTTTCTGACAAGCTTTTAATTCTTTTTTTAAAGATATAATTTCTTCTGGTACCTGTTTAATATTTGTTTGTAAAATTTTTTTTGTTTCATTTATACTAGCTAATTCTTGATCTAAATTTTTTTTATTTCTTGGAATTTCATCATCTTGCTGGGTAAAATCTATATTTTCCAATATTGTCAAGGTTTTTTTTAATCTAATCCAAAAGTAAAATATAATTAAAATTAGTATTGTTGTGATACTGGATAATATCATTTCATTTGATAACATATTTAACCTTAAAATTTCCCTATTATTTTTTCTTTAAATTTATTGGCGAACCATGTGAATTTTTTTAGAAACGGATCAAAATCAAGATCATATGAATACCATTTAGATAAATCACCTGAAAAACCTTGTTTGAATATCTTGGAATCTTCTGCACCGCCGAAATCATAATACTTGAAATCATTATTTTTAAGCCATTCTATTGCTTTCCATTGAATAAAATGATTTGGATAATTTGAAATATAGTTATCATTACTTGACAAAATCCATCCATATGCCTTTTTATCAGTTGTAAATTGAATTAATAATCCTGCGATTATTTTTTCTTCATAATAAGCTAGAAATAATTTAGAATTTTTTCTAAATGTGGATTTAATAAAATCATATCTTTCTTTAATGAATTTTTTATCTTTTATCCAGATGCAATAGTTTTCATACCACCATGTATCAAATTCTTTAAGACTCTGGGCTATTCTATATTCTAATTTATTAGATTCTGCTTTTTTGATATATTTTTTTGTGGATTTTTTAAGTGATGAATATATTTGATTAATTGGTTTATCGAGTTTTAATATGTATGTGTAATGTGTTTTTTCCATGATGTTTTTTAATTTTAAGGATTCATCTGAAATTATCCTTATAAAAGCAACTTTTTTATTTGCTGCTTTTTTGATAGCATATATTAGAATATTTTTTTTGTAATTTGAATTTAAATGTACTGAAATCATTAGAGGATTTTTTTTAGGTATATATAAAAAAGGAGTTTCATCATAATATTCTACTTTTCCATATTTATATTTGTTCCATGATTCAGAAAAATCTTTATCAGCTAGTAATTTTCCAAAGGTATTCATTATTTAGACCTTATCTTCTAAGTCTTTACAGTTTTTTATGATTTTAACTATCTGATTTTTTGTAGCTTTTTCAATATGAATTCCACCTGCTGCCAATACAGTTTTTTTATATTTTTCACAGGCTTTTTTTGCAATAGGCGTTAAAACAATATCGTCTTTGTGGTTATCATATTTTAAAATACTACATTTTTTTCCAGGTACACATAGAACTGAGGCACCAATATGTGGTTTTTCTCCCCCGCCAACTATAATTAATAGATCTTTTCCAATATTTTCTTTTTTAAGCCAGACTTTTGTTTTCCCTTCACCCGATGTAATCATTTATATCAACTTTTTTGTAAGTTACTGTCTCGTATTTTTCTTTATCTATATCAGATGGTATTGTAGCATCTAATCCTAATTTTGTTGTACGTGTTTTTTTACCAGGTACATGTTTGCCTGATGGATCTAATGAACTCCCAGGTTGATCCTTTTTTATTACAAGATCTTTATCTGCCTGAAAACGTGTTGCAATAGCCCACTCGACAGCATTTGGATCATAAATATCCACATCTTCATCTATTACTATGACGTGTTTCATGCTACCATGGCCTTTAAAAGCGGCATCTATTGCTTTTTTTGCATCATCTGATTTTTGTTTCTTAATCTGAACTATGCCATGAAGCCAACTTCCGCCACCAATGGTTACGAGTACATTTTTACAGGTGCAAACCTGTTTTACTTCATTGTATATTGTGGGTTCTTTTGGCATACCCATAAGAGTTTTATGTTCAAGACGCCCAGGGATCAATGCTTGATACATAGCATCTTTTCTATGAGTGATACAATCAACTACAAACACAGGTTCCTGACGTACAAAATCACGTGTCTCTGTTAAATCTACAAATGGTCCTTCACGATCTAAATCACGAGTGAGACGACCTTCAAAAACAAACTCGGACTCTGCAGGCACCTCCAGATCCTTGGTTTTACACTTAACCATGGGTGTATCATCTAGTGCATTAGCAATACTAAATTCATCAACACCTGACGGTGGGCCAAGGCTAGCTGCAACCATTACAGGTACACTATTGCCTATACATACAGCTATCTGCAGGTCACCATCAATTTTATCATAAGTAGTTCTTGTCTGTCTTTTTTTGATAAGACGAGCTGTAAATCGATTTTTACCAACTTGCATAATACGATGATAACTAACATTTCGGCCTGTGTCAGGGTCTTTAATTGTTGCAACAGTAGCTGACCCGTAACGACCGCCATCTCCTTTGAGATGGTATAAAAGTGGAATTTTATCTAAGTCAGGTTTATCAACTATAACTTCTTGGCATGGAGCGCTATCTACAATTTTTGGAGTTTTTGGGTGGTTCAAAGCATCAGCAAGTTTAAACAAGACATCCTGTTTTTTAGTTCCAAGTCCTTCAGCTATAATGTCGCGGTTTCCTGTAATACCTGCAAAAACTGGAAAATTAAAACCTTTGACTTTATCAAAAATTACAGGTTTTTCATCTAGAGAATAAATAATATTTGCAACTTCATACTTATGAGAAACAGGTTTACTTATTCGAGTTAATTTTCCTTCATTTTCTAATTTTTTTAAAAAATTACGAAGATTCATTTAATGACCATCCCTACTTGCACCGACAACAGTTTTTACAGTTTGAAAACCCTCTTTTTCAATAGCTGTAGCGACTTCATCCTGCAGATCACGATTGGGGGTAAGCGCAATCATATTGCCACCAAGACCTCCGCCCGTTAACTTGGCTCCATAAGCACCATGATTACGTGCGAGTTTAACTAAAAAATCAAGTTCTTTACTTGAAACTTCAATTTGCTGAAGAAGTTTATGATTCTCATCCATCAGCTTTCCAATTTCTCTTAAATCTTCGCTTTGAAAAGCATTTTTTGCAAGATATGCGATATTTTCCGCTCTATCAAATATTTCTTTATACCTTTCTGGATTTTCCTCACGACGTTTCCGTACACCCGCTACAGCTTCAGCTGTATTGGCAACTTTACCGGTATTTCCTATAACAATCCTAACTGGATTGTTTACCTCGATTGCATCTATAACATTGTTTTCATCTTTTTGGAACCATGTAAGCCCACCGAAAGTAGATGCAGTATTATCCACGCCAGATGGGGTTCCGTGGTATCCTTTTTCTCCTTCATATGCTATATTATTTATATCTTCATCAGAAAGATTCATGTCGTAATGCTCAGAAAGTGCTCTTGCAATAGCTACACAGCTTGCAGCACTTGCACCTATACCACTTGCACAATAAAGATTTCCTTCAAGCAGTATATTCACTCCGTTTTTTGAAAGATCAATGCCCATTTTGTTTATGATATTATCAATGGATTCTTTTTGCTGGTCAATTTTTCCTTCTTTATATCCTGGAGTAGCCTTACGATTATCTTCAAGTTTCCATCCAGATGAATCAGATGATTCAACTTTGGCTACTGTATATTTGCCTATTGCTGATACTATAGATGGAACACCATATACTACAAAATGTTCGTTAAACAAGATGGCTTTTCCAAAGCCAATGCCCTCTCCCGTCATAAAACATCACATATATCTTTTATTTTTTTCATAATTTTCTATTTGGGAATACTATAATTCATATATCTTTTTTATGATTACGGTTTTACAAAGATAGTTAATAATTTTTTTTGCGAATAAAAAATATATATTTTCGAATAGATAAATTTAAATATAGTTAATATATCGCGATTTTTATATTATGTATAAAGATAAAAAAAGTTTGTTGTTAACGATAATATTAATAGCAACTCTATTAACCGCAAGTTTGACTCTTATTCTAGATACAAAAAACTCGAAAGAAACTAATGAAAAACGAGAAATATCAACAACTTTCATTCCAAAAAAAGAATCACAAATATTAGAAATAATAAATAAAGTAAAAAGAGAAGATTTACAAAAAATTCTTGAAAAATTTGTATCATTTGGAATAAAAGCACAGGGTACAGATGAATGCGAAAAAGCAGCAGAATATATTTATAATCATTTTGATAAAATAGGTATAGATGTTGAATATCAAAATTGGAGATATCCAACTAAACGCGGGAAAAATATTATTACTACAAAACCTGGTAAAGACAAAAACTCAGATGCAGTTTTTATAATAAGCGCTCATTATGATACTTGGAGAAATTCACCTGGTGCAAATGACGATGGATCAGGTATTACAGCAATGCTAACTATCTCTAATATTTTAAAAGATTACAATTTTAACCATACAATAAAATATGTGGCACTTTCGGGGCATGAATGCCCTCCGTCTTATGGATATGGCGGGTCTGCTTATGCAAAAAAAGCATATTTTGATGGGGATAATATTATAGCTGTACTTAATCTTGATATGATAGGTAACTCTAATTCTATAAAAAATCCTATTCAACTTTATGGCGAAAGAAGATCAATCTGGCTTTTAGATTATTTGAAAGAAATCAATCAAAAATATACAGATTTTTTTAATGTAACAATTGAAACTTTTTATGAGGATGCCGGAGCTGATGAAACAGCATTTATTGACTATGGATATGATGCAATAATGATAATTCAGTCAAATCCAATGGAGACACCTTGTCATTGCCCTGAAGATAACTTAGATCATATTGACTTTGATTTTTTTACAAATGTAACTAAGCTTGTTATCGCAACAGCATCTGAACTTCTTAATAAACCAATTAATTTAAATGTTAGAATAACAAACCCTTATGAAGGATATATGTATTTTTTTAACAAACCAGTATTTAAATTACCTGGTTTTAATTTAAGACGTTTTGGTTTGAGAGGCTTGACTTATGTATTTGGCTCAAGGTTTAAAATTAATTTCGATATAACTTCAGATGAAGAAATTAGCAATATTAATTTAATTGTTGATGATCACATTAGTTATACTCATATGATTACAGAACCTCCTTATGAATTTACTATTAAACGGATATTTTATCCATTTGGTTTTTTAAAAGGTAAACACAAGTTCGGCATTCAGGTAAATACAGTTTCTGGAAGATCTGCATATGATGAAATAGATATTTTGTTTTTTTAGATATTATTCACTGTGCACCCTTTGGCTGAAAATATGTTAAATCTATTTTCTCCCAATCATCTGAGTCGAAAATACCGTGACTACCATCCGAGTAATCTAGTAAGTGATGGCAATATTGATAATTCATTACAGATTTATAATTTTTAAAAATTATTTTTTGTAATGAAAACGGAAATCTCATAAGTTGATTGTCGCAGCCTAGGGGGCGGCCCATAACAATTCCAAGGGTATGTCCTAACTCATGAAGCATTATACAGGCATTTTTTAAATCACTTGAGTTTTGAAAAGCTTTTTTTGAGATAACATAGGAATTTAGACCTGGTTTAAGAAAATTAATTATCGAGTTTTCACCCGGAAACTCCAGTCCTTTTATTGGAAAGGTGTCATATACGTAAAGAGTGTATCTGAATACGCCCCGCCTCCAATTATTTGGTTTATTGTGTAGGAAATATTTTTCATAATATTTTTTTTCTTCACCAAACCAAACCATGTTATCAAATGGAAGTGTCTCTCCTCCACCCATGCATCCATCATCTACATGAAACACGATATTTCTTTTTGCATAAGTCTGATATACCATGTTTATTGAATTATTTGATAAAAAAACATTATTTTCAGCAGGGCCCCTCTCCATTTGATCGAGTTCTATAAAAATGTCTTGAGTGTAAGGATCTGAATTCCATTCGGATGTGAGGTATTCTTCGTAATTGTTTAATCCATCTTCTTCAAGGTCAATTTCTTTGTGATCATCATAAATAAATGGGTCGTATCCCCATTTGTATTCCCAGTAAAGTGGAATGCTATCATTGTCATAGTCTTCTTTGCTATTGTCTACTAGTGGGTCTGTGTGAAGTATGTTTTCTTCGTACCACTTGGGAATCCCATCTGAATCAGTATCTTTTATGTCAATTGAGAAACATAGTTCAAAGTCTCTTTCAAAACTATTGTAGCTTTTGTCATCACAACCGTTAAAACGTCCGTTCCCACTACTATCCCCTATTTGGTCGTCACCAGTCCAGAAACCAGTATAACTGTCATATATTATTTCAGCGCCTCCAATTCCTGCTTTTCTGTCTATGTCGCATTTGAATAAATTATCTTCTATGATTTCATATACCTCAAAGACTATCTTAATATATCTATTACTAGAAGAGTTGATGTCAATTAAGAAATTGGTCTTATTGTGCCTACCTGAAACATTCAAACAGGATTCGAATGGATTTGATGAAGAATTTATTTTTATTAAAAAATCGTGGTTTGTATATTCTGAAATATTTTCGAGATAGTTATAGTATTTTACAGTGAGGATAATAGATTCATCATATTCAGTTGTTTTCTCCGCGGAAATCAGATTAATTGAAACAGAGAAAAGCATCAAAGTTAAGGCAATAATTGCGAATTTTTTATTTGACAATATATAAAACACCCTGGATGATAATCAGCTATTATATTTTAAATTATTGTTTGAAAAAATTAAATAAAAATAAGAGAAGCATATGATTAATAATTTTTTTATCCGTAGTATGGATGTGGAAAAACTTCATACAATAGGTCAATTACATTATCAACTGCTTTTTTTTCTGCTTTGTAGTATATGAGGTATTTTTCTTATACCATCTACAAGACTATTCCAACTCTCAACTATTTTACTGATTTCTTTATCTTTAAAGATTTCGTCTTTATATAAAATAAACTTTTTTATAAGTAATCTTGTTCTAGAAATTTTAATTATAGATAATCATATTAATTTTTAAATTTAATTTGTGGGGGAATCTTTTAAATGAATAGAAAACTAATTAGTATAGAAATAACTCTTATATTTCTATTAAGCGGTTTAGTAATTAACCCGTCTTTAGCAATCAATAAAGAACAAGATAATATTAACATAGAAATTAATTATTTCTTTGATAAACCAACAATTAAAAACATCATTAAAAACGATCAATCTTATGATAGAATCTCTATCTCAGATTGTTTTATATCTAATATAGAAAACAAACCAAGATTACCAATATTTAATGCAAATATATTAATTCCTCATGGCTCTAAGATAAAAAATATTAATGTTTTTGGTGAAAGATTAAAAATCAATGGAGAATTTAATGTTGAGCTTGGAACAAAAACAGTTCCTATTTCACAATTAAAAAAATCTATATCAGATTTAGAAGATGAAAAACAAATCTACAAATCAACTAAATTATACCCCGCTGAATTATTTGAAAAAGTTTGCATTCAAAGATATCATGGATATAAAATTCTTGTTTTATCTTTGCATCCTATTCAATACATAGAATCAACTGGTGAAATTTTTTATTATCCACAACTAAAAGTCTCCATTAAAACACTTGATGATGAACTAAAGCAAAGTTCTATAAATGGGAAAATTAAGATTAATAAAATTGCGGATTTAGTTGATAATTCTGAAGTAATTCAAACCTATTCAAATGGGAAGAGCTCTGATATAAAATTATTTAGTTCATCTGAAGAAAGCAAGATGGTAATTATTACATCAGAGGACTTTGTCAATGATTTTCAAACTTTAGCTGATTATCACAATAGTCATGGTGTTACTACTTTTTTTAAAACAGTTGAAGATATAAGTACAGATAGTTCTTTTAGAGTAGACGGGGAATGGGGTGATGGTAATTCTAATAATCCTTTTGTAACAGAGGAAATAGATGAAGAATTTTTATTTAATGATCTGCAGGCATGGATAAGAAACTATGTTAGATATGCTTATCAAGAATTAGGAGTTGAATATGTTCTTCTTGGTGGTGATACCAGTATTATCCCTGATAGAAAATACCATGTTGAGATGAGTAATGATGATTATTCACAAGATGTCCCTACAGATCTATACTATGGTGGTCTTGATAACAGCTTTTATATCTATGAAAATAGTGGTGGTTATGAATTTTTATATATGGATTTCACACCTGAGGTATCAGTGGGGCGTGCTTGTGTAGAAACCTCTGAGGAAGTTCAAAATTTTGTAGATAAAACATTGATTTATATGAACTCAGGAAATGATCCATATCTTGATGAAGTATTGTTTGCTGGTGAGTATTTAGGTTTTTCAGACTGGGGGCCTGAAGACGGAGTAGAAGGCGGTGGTAACTGGTTAGATCAATTGATTGATGTTTGCACATATGATTATTTTTATAATGAATGGTCACATAGAGATTTAAAAGAATTTTTAACTGCAGGATTTCCCTCTAACTATTATGAAATAGATAAATTATATGATAGAGACCAAGATTTTTTTCATCCATTATTACATAAACTTACAGGTTGGCAAAAATCAGATATTTTAGATAAGATTAATGATAACTATCATATCATTTTACATGATGGTCATGGTAATGAATTTCATAATATGAAACTGGATCATCCTCATAAGTTGGAAAAAGGTATATGGAAAGGTCCATGTACTGATCTTGATGAAATGAAGAACAGTAAACCATTTTTTGCTTATAGTGTCGCATGTAATTCAGGTGCTTTTGATGACTATAGAGTATTGTTGGAGTATTATGATTGTATCGCTGAATATATGACCGTAAAAAGTAGTTATGGTGCATTTGCAGGAATATGGAATTCTAGATATGGTTTTGGGGCGTGTGATATGTATTGGGCTCCATCTCAGCGTTATAGTCGTGAGTTTTGGGATGCAATTTTTTGTGAAGGGATAACTTCTATTGGAAAAGCAAATGATGATTCCAAAATTGATACATTATTTTTCATTGGTAATGATAATTTCCGAATGGTTCATACCGGGTTAAATTTATTTGGTGATCCTGCTGTAAACCTTCATATTAATTTAGATAATAATTTGCCTAATATTCCAGAAAAACCTGCAATTTTTGATTGTAATACGGCCTATGCTCATGCTCCTTGTAAATTTTCAACAAAATCTTTTGATACTGATTCAGATAAACTTTATTATGGTTGGGATTGGAACAACAACGATAAAGTCGATACATGGACAGGTCCTTACCAAGCTGGAGAAACTGCAGTTTCATCACACATATATAACCAACCAGGTCAATATACAATAAAAGTATCTGTAGTTGATAAAAAGAAAAATCCAAGTGTTTTCTCAGATATATTTACTTTTCAGATAAAAGACAATCAAAGACCATATACGCCGGATATGCCAAGTGGAAAAATCAAATATAAACCAAATATAGACTATGAGTATACTACAAATTCTAGTGATCCTGACGGGGATAAAATATATTATCAATTTCGTTTTTATTATATTGAGAGTGCTACTTCTAAAGATATACCTGTCAGATGGGATCTAGAATATGGTGATTGGTTAGGTCCATATAACTCAGGTGAAAATGCAACTGCAGTTCATAGATGGAGCAGAGATATATATAATAACCATAAAATTGAGTTTGATGCCCGATCTGGTTTGCCTTCAGATGTTGATGTTAAAATAGATGTAAAAGCAAAAGATGAACATGGGGCTGAAAGTGACTGGTCAAATTGGTTGTATCTGGAACCAAAAAGCACAACGTCTAAGGGAAAAACAATTCCTGATAGTTTTGAATTGATTTTTAAGAATTTATTACAAAGACCTGTTGTTTTATCAAAACTAATAAATTTCTTTTTTGAGAAATATTTTACTATAAAAACAGATATGTG
>CAZOBL010000068.1:0-10515 GCA_964578185.1 uncultured Thermoplasmatales archaeon
GTACAATTACTCCTTACAAAGCTCACGAAAATTTGAAAATAGAGAGAACTTTTTATTACCTGGAGCGCAGCTTTTTGAAGGGCCGCCAGTTCAAAGACATGGAGGATCTCAAGGAGCAGCTTCGCCAGTGGCTGATTGAAGTAAACGATGTCCGTATCCACGGCACGACCAAGAGAAGGCCCATTGATATGTACCTCGAGGAGCATCCCTATCTGCAGCCTCTTCCTGCCATCCACTTCGATACCTCTGAGGTGGTCCAAAGAGTGGTGAATCAGGAGTCATGCGTGCAGTGGAAGGAATATATGTATGCGGTGCCTGACTCTTTGACTTCTTCCATTTATGAGGGAGTAGATCTGCCAGGGTCCAGATCGTAGTTGGCATTATATTCCAAATCCATCGAGCGGCTGTCCGCTTTCCGCAAGAAACCCTGTCCGTTTTCAGCAAGAATTGATGTCCGCTTTGCTCAGGAATAAGTGTCCGTTTTGGGCAGGAATATGGGCTCCAGAACTTAAAGTGCGAAAGGAATAATCCATTACTACTGTCAGCTTTTAGACTTTCTGATTAAAAATTAAGCTCACCATATCCTATACTTCTAACCAAATAGTCCTACTTTAGCCAAAGCCCCACACCTCCTTAGATCTCTATTTCTGACTTGCATCAGGGTGAGGCTCAAAACTAATATCAATAACATACATGGTTGAGAAGCAGATTTACTCTTATCTGGGGGAAGCAATTCGAGGAGGCAAGTATTTAAGTATTACCTATAAGAATAAGAAAGAGGAAGTTACTTCTTACTGGATTAAAGTACTGGACATAAATGCAAATGATGAAATCATTGTTGATATGTTCAATATCACAAAGGATGATCCTCTGCGTAATAAGAAGATCTTCATCTCAAGCATTCAGTCTGCAGAGATCTTGAAGTTCTCACATTACGATGTTTCTGAAAAACTTATCAGAAAGATTGAGGAGGATGAGAGCCTGCAGGTATTTCATTTCCACCGGTTTGACAACAGGCTATTAAGCTACTATCTCGAGTGCTACAGGGTAAATCAAGATCCTTTTTTGCACAAGATGCATTTAATCCCAAATCTGGATCTGAATGAGTTTACCCATAGTAACTGCTATAAGCTGTCGGATGAGCAGAAGAAACACATAATCAAAGAAGTCTATCGTAGTAACTATCCAAAAAACCATAATTACGAGCTAGCTCTATGTGAGTTCTCCATCGATATAGAATCCCGGGGAAAGTTTGTTGTCGCTTATCGTAAACTGACCTTCGATCCAGTTGAGGAAACACTGTTTATTGGCAATACCACTCAGTTCAATGCAAATTTCTACATTCAGGATGTTAAGTATTCCTTATCCTATTTTTCAGATATCAGCCCAAATGATTTTGAAAAATCTTATAATGAAAATAAATTTGAGACAATTGAATTGTTGACTCAGAATTTCAGATCGGGTGAAATGCCCAATACCAGGCCCGAAATCGTTGTATTGGGATACCGACAGGTTGACATCACCAGCGCATATGATGAGATTACTTCCCTGGGGGCAAGTGCCGAATCACCTCTTCCCTTAAAAGCCTTCTTTCAACACTTATCACTTCTGGACAGAAAGAACAGAAAAGAGCCTCACATAGTTCTCTACGACCAGAAAATTAATATTGACCAACTCCGTACAATTTATAATGCTCTGAAATATCCTATCACCTATGTTCAGGGGCCACCGGGTACAGGGAAAACACAAACGATCTTAAATATTTTAGTTAATTGCCTGACGAACAATAAGACATTATTGATTTCATCGAACAACAACACTCCAATAGACGGAATCAAGGAGAAATTGGATTTAGGAAAATATCGAAACAAAGAGATATTAATTCCCATTCTTAGGCTAGGTAACACGAAATATGTTTCTAAAGCCATTGAACAAATAAAGAAGTTCTATGAGTTTGAAACAAAAGACATCCCAAAAGAGAACTTACTATTCAAGCTTAAAGAGAAATCAAAAGAGAAAAATAGAGAATTGCAGAAAAGGCTAAATTCATACGAAGAACGTCTTGATATAGAACAAAACCTGGGATTCATCGACAACCTGATTTCTAAAGGAGATGGTACATACTTTCTATTGGAAGAGGAAAAGAACAAACTCTATGAACGGCTCAAAAACATCCCAGTGCAAACCGACACCAATGTCCAGGGAATATATGAAACAATAAAGGACAATCATCGCCTGATGCAATACTTTTACTTCGAGTCGCTTCGTTACCTCAAACGTTTGAAGAACAAGGAGTATTCAGACCTGATTGACATTATTTACTTGAAAGAGGAAGAAGAAAGGATTAAAGAGTTTAATAATTGGATTGGCTCTGATCAGAATCTAAAGAAACTAACACGTGTATTCCCGATCATTCTTACAACAAATATTTCAAGCCGCAGACTGGGACAACACTTCAAATTCGACCTACTGACTATTGATGAAGCTGGTCAATGCGATATTGCCACCAGTTTGATCCCTATCTCAAAATGTACAAACATGGTTCTAATTGGAGATACCAACCAACTTAAGCCAATTGTTCTTTTTGAAGAGAGTAAAAACAAGAGGCTGATGGAGCAATTCGGAATTGAAGAAGTACATGATTACTTCAATAATTCAATCCTTTCTGCCTATAAGAAAATTGACAATATCTCTCGGGACATTTTACTTAGCTATCATTACCGCTGTGGAAAGAAAATCATCAACTATTCCAATATGCGTTTTTATGAAAGTAAGCTCAATTTAGAGAATATTAAGAGTATTGGCGAAGTTAAACTACTAGATGTAAAGAATGTAAATCACAAAAGCAAAAATTCACAAATTGAAGAAGCAAGTGCAGTAGTGAATTACATTGTTGAAAACAATCTGTCCGATGTCTTCATCCTAACACCATTTCGAAACCAGGAAGCAGTATTAAATCACTATCTGAATGAAGCAAAATCAAGAGGGGAAATTGATCATTCAGTAAATTGTGGGACCATACATAAGGTCCAGGGACAGGAGAACAAGACGATTATTATATCCACTGCCCTTTCGAAGGAAACGAGCCCAAAAACATATGATTGGGTTAAGGACAACAGCGAATTAATCAATGTTGGTGTTACCAGAGCCAAAGAGAATCTGATTGTTGTTACAGACAAATCGGCTATAGATGCCCTTTCCAGAAAAAATGATGACTTGTACGCTTTGATTGAATATGTAGAAAAAAATGGAACCATCCGAGTTCCTCAAAGTGATGCAAATAAGTTCACCATTGGATTCTCAAATAATTCCAGATTTGAGGATGAGTTTTATACTACTATGAATCATTATTGCTCAATGAGAGGTGGTGTATTTAAACGAAATGTTAAAGTCACAGAAGTATTCCCAGAAGAAGCGGAAAATGTGAACCTGAATAAGAAGGAATTTGATGGTGTACTTTATAAAGGCAATAAACCTGAATGCGTATTCGAAATAAATGGTAGTGAGCACTACACCAGGAAAAAACGTATTGATTCCGATAGGGCTAAAATGGAATTATTAAAAAAGAAAAACATAAAGCTTCTTAATATTCCTAACCGGTACGTTAAGCATTATGAATTTATCAGGGAGCTGATCAATAAGTTCAACGGCGAGGTATATCAAAAATCATTATTTGACTAAGCTTTTCTTCGCTTATCATGGAACACAAAAACAGCCTGTTTTCTCTACTTATGACTGGCACATAATACAGGGAGGGGCTCAATTAAGGATTGAACTCCAATTCGAAGCGGTCGAGGTCCCGGGTAGCTGACACCCTAAGAAGTGTTCGTTTTCAGCAAGAATCACTGTGCGCCAAATCCGTCGAGCGGTGGTCCGCTTTACGCAGAAACCCTGTCTGTTTTCGTCAGGAATCCGTGTCCGTTTTCAATAAGAACTGCTGTCCGCTTTGCTCAGGAATGAGTGTCCTTTTTGGGCAGGAATATACACCATATTAACTAATCGCGTTAAATTCGATGACTAGGTTCAATAAACAAATTAAGCATACGTTTCGCAACACCTTTGTTTGCCATCCCCTCATTGTTGAACAAATCAATAAATGCCAGCTGGCATGAATGATCTTTGACTACTGATTCGGATGGGTGAAACTCAACCGGAGGTTGGTAAATCTGATTGATCTTCGGGTATAAGAGAACGCTTCTTGATGCATTGAAATGTAGGTTATAGGCATACATTTGTTTGAGGTCATCATCCGATGGATGATAATCTTCTAATATCTTCCACTTTGTATCGATAATGATCCGCATCCTTTCAGGATGATCATATCTCAAAACCATGTCAGGGCGGATTTTGCGATTGGACCAGAAAGATTTACTGGATTGAGGTTCAATACTTAAATTAACATGTGAAAAACTCTTCTCCTCTTTTTTGAATAACATGTATACGTATTCCTCAAATAACGAATTCATATCAAAGAGAACTGCTAAGACATTCTTTAATCCCGATTTTACATCAGGGCTGAAACTGAGAATAATAAGTTCTGCCAACCCTATGGCTTTGCGATAGGATTCTGTTTTTCGATTGTAGCGTAAATTGCTAAAAACCTTCGGCACAAAATTAGGCTGGTCAATATCATCGAAATACCACAACAGTTTATTCGCTCTGATTCGAAGTACATTATTTCTTACTGTTGTGACAATTATCTGCAATGCCAATTTTAAAATCTGATTCCAGACTATATTATAATCATAGACCTCACTTCTTGTGAAAAAAAGCTCACGATGAGTCAAATTCTTGGCAAGGTGCTGGTTAAAAAGTATTCGTCCCTTCAAACTAGTTTTGTTGGAATCTATCTTTCGATAACCTTTCACAAGACCGATTGCGATCAGATACTCTATTTCGGTCAAAAATCCTTCAAGAATTATATCAAGTAGCGTGGAGGAACGAAGTTTCAATTGTGCTTCAGAAATCGATTTTACTTGAACCTTCTTGCATTGAATCAGCATTAACATCAATGCCTGGCGCCATTTCTCATGATTATCTGCTTTGTCGGCTTTCGGTAAAACTTCTATAGTTAGGTCACCTACCTGAATGACACCCACATAATTCGTGAATTTGATCTTCTTATATCCCGGAATAATGAATTTATTGCCAAAAACCTCATTATAGAGAATGATTTTATCGAAATGAGTTTGATCAAACCCCCTTTCGCCCACACTTAAGATTTGGTGCTCAAAGACACATAAAGAAGGCCTACTTTTCATAGATCCCAATAAATGGAGTCTCATCTTCAAACTTTAAGGGATCAGCCAGTTCATAGACTTCCTTCATTTCAAGGTCATCAGGTTCATATTCTTTTGGCCATACAATGCTCCTCGAATCCACCTTGGCAATAAAGTACTCACCTAGCACCGATCCTATTTTTATCGGATCCCCGTAAAAATATTCATGCAATAACGGTAAAATCCTAATCGCAAATGTTTTCTTCAATTCTTCCAGTGGTTCCAGGGAGTCCGCAATATGCATGAAATAAGAATGACCGATCTTATGATCTTTATCCAATAATTTTTCAATTCTCTGATTGATGGCTAATAACAGAGACTGCAGGTCGGTTTCAAGATCAGGATGATTTGTTATCAATTCAGGTGAAGGAATCAATTCCTGAAATGAGAACCTTCTTCTAAGAGCCGTATCAAGCGCTTCAACGCTTCGATCAGCGGTATTCATCGTGCCAATGATGTGCAGATTCTTAGGGACGGAGAAGGATTCTTTCGAATAGGGCAATGTCACAGCGAGTTCGTTTTGGGCCCCTCTTCTTTTATCATCCTCAATAAGCGTAATTAACTCCCCAAATACATTAGCAACGTTGCCCCTGTTTATTTCATCAATGAAAAGTGCATATGAATTCTCCGGGTCATTTATTGCTTGTTGAACAATCCTTTTGAAGACACCGGGGACAATCTTATAACCGATGGATTCATCACCTGCTTCCACCTCTTCAAGAACCGGTTTTATACCTTCTATAAAGTCCTCGTAACTGTATGCCTGATGAAAGGTGGTGAAAATAAAGCGCTGCTTATCAGAAGATATAGGTTGATACTTATTGATTACATTTAGTGTTTCTAACAAATCAGGAGCCTCATTCTCTATCATCTCCTTATCAGTTGACCAGTTTCCATCCTCGTCTTTCCAAAAAAACTGTGGTTGAGTCCTCTTTTCAAATGCCACATTGGGACAATCGTTTTTTGTATGGGATTGAAGAACAGACCAGATTGTATTTCGCGGGGTTTTTGTATTGGTTGTTTTCAGTTTTGACTGAAGGATTGGATGATCATAAATCGCTTTGACCTTAGATTCTCCAAGGTCTGCGAGAACTAGACTGATGACCTGCCACCATGAATATCCTTCCACAAGTTCGTCGATAAACTCTTCTTTGGTTTTCGTCAATGATTTTGAGGTGAATTTTGGAAAGAAATAGTTTCTCAGTTTATAGGTCTTCCCTGTTCCTGGAGGACCGTAAAGGATAAGGTTCAGTGGCAATTCTTCCGCTTCTATTTCATCATCAGCAACAAGTTCCTCCTTACCGAAATAATCCTTGAGAAATTTCGTCTGATCCAGCACCCTGTAAAAGATATCTTGAGTAAGAATCATTCTATTTTCATCCTCGTAGCAATCTTCGGTTAAAGTTTCCTTTGATATGCTAATCAATTCTTGGTCTTTCAGTACATAATTAATTCTGATATCATTCACTAAGGATAGATAATGCTGGTACTTCTCCCCAGCAACTTTTAACTCTTCTCCTAACAGCTTCAGAAGTTTCTCGTAATAGGAAGATTTATAAAAAGAATACTTGTCCGGATATCTGCAAGTCAAATAGGTGGCAATTGCTCGTTCGTCTTGGCTATGTTTTTTTTGGGGTAAATGTGCGCGGAAAATCTCATTGGCTTTTAACTGGAATTCATTGATTCGGGACTGAAGATCAATTTCCTCGTTATAGAGCTTTTCGAACAATTCTCTGGCAGCATCTGGATACTTATCAGAATTCCTGAATAGATCATAGGAGTTTTGATAAATCAAATTCTCGAATTTTAAGCTTTTCAGGAGTTCTGAGAATTTAGGATGATCGATATTCCATCGATTTTGGAAATCTTTGACCAACCGCCACTTATACAATTCATTTTTGTTGTTATCAGTTTTAATCAGTTCTTTATAGGTCCGAATTATCCGGTTTATGAGTAGCCCCTTCTCGTCCTGTACCTCCGAATACTCGGAGTAGAAAAGAGCATCAATATGTTTATTGTTTGTAATCTTATGCAAGGTGGCACCATATCCTCCTATATCGAATTCTTTGTGTACTGGGGCTTTAATAAATTTCACCTTGATCATCTGACCCAAACCATCCGGATCGTGCTGATAGAAATTTTCATCCTCCACAACCTCAGCAATCCCGACTATTGAAAGAAATGGTTGACCTGCTTTTGGGGAGCCACTGGACTTCACCGCAACCCAGTCACCAGGTTTAAGATTAAGGAAATACCTCAACGTCTGGTACGCCTTTTTTTCCTCATTGACGGAATCTAGAAACTTCCTGATTTCTCTCTGTGGGGCGCCAACCAGTTCTTGAAGATTATGCTCCATGGCATAACCAACGGCGATAACAGAAGATTGCAACATCTCTGGAAAAACATCTGTTGTCCTACCATATTTTGACCCGATGATATAGTAGTTCCTAAATACTTTTGCATTGTAGGTATCCCAAAGAAAATCAGCATACTTTACTCTTGGCCAATCTTTAAACGGTTCATATCTCTTCAGCTTCTCAGCGATCAGGTGATTGGTAACAATGAGATTTTTCTGCTCCGGGACCCCTATATCTCCTGCTATGGCATTAAGGACTTTATCAGCTCCGATATCAATGAACATATCAGGGAAGTATAGATATAGAATTTTATTCAATACCATGTTCCAGAGGGGAGAATCAAAATCATTCAGTTCTGATATTCGATTGTTCTCCACCAATTTGATCGCTGATTCAATACGCCCCATTAACGCTGAAAACTTTTCATCCAATTCTGCTCCAAACAACTCCTTCTTGGACGAACCCACCCCTTCCGTATAGTTCCCGGTATTATTTCTATAAATCCCAAATTTCGAGGCATTACCTCCTCCTATACCGCCCATCTTTCGCTCCAACCAATAAATAAAGCAGTCTTTGTTGAACGTATCTGCATACTCCTCGATGGATAGCGAGGAGATTTTTTCCAATGGCCATCTTTCGATAAAGGCTTCACGTTTGTCTTGAGATTCCTGGGAGTAAGGATTATCAGGCTTAAAATTATTTGCAAGTGTAATGAGCTGATCTAGGTTCATCATAATGAGTTATAGTTGAGTAGCTCTGATTTAACTTACCTAATCTGACTGTTAAGATATTCGACAAATTGACTTTTTTCGAATGTATGAAAATGGAAGGATCTGCTGCTATGATCTCTTGTTTTTTGAGTTGAAAGGCTGATTTCGGTAGTTCCCCTTCCCCGGAATCACATTCCTCACCCCCCCGGTGGGATCTTCCACATCCCCCTGATATCTGGGGATGACATGGATATGGACATGAAAGATGGTTTGTCCGGCTGCTGCACCCTCATTCAACCCGATGTTGAATCCATCCGGATGAAAAGTCTCTTCCAGGTGCTCCCTGGCTCTCTGCACTGTATTCCAGAGATCCTTTTTCACCTCTTCCGATAACTGAAAATAACTGGAAACATGTTCTTTGGGGATGACCAATAGATGGCCCTTTGATACGGGATATTGATCATAGATCGCGAAAGAATGATCACTGGAGAGTACAGGTTGTGAGTGTGGAGAACAAAAGGGACAATTCATCATCTTCAGCTTTTCAGTTTCCAGGGAGTTAAACCTCTTTGATTGATCAGATAATCGGACATTTGAATCAGTCCATTGTAACAGGGATTCTGCCAATTCTTTTCATCCATCTTTGACCTGCCCAAAAGAGCAACACCTATTTCCTGGAAGAATTGATCGGGTTGATTGTCAACCAATTTCTCCCAGGTTCCTATGATCCGTGATTTAATAGAACTGATTTCCAGCAGCTCCGGCGTCGGAATGCAGTCTCGTTTCTGAATATTTACCTCTTCCCTTGCCGGCAGAAGGTTCCACAGATCATTATTCATGATGGCTGAAAACGGCAGAAGATGGTCTATATGCATCCGGCTTGACAGAGGTTTCCCGGACCAAATACACTGCAACCGTTCTTTCTCCAGAATCTCCTGATAGAAACGTTTAGCCTGCTCAACATCCCGAACACTTCCCCTATGGCTGAGCAATGTAATCAAATTGCTCGTGCTTAACTCTTTATCGTTGGTGAGATTGGATGTAAACTCGGCCCACTTGAATATAATAGAGTGGGATCCGGAAATGAAGGTTCCCACTACCCGGAGAACATGATGAAAATCCAACGGAATCTCAAATGCTCCAAAACTATCGATAATCCATTCCAGGTTCAGGTTGGCGGGATTTCTGGATCGAGGGCCCTGAAGATATCGATATATTGTCCCTCTTCTGTCAATTGAACTACCTATGTGATACATAGGCTTATCTTTAATCGTATTTCTTAACTTTCGAAGAAGATTCATTGAAATTTTGATCCTTTTCTGATCCCGAATCCCTTTTTTCAGATCATACTCAAAAGTATAAAAATCAGTGCTGTAGGGATATAATTTAATAAGTTCCAGGAATTCCTTTCGAAAGGCAATGGTTCGATCTTCACTATCTCCATGCTTTTGTGGGATAAATAGATTATGGGATAAGAGCGGATAGTAGTATTCGATCCATCTAAGAAGCAACAGACCCATGGGGTAACGGGCCCATTTCCCGGAAATTTCAAGGTAATGAGGATAACTCTGGATAATATCGATGGTCCCCCGGAGCAGTGCAAATTTATAGGTCGAGTCCTTACTGTCCCGTTCGATGATTTTGGCCAGGTGGGTGAGTGTCAGATCCTCCTCGAGTCCCATCATCAGCCAGCCTTTATAAATTGATCATAACGTTCCCTGATATATCGGATGTCGGGTAAATTCCTCTTGCTTCGTGGCAAAAGAATCTTTTTATGATGCATTTCCTGGAGCCCATACTTCAGCATCGGTCCATCGATTTCTTCCAATATATCCTTTCGTACTTCAATTCTGAAATCTTCATTTACCCCCAGAATGTTTTTATCGAATGCCGAATGATGAATCTTGCACAGAGAGATCCCGTTATTGACATTTGCCAACCCACCCTTACTGTCCGGAATGATATGTGCCGCATCCAGCAATTCTCGATGCCTCAGACTGCATATGGAGCAATGCTCCTCATAAGCATACAGTACCTTTTCCCGGAATTCTCTTTGATGAATCCGAAAGATAACCTCTCTGGTGGCATATTCTTTTCGAATCTCGTCAAAAGTTGGATCATGTGCCATATTCTGATCCAGTATTTCCCAGGTTTTACTCTCTGCTGATC
>CAZOBL010000069.1:0-10455 GCA_964578185.1 uncultured Thermoplasmatales archaeon
ATCCATGCCTTTTAAAGACTTTATTTTTTTTGTTTATAATAATGTGATTTAAAGTTGGTTTAATAACAGATTAATTTTAGTTCAAATTAGTAGATTATAGATTTTAAACTCTTCTTTTAAAAAATTGTAGAAACTGTTTTTAATGTTAATTTAAATCAAACTTAATTTATTTTTATTAACAAGTTGTTATCATTATGTTAAACGTTAATAAATAAAAAAAAGATTGTAATATGATAATTTATTATTAGGTAAAAACGTAGATTTGTAGTGAAAAACTATGTTTGAAGAAAAAAGAAAAAATTTAGTTAAAAAATTAGAATCAACAGGATATCTTGAAAGCAAGAGAGTCAAACAAGCTTTTTTAAATGTTACACGTGAAGATTTCGTTCCTGAAAGTATGAAAAATAGTGCTTATGTGGACTCCCCTTTACAAATTGGTAGTGGCCAGACTATTTCCGCGCCTCATATGATTGCTATTATGTGTGAAGCATTAAATCTAAAAGAAGGTCAGGATGTATTAGAAATTGGTACAGGTTCAGGTTATCATGCCGCTATTGTATCCAAAATAATTGGAGGAACTGGTACAGTTTACTCTATTGAACGATATGAAAACTTAGCTCAGAAAGCTAGATCAAATTTAACTAAAGCAGATATTGAAAATGTCAAAGTCGTAGTTGGAGATGGCTCCAGAGGTCTTTCCGAGTTTGCACCTTATGAACGTATATATGTAACATGCGCTGCACCATATATCCCACCGCCTTTAATAAATCAGTTAAAGGATCCAGGAATGATTTTAATCCCTGTAGGTAGAAGATTTTGTGAATTGGTAAGATTCGAAAAAAGAGATGGTGAAACTTCAACTGAAAATTTAGGTGGTTGTGCGTTTGTTCCTTTAATTGGAGAGTATGGACATTAAAATTACTAGTTTTATTCAGTTATATACTCTAATTTTTGATATATATTTGTGCTACCACAATGAGGGCAAGCATTTCTTTTTCCAAAGAAATGTTGATCGCAGTTAGTACATATATACTCTGTTTCTTTATCTAAACTTGCTCCACACTCTTGACATGTTAATGGATTGCCTTTTATTTTTGCACGGCAACTTGGACATTCTTTCATAATTAACTATCCCATTGCTTTCCACATATTCTTTATATCTTCAGGGAGTTGAGCTCTAACATCTTTGAGTTCACCGTTTACAATTTTTTTGTTAAGAAAACTAAAAACTTTTAATACTGTAGCATGTGGATCAATATCTGGGTTATTTTTCATATGGGAATGTACTTTACTTACAAAAGTAGGTTTATCGATACGTATCGGCTTGTTAGATGGATCCCAATTTGTATAGTATGTCCCTCTTAATATCAATGGAAGTTGAGCGCCAAAATCTGTTGCTTCTTCTATCGTTAGCATATCTCTTAAAACTCTTAATGTTCCCTCAAGGGCATTATATGAATTTTGTTGATTATCCCAGTCTAATTCTTCAGTTAGTTCATTAATCCATTTATTTGTTTTGTGTATACTACGTTCTAAATTTTCAATAGTTCTAACCATAACCTTTTGCCTCTCAATAAAAAAAAAATTTTACTTTTGCTATATTTAATAAAAATGACTTAAATATAGTTTAACTTAATTTTTATTATAATTAAAATAGCCTATTTTTAAAGTTAGAAGATTATTTTATAAATGATGTTTTTTGCGGATAAATTAATTGTTTTTAAGTCATTTTTTGATTTAATAATAGTAATCCTTTTTAAAAAATGTAATTTATCTAATAGATGAGTAAATAAAAGATGAGTGTAAACATAGTTGAAAAAAGAAATGGAAAAAAGGTTTCTTTTAAAAAATCAAAGATTGAAAACACTATAAAAAAAGCATTAACAGCTACAAATAAAAATCCACAAAAAGCTGAAAGTATTTCAGAGGAGATAGTAGAAGAGATCAATAAAAAGTTTTCAGATGAAAAGATTCCAACAGTTGAAAATATTCAGGATATTGTGGAAAGAGCCCTGATTAGAAATAATTTACCTGAGGTTGCAAAGGCATATATTCTTTATCGTCAAAGACATAGTGAAAAAAGAAAAATTAAGGATTTTTTTGATGTAGAGGATGATTTAAAGCTAAATCTTAATGCTATTAAAGTTTTAAAGGACAGATATCTTGCAAAAAATCAACAAGGTGAAATCATTGAGACTCCTTCTGAGATGTTCAGACGTGTTGCGAAAAAAGTAGCCAGTGCAGATAAAGAAAATAATGATATTGATGTTGATGAACTGGAAGAACTTTTTTATAATAGTATGGTGAATCTTGATTTTTTACCTAATTCTCCTACTCTTATGAACGCGGGTTTAAATGTACCTCAACAGCTCTCAGCTTGTTTTGTTTTACCTGTTGAGGATTCTTTGGAGAGTATTTTTGAATCTGTTAAAAACATGGCTTTAATTCATAAATCTGGTGGTGGAACTGGTTTTTCTTTTTCAAATATTAGACCTAAAGGTGATATCGTTAAAACAACTAAGGGTATCGCTTCAGGTCCATTGTCTTTTATGAAGGTTTTTGATGTAACGACAGATGTTGTAAAGCAGGGTGGCAGACGCCGTGGTGCGAATATGGGGATTCTTGATTTTAATCACCCAGATATAATAGATTTTGTTAATGCTAAAGATCAAGAAGGGTTTTTTGAAAATTTTAATTTATCAGTTGCAGTAAACGATGATTTTATTGAGTCGGTTAAAAATGATGAAAAAATTGATCTTATCAATCCAAGAACAGATAAGAAAACTAAAACTGTGTCTGCGAAAAACTTGTTTGATCAGATAACGTATCAAGCTTGGAGTACAGGTGACCCAGGTCTTATTTTTCTTGATGAAATAAATAGATACAATCCAACTCCTGAAACTGGATATATTAAAGCTTGTAATCCTTGTGGTGAAGTCCCTCTTCTTGAATATGAAAGTTGTAATCTTGGCTCCATTAATCTATCTAATATGGTCAATAAATCAGATATTAACTGGAATAAATTACGTGAAACTGTCAGATTAGCGGTTCATTTTTTGGATAACATTATTGATATTTGTGACTTCCCTTTAGATGAAATTAAAGATGCAACGAAGGCTAACAGAAAGATTGGATTAGGAGTTATGGGTTTTTCTGAACTTCTTATCAAGCTTAATATCCCCTATGGCTCTAGTCAATCAATAAAGACAGCTGAAAAAATAATGAAATTTATTTCAGATGAAGCAAGAAAAAAATCTGAAGAAATTGCAAAAAATAAAGGTTCTTTTCAAAATTTTAATGACAGCATCTACAGTAAGTCATTTGATTATATGCGTAATGCTACAGTTACAACCATAGCACCTACGGGGACAATAAGTATTATAGCTGGTTGTTCCAGTGGTATTGAGCCTCTTTTTGGTATTGCATATATACGAAACATTATGCAAGGAACAAAATTTTTTGAGGTGAATAGTTTATTTGAAGATAAGTTAAAAGATAAAGGGATTTATAATAAAGATTTAATCAATAAAATAGCTAAAAAAGGATCTATTCAAAATATGGAAGATATACCGATTGATCTTAAAGAGATTTTTTTAACAGCAATGGATATTGAACCTCAAAAACATGTACAAATGCAGGCTGCTTTTCAAAAATATACTGATAATGCTGTATCGAAAACTGTAAATCTGCCAGAGGATGCCTCTTTTGAAGATGTCAAAAAAATTTATTTAATGGCACATAAGATGAAATGTAAAGGTATTACTATATACAGATATGGTAGTAAAAAAAATCAGGTGTTAAGTGTAGCTGGCGAAAAAGAAGAATCTGATTTTTTAAGTGTTAAATCAGATTACTCAGGTGGATGTAATATCTGTGAAATGTAAAAAAATATGTTTATTTTTCAAGAAATTTTTTTAGTTTTTTTTCTGTAAATGTGTTAAGTATATCTTTTTTTTCCGCCCAGCCTCTACGCGCTACTGCAATACCTAGCTTGTAATATTCTAGATGATCTTTTCTATGTGCGTCTGTACCAATTGAAATTTTTGCGTTATTTTCAACTGCAAGTTTTACATTTACATCGTTTAAATCAAGTCGCTCGGGATAAGCATTTATTTCTATTGCTACATTGTTGTCTTTTGCTGCATCTATAACTTTTTTTAAATCAAGGTTAATTGGTTCTTTTTTCTGGATTTTTCTACCGGTAGGATGCGATAAGATATTTGTATGTGGGTTTTCTATTGCTTTGATTACTCGTTTTGTCATATCTTTTTTTGGCATTCTAAAAGAGGAATGTATACTTGCAAGAACTACATCTGCTTGTTTTAAAAAATCGTTTTTTACATCAAATTCTCCATTTTTTTTGATATTTGCTTCAAGCCCATGCAATATATGTAAATCATCATGTTTTTTCTGAATTTCATCGATTTTTCTTCCTTGTTTTTCCCATTGTTTTTTATCCATTCCACCTGCGACTTTTAAAGACCCTACATGATCTGTAAAAGCGATATATTTATGTCCAAGACTATGTGCTTTTTTTACCATTTCTTCAATGGTATTGTTTCCATCACTCCATTTAGTATGCATTTGTAAATCACCTTTGATATCACTGTATTTTACAATTTTTGGTAGTTTGTTATTTTTTGCTGCATCTATCTCCCCTCTATTTTCACGTAACTCTGGTGGAATCCAATCTAATCCTAGTTTTTTGTAGACCTCTTTTTCTGTTTTACCTGCTTTTTGTGTATCATTTTTAAAAAGACCGTATTCATTTAGTTTGTAACCTTTTTTCTGAGCTATTTTCCGTAGAGCAACATTGTGGTCTTTGCTACCGGTAAAATATTGAAGAGCTGAACCAAAGCTTTTACCTTCAACAATTCTTAAATCTACCTGTACTCCCCCATATAGACGAATAGTTGATTTTGTATCCCCTTTTGCAACAAGCTTGTCTACTCTATCCATCTTTGTAAAAATATTCATTATATTACCAGGTTCTGAGGAGACAACTAAGATATCAACGTCTCCTATTGTTTCTTTTTTTCGTCTTAGTGATCCTGCCATCTCGATTTTATCAACATGCTCTTTTAAAAAATTTTTAATTTCCTCAGCTTCAGGTTGAACATATCCTAGTAGAAATCGTTGTCCTTTTTTTCTAGCAAAAGAAATATTTTCTAAAATATTTTTTTCAGTTTGCTTGCCGAAACCTTCAAGATTTCTAATTTTACCTTTTTTTGCTGCTTTTTCTAAGTCATCTAAATTTTTAACTTTGAGTTCTTTATAGAGATCTCTTATTTTTTTAGGGCCTAGTGTTTCAACTGCGGTTAAACTAGCTATGTCTACGGGGAAATCTTTTTTTAAATCTTTAAGACGTTTTACTTTACCTGTTTTAATGAATTCTTCTATTTCTTTTGCTGTACTTTCGCCGACACCCGGAATATCTTTTAACTCATTGTTTTCATAGGCTTCTTCTATGTCTTTACCAAGGCTTTCTATATTTTGCGCTGCTTTTCTATATGCACGGGGTTTGAAATCAACATCTTTCATCTCATAGAGGTCGGCTATTTCATTGAATATTTTAGCTATTTCTTTATTTTTCATATCTTGGAATCAAAACCTTTTAACATATCATTTAAGGATTTCTTTTAACATCTGACAGTTTTTTGGTGCATTACCCTGAAAATCATTGTTAAAATAACCATAAACGCGATCTACATCTAGTTTTTTGATTTTTTCTGCCCAATTTTTAAGCTCTTGCTTTGAATATTTATATCTATACCAATCTTTTACTCCATGCCATCTAAAATATGCAAAATCAGCTGTTACAATAGTATCTGTTGTAAATTCAGGACAACTTGTTATACAAAAACCAATACCATATTTTTCAAGTAAATCATATATCTTTTGATTAAACCAGCTTTTATGACGAAATTCAATTACTTGATCGGAATCTGAGCTGAGATTAGATAAAAAATTTTCTAATAAATCATCATCACGATGAAGGCTGGGTGGAAGCTGCCATAAAATAGCGCCTTTCTTACCTTCTAATAGCTTAAAACGAGAATAAAACTTGTCAAGATAATCTTCAGAGTCCTTTAGCTTTTTTTTATGAGTTATAAGATTACTACCTTTGAAAGTTAAAAGAAAATCCGTCGGTGTTTTATTAACCCAACCCTTAACCATGTTTTTAAAAGGAAGTCTGTAAAAAGAAGCATTAACCTCTACAGAATTAAATTTTTTAGAATAAAATTTTAACCAATCACCTTTTTTTAAATCCTCAGGATAAAGAGTATCAACCCAATGATCATAAGACCATCCAGATGTACCAAGATATATCATGATATTAAAACTATAATCTTATTGTATTTAACTTAAATTTAACTTAAGTTTAAAAATAATTAAAACTTACATGCAAATAAAGAGGAGAAATACTTCATGCCGGAATTACCAGATGTAGAAATATTTAAAAAATATTTAGACTCAACCTCCCTACATAAAAAAATTAAGAATGTAGAAGTAAAAAACAATAAAATTCTTGATAACACTTCATCTAAAAAATTAAAAAATGAGATTGTAGGAAAAAGTTTTTCAGACTCAAAAAGACATGGAAAATACTTATTTATAAAAATTGGAAAACAAAAATGGTTAATGCTACATTTCGGGATGACAGGTTTTTTGAAATATTTTAAAAATAAAGAAGAAGAACCAGATCACACAAGAGTTTTATTTTCATTTGATGGTGGTTATCACCTTTCATATGACTGTCAAAGACTTCTAGGTAAAGTTAGATTAATAAATGATATTGAAACTATCCTCAAAGAAAAAAATCTAGGCCCTGATGCTTTAGGTATAGATTTACCAAAGTTTAAAGATATTATCAAAGATAAAAGAGGAATGGTGAAAACTTTTTTTATGAACCAAAAAAACCTTGCAGGTGTTGGAAATATATATTCTGATGAAATCCTTTTTCAAACAGGTATTCATCCTAAATCCAAGATTAATAATTTTGATAATGAAATAATTAAAAAACTTTATGAAAATATGATAAATGTATTAAATACTGCAGTAGAAGCAAATGCAAACCCTGATAATTTTCCTAAAAATTTTGTCATACCACATAGAAATAAAGAAGATCACTGTCCTATCGACGGGAAGACACTGAAAAAAATTAAGGTTAACAATAGAGGGACTTATTTTTGTCCTAAACATCAAGATAAAATCTAGAATTTTTTTTATTGACGATTTTCTTTTTTTATTATTTTATAAAGTTTTTCTGTGTCTTTTTTAGTGCATAGCTGTGTACCAGGTGTCATAACCGCTGCAGCACCTGCTGAGACACCGTAGTATACTGCTTCGTTGATTTTTTTGTTTTCTGCAAGTTTTAAAGTAACAGCTGCTACCATTGAGTCTCCTGCCCCCACTCTGCTTTTTATAGGTGTTATAGGTGAACATATATGTTG
Organism: uncultured Thermoplasmatales archaeon; assembly: GCA_964578185.1. Lineage (GTDB taxonomy): Archaea > Thermoplasmatota > E2 > DHVEG-1 > DHVEG-1 > JAZKSG01. Next base: position 7,455 of record CAZOBL010000069.1, read on the forward strand.
AAAACTTTTTTCTTTTACAAGTAAAGAACCAGCCGCACCTAGTGAAATTATTATATATTTTGTTTTTTTGTTTTTGATTAATTGCTGTGCTTTCTGTGCTATTTGTTTTTCACTTTCTAGCTGAGTATCTGTAATTTCTAGAAATTCACGTAGATTAGGTTTTATTAAAAATACTCCTTCTTGTAATATTTTTTTAAAGGCTTCTGGAGAGGTGTCTACTATAATTTTACAATTTATATCTTGACATATTTTTGCGATTCTTTTATAGTAGTCAGTTCTCAGGCTTGGTGCTAGACTTCCGCTTATTATAAGAAAATCAGGTTTTGGTTTAATTTTTTTGAATTTTTGTATTATTTCTTCTGATTCTTCATTAGTAATCTGGGCTCCAGGCATGTTGAATCTGTATTGTTTATTTGTTTTATTTTCTATTATACTAAAGTTAATTCTGGTTGGTTTTTTGATATCAACGGGTATTTGATTTATCTTTTCTTCATCTAAAAGTTTTTTTAAAAGTTGCCCTGAATGTCCACCACAAGGATATAATGCTTTTGATTCTCCACCTAATATTTTAATAGCTCTAGAAACGTTTATTCCTCCGCCACCTGGATTATAAAGCGGTTTTTCACAGCTCAGCTTTGTTTCATCTGTCACAAAATCTGTTTTAGAATTCATATCCACAGATGGATTGGTTGTAAGCGTCACAATTGATTTCATATTTTTAATATTCCCCGCAGCTTAGTTTTCATCTTTAAAAAATTTTTTTTTATACAAGTTATAGGTTCGAATATATTCAGCATGTGACCATGCAAGAGGTAACGTGATATAGGCCATACCATCCTTAAATTTAGGATGCTCTCTTGCGTTTTCAATCATTTTTTTTCTATCCTCCCGCAAGAGTCCTGCTTGTTTGAAATCTTTAACATATTCTTCAAATTCATATAATGTTGAAATGTGCTCAGGTAGCTGGTTTTCATAAGATATATCAAGAATCCATTGCATGTACTGATCTGCTTTCTGCCTGTTTTTAACTCTTATATGATGTCTCGCAATCATTAAAGTATAGTTAGGCCAAGGACCCCATCCACCATTATTTCTACCTTCATATTTTGGATAACGACATATACCTCCAAGATCACGATTCCAAAGATTATTTTCAATATCTGTAACTGTGTTTATAACACGCTCATCATTATCTTTAAGGATCCCATAATCCGCTACAGCATATTTTGCTACATCAGGTTCAACAAGAACTGAACTTGACTCCCTCACACGTATAGTTTTAACAAAAGTATTTTTTCTTGAGTTCCACATATATTTTAAAATACCTTTCTTTACTTTACTAGCATATTTTTGACATTCAATTTTTTTATCATCAAGTTTTTTACTAAGTTTAAAAATATTTTCAAGAGCCGCACAACAAATACAATTAGCCCATATTTCTAGACCATTCTCTGTTGGAGGATATTCATGTACAGAGTTTGGAGTAAAAATCAACGGCATCACAAGATTATGTTTCTTTTTTTCATATGTTCCCTCAATGTTTTCGTAACTATTTTGAATTACATAATCCACTGCATCTTTTACTCTATCAAAATATTTAGAGGCGAAACCATAATCATCTGTTTTATTGACATACTCAGCAAGTGTATACAAGACAAGACCTGTACCATCAATCTGTATAGGCTTATATGAAGCATCACTACCATCAGTATCAAGCCTTTGAGGAAATGCTCCATTATCAGATCGTGTTTTTAAAATAAACTCCAAGCCTTTCTTTGCTTCATCATACATATCTGCAGATAAAAAACCTTGAATTATCATTGAATGATCACGAGGATACACAAAAGGATAACGTTCATCTTTAGATGTAGCAAGACATCCGCCGTTATCCATTTGTACATCTTTTAAAACTTTTATACTCTCCTTGTAAATATCCTCAGATTTATTTTGATTAATCATAAAACATCAAGTTCCTTTTCAACAACTCTGCTCCATCCCTTAGGACCTATCTCCCCAGCAGGATTAAAATCGCTAGAGGCATAAGTTTCGTCTTTTTTCATGACAAGATAACCTCTATCTACACTATTGAGCATAGAAAAATCATTATTTGAATCGCCAATTCCAATAGTGAACACTTCATCATACTTTTTTTTGTACAATTTAGTTAAAAAATCTATTGCATCCCCCTTATTGTTATTTCCCATCAAATGATAGTATCTACCACCTTTGCTATAACTTAGATTATTCTCTCGAATAATCTTAAAGATTTTATCCTCTGAATTATAATTCTTAATCTTAAAAGGTATATCAAACTCTCTTTTTTTAGCTAATCTAGCTCGTTTAACATCAAGATTAGAATCAGCAGATATTTCCTCAGCCGTCATATCTAAAAAACTATCTATCTCATAGTGTTTTTTTATTAAATCTAGAGTTTCTACAAGTTTACCTAAGGAAGCTCCTAAAACAACAATAAAATAGTTTTCATCTTCTTTATCATACTTGAAATCAAAATCAAAATAATCCTTAGGGATAAAAACCCCGCCACCATTCTCAGATAAAAAAGGATGATAATTATCAATTTCTTTTCTAAAAACTTCGATTTCCGCTCTTGTTTTACTAGTACAGATTACAACCGGGATATCTTCTTTTTTAAGCTTTTTTAGAGTTGGCTTAACAGCATCATAGCTATAGTTCTCATGATCTAAGAGAGTACCATCCAAATCAGTAAAGATTATCTTTGACATAAAAAAAATTAAAAAGATAAAAAAAAATTTTTAGCTTTCATTTATATGTTTTTTTATCAGATTCTGTAAATCTTCACAATGTTGTTCTTTGTCTTTTTCAAGTTTCTCCCAGAACTCACGGCATTCATCACAATTTTTTGCATCATCTTTATATTCATTTTTAATTCTCCATAAGCTCTGACTTTCTTCAACTGCTTGCGCCATTAAATTATATAATGTGTTGTCAAACATCATTTTTTTTTCACTCTTTAAAAAAA
>CAZOBL010000070.1:0-8092 GCA_964578185.1 uncultured Thermoplasmatales archaeon
CAGTAGCTATACGAGATGTGTATACACCACTGTATGTCCCTAAAGGAATATTTACCTGAAATTGTGATTGTATTGTTTGGCTACAATTATTATCTGAGAAGATTCCTGATGTGTTCAAAATTTCTATGGCATTTTTTTCTCCAACGCCATTGAATGCTTGATCTGTTTCGATATCATCTTCAGTATCTGCATCTGCTAAAACATACAGGTTATTTGCGATAAATATTTTATTACCTGTTGATGAATTTGTTAAATTGTTTTCAAAATATATTTTTAAAACGTAGTCGTAATTTGATTGGAAAGTTATAGTTACAATATTTGTGTTACCACTGTAACCTGGTGCCACAGTTAGATATAGATCACTTTGATCTGTTGTAATATTTGTATATTTGCTTATACCATACTCGTTTTCTGTCCAAGCCTGCCTGGAAGAGTTATCCGCTACATTTATTTTAAAATTCCATGAAAAAACATCATTTGTAGTATTGTCAGTAGTACTCCATGTGTCATTACTTTCACCCCAGCGTATTTGACCTTTTGGTTTGAAACTAATTTTTATTTCTCTTGTAGTTTCATTTATGATTGTTTCTGAACAATTATTACTTATTATCTGGACCTCGTCATTTGGCCATAAAAGATTGAATTCTTTTGTTTCAGTTGTATTTTTGTATTGTAAAAACATATTAAGATTACCCCCTGCAGTATCATTGTAATTTGAGGCTTCATTACCATTGTCATACCATGATGTAATGTTTATATAGTTTATATCACCCCAACCATTGTCATCGGTTACATTTATTGTAAAATAATATTCTTTTTCATTGTCAAGAGGACCTGTAGCATTATTAAGTTTTGAGCCGGTGCTATTACGTAAATCATAACTATTTATTATTGGTGTATAAAATTGTTCAGTTGATTGAGTTGTAAAAAAATATGTTGAAGTGTTTTCGTCGGTTTCTACAAATTTGAATTCTTTTATACGTCCATCATTATCTTCATTTATTTCATCAAGTATCATAATTAAAGCTTTATCAATATCTCTACAATCAGCCATTGTATTATCAATCGTCACCCAAGTATTAGGCTCTAAACTACCTTCATATATTGTAGTATATGAACTGCCGCTGTCATTTGAGAGTCGGACTACTAAATTATCGATCCCGGTTTCTTCTCCTTTAAGATATTTAGATCCATAGATACGTATTGCACTAACATCTTTACCTGAACTGAGACCTAACTCTAATGGAGCTTCTTGATGTGTACAAGATGAATAAGTGCCAGTGTCTTCATCATATGCCTTTGTCTCATTAGCCCAGCTACCACTTTCGTCGCCATATGAATTAGGAGTCAAATTTTGATATAAATCACGGGCATGTATTCTCCACCAGTATTTTTTACCACTTGTTGAAGCTTGTGTGTAGTCCCATTTATAAGTCCCATCTCCAACTGTTTCATTTGTTTGCCTACGGGCCCATGTTCCTGTACTATTTTCCCAGAATTGTATCATCATATCATCACTGTCAGGGTCTCTTACTGCGATAGAACATTGAGGATAAAGAGATATACCAGTTGATCCATTTTTTGGACTTTCACTTCTTTCATCTATTTCAGGTGCTGAATTGCCTGCTGTAGATGAATAATTAAAAGTATCACTAGCTGCACTTGAATCGCAATCATTATCTTCATCTCTTGCTTTTGCTGTAATCGTATATTGTTTTCCATCAGACCAAGTTAATCCGGCGGAATCACAGTTATAATACCAGTATTCTTCGTTATCGTTAAAATTGCCATCTGTTGCACTAGCTGAAAGAGGTAAACCACATGCATCTACTCCTACACTTGGACAAATGTTTGACCAGTAGCTGCCACACCAATTGGTACTATCTGTATCATTTCTAATGTTTAGGTAAACGCCATCGATGTTTCCATCTTCATCTGTAGCTAAACCCGTTATATTTGAAACATGTGAGGGGCCAGCAGGTTCAGGAATATTATCAATATAGGTTTCTGGAGGGATATTGTCAGTGTAAGTTACATATAAAGTGGGAGGGGGCCTAGGTGTGAAACTATAATCTTCAGATACGATTTTATCATAACATGGACTAAGATAACTTGCTGCTGCTGTAATACCTATAGCCCACCAACTCTGAGAGTTATCACAAGCACTTTGCAAATCCTCCACAGCCGTATCTCCAAGATCCACACTTTTAGATGTGCCAACTTCAGGAAATGTTGAGCTAGTAACATATGCACTACCATTTCCTGCATCAGTATAAATTCCCTGAGCAGTGTTACTACTAGGTTGTTTTTCCATACTATTAATAGCTTTTGATTCTAATTCATTTTGTATACCCTGATATTTAAAATCAACATCATTAATTTCATAACCTTGTCCACTAATTGCACTTATATCCCATTCAACATAAGACCTATTCTCAATTAAACGGCTCATGTACATAAAACAGCACCAGACTAAATCACCAGTGGAAGTAAATTGACTATAGGTCCCTGGAGGATTTAGGTAATTTACATAGCCGTCTTCAGTAGGATTATTATTAGACCAAGTGGCATCAATTACCACAGGGTATGTCCGATTTTCATCCTCTAGCCAATTTAAACCTTCTTCTGTTAAAATCTTAGATAGATAGAGACTACCATTAGATTGTTCTAGAGAATAGTTAATACCGTAACTTCTCTTAGAAACATCTTTTTCTTCCCACATTACAGGCTCTGGGATGCTAAAAAGATATTCATTTGTAGTTTGGTTAAAAAAATCAAGAGTGTTATTTTTAAAAACATAATATACACCTGAAAAATTTAGGGCTGTACTTAATTTAGAAATATTAATCGGATTTTTAACTATAAACTCTTCAAGGATATTACTGCTTGAAATAGTATATCGAAGATCAACATTCTCATATATATCATGATAAATTATATGGCTTCCATCTAATTCAACAGTTGAATTCTGTAAATTAGCAAAAGATTGATCAACAGGGTAAGATGAACCCCAAACATGACCTACTTGAAATTTTACTTTACCATCTAAATCAAAATAAGATTTAAACACATTTTTTGTATTTTCATAAAAAAAATCACTAGAACTAGAAGTGACTATAGACGTGTTTATTGGCTCAAAATCATTATTTTCAACATTAAAATAATTGATCGGTCTACTATATAAAACAAGAGTTTTAGTACCATCATAATTATTAATAATATCAGATGTAGAACTAGCGAAACTAACCTTGTTTAAATTAACATTTACCTCATAATTATTAAATTCAGACGAATTAACACTCCACTCAACCGTATCAAAAAATAAATCATCATCCAAATCTAACAGTTTGTAACCATCAAAAGACATTCTAGTCTGACTATTAACCGAAAAAAGATTTACTTGAGAAGGATATCTAACCTTGGGAATATCAGTTCTAAAACTTGAATTTTTAGAAAAATTTGAAAAGTTAATATAAACATTTTTTGAAAAGACACCTTCTGGTAAACAACAACAATTATCAGTAGAATTTGATGTAGAATCATCATAATCAAAATTTGTTTCACCAGGTTCTTCAGAATCTGTAATAGGTACAAAAAAACAGCTGAAGATTAAAACTAAAACTACTATAGAAATCTTAAGAAATTTAGACCAATATGCTGTCCCATCCTTTAAATGCATCCCAATTATTAGTAATAACTAATTAGTTATATATAAGTTATTGACAAAAAAAGTTGATAATATAATTAACTTTTAATAGGATCAAGCTTTTTAATCTTCAGAATCTTCTTCAGAAAAATCATTTTTTTCATTACCCGACAATAAATCATTATCCTCCTGATTTTTAATAACAAAAATATCTGCTTTTAAACCTTTATAAATAACTGGTTTGACATTTATTTTTACATCAAGCTCATCCTGATCTGAATTAACCAATACAGCATCATATGAAGAGAAAGCTTCTCCTTTCAGACGTTTAAGATAATAATCTTCTACTTCAGATAAACTATCTGGAGAAACAAAATCAAAAAAACTTTTTTCCAACAAATCATCTATTTTAAAACCTAATAAGTCAGCAAAAGAATCATTGACTTGTTTTAAAATACCACGCTGAAGAACAGCTGCACTATTTGGAATTTCTTTTAGTATATCTTCATCATTTGAAACATCAACTAATACATCTGAAATAGATTTATCTTTGGCCCCATGATCTATTGATGCATCTTGAGAAATCGATTGTAAAAATCTTGATTTAAGTTCTTTTTCCTTATCAACTACAGCCATTCTTCTATCTTCAATTTCATTTTCTAATGTTTCCAGTTTTTCCCGCCATGTTACAAAATCTTCACGACTACTATTGATTACTTTTTTATCTCTATTGAACTTATTTTCAAGTTCTATTAATTCATTTTTTCTTTCATCAAGTTCACGTATTAAATTATCAAATTCTTCTTTTTTCTTCTTTCCACCAACAGCATCAAAAATAAAACGTAGTGACTTTGATAGTATTTGCTCAGTTTTTTTAACAATATTATTCTGTTGCTTTTTTAAATTTAAAAGATTGTTCGTAACCTTTGAATGGTGTTCTTTTTGTTTTTCTAACTGGTTTTTTAGTTCATCGTTTTTATTTTTTAGTTCTTCATTTTCAATTTTTAGATCACTTATGACCTGATCATATTTTTTAAGGTTATCAAGAATTTTATCTGGATTATATTCATCTAAAATGTCGATGTTATTATTTTCCCCATGAATTGTTTCTGAATTTGTATCATCTATAATTTGATTATTGTTGTTTTTCTTTTTTTCTGCAATTTGTTCTGAATTAGTTTTTTTTGCTGATTTATTACTCTTAAATGTTATTTTTTTATTACCCATCTTAAAAATTACTTTTCCTTTGTCGTTTGAATTTGAATCATTAAAATCTTTAGGATACTGAATTTTTTCAATTGGCCCTCCAAAATTTTCTTTATTTATACGACCTACTAGACCAATTTTACCCAAAGAATTATTTTCTAAATCATCAACCGATGCAATATCCCAAGATGCGGAAATTTCATGACCGTTTTTTGTTAAAAGCGGAAAATTTGTGCTACTAATTGGTTTATCTTTTTTTACCTCTTCAAAAACTCTTCTCCATTCATTTTTAAATTTATTTGGGATAAGAAAATCTAGAATGCGCCTATCAATAATTTCATCTTTTATATAACCTGCAACCCTTTCACATTCACTATTAACATAGGTTACTTTACCATCTTTATCCAAGCTCAAAACTAGTAAATCTTCTGAAAAATTCTTTTTTTTATTTTTCTCTCCAGCTTTCATAATTGAATAAACCCATATCTTTTCATAAGATAATTATTTTTTTATAAATGCAATAAAGAGGGTTAAATATTTTTCTTTTTATTTGATAATGGGTTATTATAAATATAAATGCTTTCAAAAAAAATTGAATTCAAAAAGATTTAATTACTCCAAATCCGTTACTATTATGCAAGATTAATGAGTTATTAACAAACAATCACTAGGGGATGATAAAAAGAACATAGAAAGGTATATAATTATATATGAATTTATAAAAGTATAAATACATCCTTGATGTTTTTATATTAGTAGGCTTAACCTAAATATATGGAGGGGTAGCAATAAAGTTAAAGATGGGAAACTCTGATGATAAGCCTGAGGGTGATGAGGAGACTAAAAACGAAGAAATAAAAAAAGAAGAACAAAAAGAAAGTTCTGATACATCTAATGCAGAAAAAGATGATAAAACTACATCTAAGGGACAAAAAGAAGATGTAGAAAAGTTAAGAAAAGTAATAAAGGTTGATTCTGATCAAGCTAAAAAAGAAGAAAATAATCAAGATTCTGATAAGAAAGAAGAAGAAAATGATGTTGATGATTCACCTTTAGATCGAGATTCTTTAGAACAAAAAAGGGCTATACTTCAAAATATTAAAGACTTTGATTTTCAAATAAAGAAAAACCAAGAGGAAATTAATAGCGTGAACGATAAATTAGAATCCATGTCAAAGGATCTAGATGATTTAGTCAGTCTTTATGAAATTGTATCTGAACAAATGAATCCTTTTGTAGGGTTATCCAAGGTTACAAAGAAAAGACTTGACGCGCTTGAAAATTTTACAAAAGAAATTGATCTTCTAAAAGATAGAACTGCGGAATTAGAATCTTTTGCTGAACGTTCAGGAGCGAAGATTAAAAAGATAGGTAAAACAACTGAGGAAAAACATGGTAAAACCATTGATACCGATGAACTCATTGAGGGAGAACAACAGACAAGCGAAGAGGAAGATGAGATAACTGAAGATCAAAGAGATGAGGAAGAAATGCTAACAGCAGCAAAAGACAATGATAACGCCCCAGATTGGAGTTTTTCAGATGATGAATTGGACCAAATCATTGAGAGATCATTGGGAACTTTATCACTTGATAATAAATTAGATATGATTATCAAGGATTTTATAGAAAATTTAAAAGCATAGTATATGAATTTAGGTTGTAGTTAAACATGGGTGACAAAAAGGAAGATAGTAAAAACAAAAAAACTACTAGTTTCAACTATAAAGATGAGCTATCTAACCTAGTTGAAAAAAATGTTTTACCTTCAAAAGTGGCGGATAAATTAATTGAAAAATTAGAAGAAAAAAATGTTGATCTTACAAAAAAACAATTAGATTCACTTGTAAAAAAAGTCAAGAATGTTATAGATGATTATCAACAGAAGTCTAATGTTTTTGCTCAACCTAGAGCCTCACCATTGTCAGATGAGATAGATTCTAATTTAGAAAAATTGATGAATACTGTTAAAAAATTAGAAGAAAAGATAGGAAAAATAGAAAACGGACTGCTTGACAGTGATAAAGTAATATCTTCTAATGAAGTTGTGACTACTGATGATATAAGTCTAGATGATGATAGGTACAATACTATCGGTGATTCTTTTTTGAATATGAAACCATTAAGTGAGGTACCAGGTGATCCTGAAAGTGTTATTATTCTTATGAAATGGCTACAATTTCTAGTTGATAAATGTGGCCGTAGTCATTTACCAGAGGTTTTAGATTATTATGTAGATATTGGTTGGATTACTGAGGAAGCAAAAATTAGTCTACTTGATTATTCAAATGGCATAACTCAAGAGAATGAAAAAACAGAGGGTGTTTCAGAGCTACCTTCAAAACAACATATCCAGTCTTTACTGTTCATCGAGAAACTCAAAGGCCATAAGTTCGATAAGCATTTTATTGATAGGATTGATGGTGAAATCTCTCGTTTAACAAAAAAGTTTGATAATCATAAATTTAAATAATACTTATTATATTACATTTATTTTGGATGCAAAAAGTCTTATTTGTCATAAAACAAGACTTATATTTGCTATCTTTGAGTTAATCTGTTGAGGGGATATGGCAATAAGTATATAGACTTATAATAATTTAATCTAGGAGGTATTAATTGGATGGGATTTTCTTTATCGGCTTCAGCTGCTGTGATAGGTGTCGCAGTTTTTATTTCTGTTGAGTTTATAGTAGCAGATTTTATCCCTACTCTCGAGGAATCACATGATTGTTATGATGAAATGAGGTTACGATCTATTGAGAAAGTTCAATCAAGTGTAAATATAACTTCTGTATTGAATACTTCAACTGGCCCGCCTTTTAACCTAAGTGTTTCTGTGAGGAATACGGGCAGTATAACCTTTGATACAAATTATTGTAACATATTAGTTAATGGTTCATCTGTAAATTTTGAATCTTCAAAAAGTTACATTTACCCCGAGGATACAATTTATTTTAATTTAACAGATCAATCAAATAAAGGCAGAATTAAATTTGTAACCGAGTTTGGAATATCAGATTATTATAAGTATCAAATTACATAGGAGGGAAAAACAATGGGATTTAGTTTAACCGGGTCACATGTAGTATATTTCATTGCCGCTGTTATTGCTGCAAGTGCAGTTTCTGGTGTTTTAATCGCGGTTACCAATAATGTAGTAACAAGTCTTTCAGAGCGGGGTGATAGAATCCAGGAAAATATGGATACGGAATTTGAGATAATAAATGACCCAAAAAA
>CAZOBL010000070.1:8102-10381 GCA_964578185.1 uncultured Thermoplasmatales archaeon
TCTGTATCTTCTTTTTCATACTCTACGGAGTCTTCTTCATTCAATTGTGTAAATGACCCAAAAAATATACCTTTGGATGGAAGCTATTATAATTTTTACCTAAAAAATGTTGGAGGAAACGAACTAGCCACTACAAATGAAACTATTAATGTATTCATCGATGGTGAAATAATACCAACTGCAAATTATTCATTTTCTGTAAATTCAATAAAAGTTGGTGAAGTTTCAACGCTTTCAATTACCACAGGCGATATTTCATTAGGTGATCATAAATTAAGAATTGTAGGACCTCAATCTGTAAAAGATGAATTTGCTTTTGAGATTTAATATTAAAATATGGAAACTTGGGATGAAAAAAAGATATGGAGTATAAATCATTAGTCCTTGAAATAAAGGGTGAAAAAGACGGTTTTGCTGGACGTTTCGGCCAGAGTATACCAGATGGAAGTCTAGTTTTCATGGAAGGAAAAGAAGGGACAGGTAAAAGTATATTTTCCCAACGTTTCTGTTTTAGTTTTTTAAAAAATGCATATACATGTTCGTATGTATCAACCCAATATACTGTTAAGAGCTTTCTTAGGCAAACTGCTTCTGTAAGTTATGATATGAGACAATATCTTATGTCTGGTAAACTTTTTTTTATTTCAACTGAGGTGATGCTTGCAGAAACAAAACCTAAAAAGACTTTTCTTGAAGGACTGCTTACTTGTAAAAAGCTTTTTGAGCCAGATATAATTTTTATTGATTCTTTATCAACTTTACTTAATGAGAGTATCAATAAGGATAATCTTGTGGAGCTTACAAGTTTCTTTAATAGGTTGTGCGGCTCTGGAAAAATAATTTTTGCTACAGCAAATGAAAGTGAATGGAGCAAAGAAGTTCATAGTGCTTTTCAAATGATTTCTGATGTACATTTCAATATTACTCGTGAAAGTATGCCCGGTATTGGAATTGTACATAATATCTATATCGATAAATTTAACGGTGCAGTACACAAATATGAACCAATGACAACCTTTTCAGTTAGACCGGGGAGTGGCCTTGCAATTGAAACAAGTGGTGTTGCATTCTAACAAACTTTAATTTACTTAAAAAGAGGGGAAAAATAAGAAAAATGACAAAATTAGAAGACGATGAAGTACAGAAATTAATTCAGGATAACCCTCATCTTAGAAGATACCTTGAGAGTATCAAAGAAAAAATGAAACAACCTTCCTTTTATAGCAAAGTTCCAAGGGATCTTAAAGAAGAAGAATTTCCTAATGCCATATATACCACAAAGGGTGTTGTTTTTATCCATTTATTCAAAACCAAAGAAATGGACGAGATAGAATATCACGCTATTGCCCCCGAGCTTGATAAAAAGCAAGAGAAAAAACGTGATATGGTTCAAGAGCTGATGTATGAACGTGCACATCTTCGCGAAAATGTCAAAACTGAGGATGAATTGCGTAAAGCCATAAAGGAAGTAGTTGATGAGGTTACAGTAATTGATGAAAAATCTGCTGGAAAAGATATTAAAGTTCGTGGGGGCAAGGTTCATGTTTCTTCAGAGGAGAAGATGAGCATCATTTATGATATCACAAAACAAGTAGTGGGTGGTGGCCCACTTGAGCCTTTTATGCGCGATCCATACATCGAAGATATACATATTATAACAGGAGAAAATGTTCATCTAATCCACAAAGTCTTTGATTTAGTAAAAACTAACATTTATATTGATAACAAGTGGGCCGATACATTCTCTCAGGAGTTTTCTGAAAAGATTGGCAGCCCAGTAAGTGAAGGTCAACCTATTGCTGATGGAACACTTCCAGATGGCAGTCGTGTAAATATTATACATAGTCGAGATGTGAGTCTTAAAGGACCAAGTATGACTGTGCGAAAATTTAGTGAAACACCACTTAGCATTACTCAGCTTATTAATTGGGGAACTTTTGATACAAGTGTTGGTGCTTATCTTTGGCTTGCCCTTCAGTATGGTTGTAGTATCTTTGTATGTGGCGAAACAGCTAGTGGCAAAACAACCACATCAAACGCTATGTTTGTATTTATCCCTCCTGAAAAAAAGATTTACTCTGTTGAAAACACGCCAGAAGTACAAGTTCCTCATGATGTCTGGCAGCAAATGCTCACACGTTCTAGCGGTCCAAAAGAGAGTCATGTGGATGAATCTGATTTATTGAAAGCAGCTCTAAGAAGTCGTCCAGATTATATTATACCAGGTGAGACTCGTGGTGAAGAAGGAAGAGTGGTTTTTCAGGCTATGCAAACCGGCC
>CAZOBL010000071.1:0-10327 GCA_964578185.1 uncultured Thermoplasmatales archaeon
CTAAAAAAAAAAGGTTATGGTTCAAACATAATCTTATTTTTTAATTCCTATTTCTGCTTTTAGTTCATCTATTTTCCATTTTTTGACAAGTGACCCTGTGGGTTTATCCAAGAATTTGATTTGTTGAGTTCTGGTTTCGTTTTTAATGTAATCTATCCAGTTTTCAAGCATTTTTGCTTGTTTATCTGGCACAGATATCTCTGTGTTGATTTTATCTTCAACATCAAGGTCTAGTTCTTTTCTCATCGACTGGATACGTCTTACTATTTCACGGGCAAAACCTTCAGCTTCCAGCTCTTGGGTAAGTTGTGTATCAAGAATTATTGTTACATCCTCTGTAGATGACTTGGCGATGTCTTCTTTTACTTTTTCAACTAATTCGAAATCTTCATCGGTTAAACTTATTTTTTCTCCATCCGCGTCGATTATGATTTTTTTGTCCTGCTGTATTTTATCGTAAATTTCTTCAGCAGACATCTTGTTTATTTCATCTACTACGATTTTTGCTTTTTGTTTAAGACGCGGACCAATTTTGGAGTGATCTGGTTTATAGGTTTTAACCATGAATTTGTCAGTGTTTCTTTCAAAACTTATTTTTTTAACGTTTATCTCCTCGTTTAACAAGTCAAGCAAGGGTTTGATTTCATGTTCGATTTTTTCATTACATATCAGTGTTGCACTGCTCAATGGATATCTTACTTTTATACCGATTTTTGAACGTAGTGCTCGACCTGTCTCAACTAGTTTTCGTATCTGTTGCATACCCTCTTCTAGCTCTTTGTTTATTAAACCTTTATCTATTTTGGGGTAGTCACATAGATGGATACTTTCTGGCATATCATCTGTTTTAAGATTTTGATATATCTGCTCGGTAATAAATGGTGTAAAAGATGCTAGTATTTTCGTAAATGCTAAAAACACATCGTACATTGTTGAGTAACCTGCTAGTTTATCAGCTGTTTTTTCTTCAACCCAAAATCGTTTACGTGAACGTCGTAAAAACCAGTTACTAAAATCTTCAGTTAGAAAATCATCAAGAGTTCTAGCAGCTTTGTGTATTTCAAAACGCCTCATATATTTTTTAACTGTTTTGTTTGTATTATGCAAGCGGCTTATTATCCAACGGTCAAGATGAGTTCTATTTGAAAGCTCTACCATCTCCCTTTGTGGGTCGAACTTGTCAAGTGATGCATATGTTGTAAAAAAATTGTATGAATTCCAAAGTGTTAAAATGAATTTACGAAGGGTTTCATTTACTGCCTCTTCAAAAAAACGTGTAGAACTCCATGGGGATGACGCGGACATAAGATACCAACGCATAGCATCTGCACCCTCCTTATCTAACACTATATCCGGGTCTACATAGTTACGTTTGCTTTTACTCATCTTCTGGTTGTTTTCATCAAGAATCAACCCTAGTGTAAGCACGTTTTTATATGAAGATTTTTTAAACAAAAACGTTGAGATTGCAAGAAGTGAGTAGAACCATCCACGGGTTTGATCAAGTGCCTCGCTTATGAAATCCACCGGGAAGTTTTCATTGAATTGTTCTTTGTTTTCAAAAGGGTAATGCCACTGGGCAAAAAAAGATGACCCACTATCATACCAGCAGTCTATTACTTCTTTTTCACGTTTCATCTCAGCTTTACATTTTGGGCATTTAATTTTAAGTTCATCAACTAGTGGTTTATGAAGATCGTAATCCTTTGGGAAATCTTCAGCGAGCTTTCTAAGTTCATCTACACCACCAATGCATATTTGATGTTTACATTTTTTATCTTGACATGTCCAAATTGGAAGTGGTGTACCCCAATATCGTTCACGTGAGAGGGACCAATCTTTTACATCACGGATAAAATCACCAAAACGACCCTGTTGCAGATGATCGGGATACCAGTTTATTGAGTTGTTGTTATCAATAAGATTTTGCTGAACCTTTTTCATTGCAATAAACCATGATTCCATAGCGTAATACAGAAGAGGTGAATCGCAACGCCAACAAAATGGGTATTCGTGTTTGTAATGTTGAACTCCTTCTAGCAAGTTTTTGTCTTCAAGATATTTAATAATTTTTGGATCTGCATCTTTTACAAACTCTCCAGCCCAAGGAGTAACCTCTTCTGGGAAAGTACCATCTAGCTTAACAAGTTGTACAACTGGTAAATCATATTCACGACCAATATTGTAGTCATCTTCACCAAACGCGGGTGCGATATGAACAATTCCTGTACCATCATCCATAGTGACAAAATCTGCAAGGACAATATAGTGTGCTTTTTTATCAGGTTTTGAAAAAGTAAACAAAGGCTCATATTCTATGTTTTCTAATTCTTTACCTTTGAATCCATCAAGAATATCATATTGCTCTCCTTTAAGAAGAGTAGCAGCACGTTCTTCGGCAAGAATCATCACCTCGCCGTGATAACGGACTTTAATGTAGAGTTCATCAGGATGTACTGCAAGTGCCACGTTTGATAGAAGAGTCCAGGGTGTTGTAGTCCAAGCCAGAAAATATGCATCTTCATCTTTGAGTTTAAATTTGACAAAAATAGAAGGGTCTTCAACTTCTTTATAACCTTGAGCGATTTCATGAGCAGACAAAGCGGTTCCACAACGTGGACAATATGGTACAACCTTATGACCCTTGTAAAGCAGTTTTTTCTCCCAAGCTTGCTTTAGTGACCACCAGACAGATTCAATATACTCATTTTTAAGAGTTATATATGGATTGTCCATATCAACCCAGAAACCTATACGTTTAGTTAGCTCGACCCATGCATGTTCATATTTGAAAACACTTTTTTTACATTCCTCAATAAATTTTTCAATACCATAATCTTCGATTTCTTGTTTATCCTTAAGGCCAAGTTTTTTCTCAACCTCAATTTCCACCGGCAGTCCATGTGTATCCCAACCAGCTTTACGAAGGATATAATGACCATTCATCGTTTGATAACGACAAACAAGATCTTTTACCACACGAGTAAGCACGTGACCTGGATGAGGCATACCATTAGCAGTAGGTGGACCCTCTAGGAAAACATAAGGTTTGCATCCTTTACGATTCTCAATTGATTTCTGAAATACTTTGTTTTCTTCCCAGAATTTCAGGATTTTTTCTTCTACCTGTTTGGGCTTGTATTTCTGCGACGACGATTCAATCATATAATGTTTCACCAAATAACAAATTAGTAAATCTTATCAGACCCCTTAATTAAAGAACCATAATAAAACAATTTCTATCATAAAATTAAAGGTTCATTTGACTGTTAATAATATCTAATATCACTTGTTTTCATAAATTCTCTAAGTATACAAGTGGCATAAGATCCTTTATTTAAATCAAAAGATAAATTCAATGTTTTTTTGTCTTTATGTAAATCATCTTTTTGAAAACTACTAAACTCTAAATTTTCAAATGATGCAAGCAAAGGCCGATATGTTCCCGATGATGAAATAAAAGGAATTTCAGGTATTACAAAATCTTTAGTGTTAATTTTTTCATCTTCTACAATTTTTTGTTCAATCTCACCCATTACACCTTTACTAAAATCTGTCTCATATCCCAGAAGAATACTTGAAACAAATGCTTTGCCTTTTTTAATCTGTCTATTAACTTTATCAATATTTGAATTTTTCACCCATATCGGCTCAGAAGGATCAATTTTATCTGTTCTTTTTGGAAGTATTATATCGCCTTCTACAGCTTGGTTTAAAGGAAGGTTTTTTTTTATTCGTTCACTTAGGATTTTGTTGAAAATATATGATTGGTAAGCATAAATAAACATAGTTAGAAGGTTTTTTGGTAACTGTTTTAAAGCTGCAGTGTAATCATTTGAGTCTTCCACAAGTTTGTTTATAATTGCTTTTTCATAGTTTAGGTAATTTGGATAATTAACAAGTGCATCTTTATAATCTCTAGTCTGCTCAAGTTTTTCTCGCAGTTTATAACTTTCCTTGTTTTCACCATCTATCGGATTTGCAATATAGCTCATAACAGCTTTTTCTAAATCATCATCTACAAGATTCCTTCCCACAACATGGGTAATTGGACGGACTGCCCCAAATCTTTGAACGCCAAAAAAATTTGGAAAACCACCAACTTCTTTTAAACAATTTGTAATATCTTGAACATAGCTAATCTCTACATCTTTTTGAATATTTCTAACTAAAATATCAAAATGATTACCCTTGAGATCACCGATTTTAACTGGTTTAGAAGAGGTATGGATATCTTTAAAATCCACATCATCTATTGATAAATCCTCAATTTCTTTAACATCAACTTTATAAAATGACATCATTTGTGAACTATATGCTCGTTTATCTTTTGTACCAGCAAAATTAATCCTCTTTCTAGAAATATGTAAATGTTTAGAAATCTCACGGACTAAAAGATTAGTCTCCCAGTTAACAGCATCAACTTTTGCAACAGTAAATTTACCTTTTTTACTATTAAAATCAGAAGGGATTTCAAATACTTTGAAATCCTGAGGTCTGCTGCGGAGTCGGCCACCAACTCCTTTTATTTTGGAAGTTAAAAAAGTTTCAATACCAATTTTTTTTTCAGCATCTAAAACATTAAAATTAGTCATCTATTATTATTTACCCTTGGATTTACTTTTAAAATCTTTTGAAAAACCTTTTACTTCATCTTCAAGTTTTTTAACGGCTTTAACAAGTAACGCCTCAGGTTTAGATTTAGCACCCTTCTTTAATCTAATATATAAAGTTCTTTTATCTGAGTCAGGATGATCAGTCATATTTGATGCAAATTCTACATCATCATCTTGAAGTAAAACTTCAACTATTGGATTAAGAATTGTTTCATCTTCACCCACGACAAGAAGTTCAAGTTCTTTAGATGTCTTTTTGAGTTTTTTAAGTTCCATAAATTTTCTTCACCTCAAAGAATTATATAAACTAGCTCTATCAATATTTTTTATAGTTTGTCAATGTCAAAGGCACCATAATCCGGTGCGGTAGATCTTCTTTCTTTATTTCCACAATTTTCACATACAAGCTGGTTTCCTTTTTTTGATAAGGTATTTCTGCATTTTTTACAAAGAGAGAGAATTGAACCCAGTTCCCTATCTTTTGTAGAAAGTTGGATATTTGGTCTAACCTGAATTACTTTAGCTCTAATTATATCACCTGCAGCAAACTCTGTTGCAGGGTCTTTAATATAACTTTGTGATATCTCAGCGACTTTAAGAGTACCATTGTTATCTCCAGATATAGCTCTTTGTTTACCCTTTACATGTATAACATCTGCAATAACCATATTCGAGCGTACCATTCTTACTCTAGCAAGCACAGTATCTCCATTTTGTACCATAACAGGTACAGTGGTCAAAGGTTTCACACATGCCTTTTTGTTTCTCTTATCAACATAATATTTTCCAACTATAGCTGCACGGATTATACCTTCTTCTTCAAAAGTACCTTCACCAGGGATTAATTCTTCCATAGTAGATACTTGTTCTCCGGGTAATACGACATTTTCGTTTTTTTCACTCATCATATTTCACCATAATATAAGGATGTATTAATAACTTTAGGCAATCATATAGGTGTTTTAAAGGTTATGGTCCATCGAAAATATAATATATAAGTTATTTAAGTTAAACTGTGAAAAAAGTTATAAATAAGATAGCTATTTGCAGTTTCCCACTTGATTAGAATTATAAGATAAAAGAGTTGAGTTAAACTATGGCACGAAAACCTAGCAGTATGTACAGATATGTAAGAGGTCAACCCACTACAAGGCGAGAATACTTGGGTGGTGTACCCAATCCACGTATAACCCAGTTTGTACTAGGAAACAAAAAAGCAGATTTTTCATCACAAATAAGATTAACAGCAGATGAAAAATGTCATATAAGACATACATCCCTTGAATCTGCTCGTATTACAGCAAATAGATTTTTAGAAAAAAAGTTAGGAGTTGCAAACTATAAATTACATGTTAGGATTTATCCTCATGTAGTCCTTCGTGAAAACAAACAAGCAACTGGAGCCGGTGCAGATCGTGTTAGTCAAGGTATGAGATCATCTTATGGCAAAAACGTTGGAACAGCAGCAAGAGTACAAAGAAACCAGATAATTATGACAGTAGATATAAACGAAGAAAACCTTGACGTAGGCAAAAAAGCCTTAAAGAAAGCTGGAATGAAAATTCCAACACCTTGCACTGTTGAACTTAAAGAAAACAACTAAAAAAAATTTGTTTTTTTTTCTTTTTCATATATATTTTATTAGAAACGGAAAGATTATCGCAAGTAATATCATAAGAGATATCGCAATAGATATTTTACCTACAATATCCTGCTTTTTTTCTTCACTAATCCCTTTTTTAAGTTTTTTAATAACCGAGCCAACTGCATCGTTAAAAAGAAACCCACCATCAAGAGGAACCATCGGTAAAACATTGAATAATCCTACAGCCAAATTTAACCAGAAAATCCAATAAAGCGCATTTACAAACATCCAAAACACACCAGTAGGCAATCCACCAAGAGGTCCTTGAATAGTATAAGACTCGGTAAACGGTGCAACTATAGGGTTATAACCCTGGAAATAACCAAGTAAAGGCAGAATATAAAGTATCATAAATCTAGCAGGTGCATTATAACCAAAAGGATTACTAAGAACAGATAAAAAAGGTTCAGCAGAAGTGGGTCTTATACCTAAATATCCCTTTCCTTTAAACGATTCATCATTCTCATCAGGCCAGTTTTTTTCATATTCCTCATATTTATCAGACAGCACTATCTTTTTTGTTTTCATACCATGCCAGAAATACGTAACATTTACCTCTTGACCAGCGCTCGTCTGATTTATAACATATACATAGTCATCATAACTTCTTACAGCTGAATCATTTACCGAAGTTATTATCATCCCAGATTCTAAACTATATTTCTCCGCTGGTGCATCCTCAGTAGTAGACACAATAGTTACCCCATCAGCTGCAGGTTGAACAGCGCTCATAAATACAAAAGAAAAAAGAAGTAAAGTAATTAACACTACTACAAAATTTGCAAGAGGACCCGCTGAGTACACTCTCATTCTTTTAAGAGTACTAGTTTTTTTGAGTTGCTCCTCATCAGGTTCACAAAATGCACCAACTGGTATGACCATATATAAAATCCCTAAAGATTTAACCTTCATCTTTCCAACAAGAGTTAGTATACCATGAGAAAACTCATGGACTATTATTCCAATAACTAACGCAAGGAGTATATAACCAATATACTCAAGTGGAAGTATAGGATTTATACCCGGTAAAACCAATGCTACTTCTGGACCTGGCAGAGCTTCTTTTTGAGCCTCTGAAAAACCCATTACAGCCCAAACCTGCCAGATGAGAACAGATGTCATCAGAATCATCATTATAAAACAGAAAACAATTCCAAAAGTACCAAAAGCCCTCCAAAATCTCTTCAAACTAGCAATTTTTTTTAAAAACCTTTTCCCTTTCTCAGTTCGTAAAAGAAGCGCAGGACCATAGAGATCTATATTAAATTTCTTGAGAACTCCTCTTTTTTTTAGAAAAATTACTACTAAAAAATATGCTAAAACCAATGCAAAGAAAACCAGTAATCCTTCAATTATTGTCATAGTTATTATAGCATGCAAATAAAGAACTGTTTTATAAGTCTAACTGGTAAAAAAATTTAAAGAAAAAAAATTGAATCATTATCTAAATTCTCGATTAAAAATTTACACCAATTGAGTTTTTTAAGTTTCAATTCTTTATCTTTCTTTTCTGCAAAAGAATATTTACCAATTTTGTTATTAAAATCAAAACCAACTAAGTTAATTTTTTTTGCTTTAAAATGATCACATAAAAAAACTGCCCTATCGCCATCAGTAAAACCACCGAAATTATACAAATTTTTGAAAAAACCTGGATCTACCTGAGTTGTTCCAAATATATCATCCTGAAAAAGATGTACGTATTTTAAGAGTTTTTGGATGTTATCTGCATGAGCATGTATTGCTACAATTGACCCTTTTTTGTTAGCATTGATCTGATCAGATATCCGGCCATCTAAATCAGTGACAATTATATCAGGATTAATGTTTTTTTTAGTTAAAGCAGAAGTGGCACCATCAGCAGTAATCAAGACGCTTTTATAAAATTCATTTGTATATTTATCAAGTTTTTCTTCAAGTGAAGGTCCTGCACCAAATATGTAAATTTCTTGATTTTTAATTTTTTTTTCTAATTTTTTCTCATTTAAAACATCAATTTTTTCTAAAATTGAGTCTAATATGTAACCGGATTTTATGTCTTTTTTTTCCTCTATATTCAAATCTTTGGTTATCTTCTTGTAAAAAAACTTCCATTGTTCGTAATTCATTTTATCAATAATTGATTATATACAAATTAAATAGATAAGGTTTTAATTTTTCTCAACCAGTTGCTGTGTTTGTTTTTCTATTTCAAATTCTTTGTCTTGATTGTTATAGATTTCTCTTATATAATGATAGGTGATTGCACCTACTAAAGCTATCATGATACCTGTTGTAGTATAACCAATAAAATCTATTGTAAAAAATGGTTCAACTTCAAAATTTGCTGGCCAGTTTATAAGAGACTTGTATAACGCTGATAAAACCGCATATGAAATAAAACCAAAAGCAAAAAGTGAAAATGGCGCTACCCAGTAATTCCAAGGTATTTTCTTGTCTCTGACATAAGTGTCAACGACTCTACCTAGGAGAATAACAAGACCTGCTAGAACTATACCCCAGATCATATTTTGTAAAAAGAAGATTATCTGTATAAATTCAAAATTACTTGAAAAGACAGTATTGTTGTATTGATCATATGTCAAGAAAATACTGATAACTATAATTGCTATTCCAAGAATTGAGGTATATAAGGAAAGTTTGCCTGTTAGAAAACCTGATTTAATTTCATCCCAGATAAAAGCTATGTTTCTCTCCCATCTGTAGACCCTTATTAAAAGATATGCACCAAGTGTGAGAAGAATTGCTCCAAAACCACTTGCAGCCATACCCATGAGAACAAAAAAAGCGTAAACAATTAAAACTAGTGCAATAGGTAAAAGAAACTGTCTTTGGACTTTATCATCATCTAACAGTTTTAATACTCTATAATATGTGTCTTCTAGTTCTTTGCTTTGTTTTACAGTAACTCTTTTTTTTGAGATTATCTTTACACGTGACTCAATAATAGGTAAGATATATTCATCTTCTGCACCATCTGTAACAAAAACCACTCCATTCGCTTGAGTTTTTGCTAAAACTTCCTCTAGCTGATATGATAAAACTTCATCTGATTTTAATCCAACATTCATATGGCCGCATATTGTTGCAATTTCAACCTCTTTACCTTCTTTTTTGTATTTATTATATGTAGAAATTGCTGAAAAAATAGCGTTTACATCAGAATCTTCAGGATCTGCCATTGCAAGTTTGTTTGCTGCATTAATATTGTCCTTAATTCCAACTATTGGGCTTTTGATTTTTGCTTTTCTCCCAAAATCATCATCACGGTCAACATTAAGGACTAAAATTTTCATATATTTCCAATAAATATCACAACAAAAATAGGTTTAAGAATGTTACTATTTATAGAGTATATATGTGTGTTTTTTATAATAATTTTTATTTGATATTTTTTTTCCAAATACGATGTACTTCTTTTTCGTAGATATCTTTGATTTCATCGTTTTTATTTTTAAGTTTTTCACCTTCATTAATGAATTGTTCAATACCTTTTTTTGAACCTTTAGATCTACCTTTCAGATTTCCCTTTGATGTATGCATATCAATTGCATAATCTGGTATTTCAATCTCCATCTCTTCAGGTGTTTTGTTTTTCCATACGTGGCCAATATAGTTTTGGAAATGATCTGTTATCCTTGATTTTTTAGCTCGGCAAAGTCTTAGTATTATATAGGATAAAATGATTTTCCAGCCGTCATTTTTTGCTTTGTAGAGTTTATCCATATCTCTTATTGCTATTGAAATTTCTAATACAACTTCAGGATCGCCTAAGCCAATATCTTCATATGAGATAATCATGAGTCTATTTCTTAGCCGTCCAAAGCCACTTTTACTTTTTCCGTTTTCACAGATTTCTAGAGCCCAGTATAAAGCATCGTCTTCAATACCTCTACGAATTTGTTTTTGTAGTGCACTGATTACTTCATCATCATTAAAACCATGACTAGTTTGATAATTAGCCAAAGATTATTACTCCCCTTTTTAAATCTTTTATTATTATATTAAGTATGGGCTCGTTGAGATTTGAACTCAAGACCTCCGCCATGTCAAGGCGACGTCATAA
>CAZOBL010000072.1:0-9685 GCA_964578185.1 uncultured Thermoplasmatales archaeon
AAATAAAGGTTAATATATAATGACAAACATATAATATTATTATTGCAATTATATGTAGTTGTTTAATATGGTACTTAATAAGAAAACCAAATTTATTGCAGGTCTTTTAATCTTTGTTCTACTTTTGTCTTCCTTGATGACGGTAACAGGTAAAAACGTTGAAAATAATCGTGAGGAGTTAAACGAAAATAAAAAAATATTAAATTCTAATATATTCTTTGAAAAATTTTTAGATCTATATGTCAAATTTTGTAGAATACCTTCAATGTCGGCATGTATAATAAATGAAGATGAAATCATCTGGACTAAAAACTATGGATATTTAGATCCTGATATCTCAAAAGAATCAAACGAAGATTCCATTTATCTAGTTATGTCTATTTCAAAACCTGTAGCTGCAACTGCATTAATGCAGTTATGGGAAAAAAATCTTTTTGATTTGGATGAGGATGTAAATAATTATTTGCCTTTCAATCTTAGGAATCCAAATTATCCAGATATTCCAATAACTTTTCGTATGCTTCTAGCTCATCAATCTAGTTTATCATATGATGAGAAAACTGGTAGTTACTCACTTCAATGTTTGAGTAAAACCTTGTTTTTAGGTGATCCGAATTTGTCTTCTTATCCGCATCCTTGGTTGGAAAATTATCTATGTCCTGGCGGAGATATTTATAACCCTGAAGTATGGGTTGATGAGGAACCAGGATCAAATTATAATTATGCAAACGTGGGATATGCTCTCATTGGATATTTAGTTGAACTTATATCTGGCGAAGAGTTTAATGAATATTGTAAAAAAAATATTTTTGAGCCGCTTGGAATGAAAAATTCAAGCTATTTTTATAAAGACCTAAACAACAGCAATATATGCATTCCTTACACCCAAAAAGGTTTATTTTCTAACTTACAAAGGCAAGCTCTTTATAGTTACCTATGGGCACCATGTACCGATCTTAAAACAACAATAAATGATTTATCTTGTTTTATAATAGCTCATATGCATGGGGGAATATACAAGGGCAATCGTATACTTAATGAATCAACTGTAGAGATGATGCATACTGTTCAATATCCTGAGAATACTGGTGAAAAATATGGACTTGGTTTTATGATAAAAAAAGATAGAAAAGGCGTAAAATACTATGGTCATGATGGTGGAGGACCTGGAGTTTATACACGTATGCTTGTACGCACATCTGATAACAGCGCATTTATCTATTTTTTAACAACTTCGACAGGTTTAACTTGGAAAACAGCACCTTTTATTGAGAAAATATATTTCCGTCAAATAAATCGTATGACATAAAACCTAAATTCAACCAAGTTTTCCTACTTTTTTTTCAACACTTTTTAGTATTTCACAAGATTTTACAAGTTCTTTCATTTTTGTATGGTCTGGATATAGTGGTCTATCTTCATCCAAAAAATCAATATGTTTACGAATAACATGTTTTGCCTTTGTAACCCCTTCTCCAAACTTGTAATCTCTAAAATCTAGTGCTTGTGCTGCGGCCATAAACTCGATCCCAAGTATACCATAAGCATTATCAAGGATTTGGAAATTTTTAATAGCTGTATTCATACCCATGCTCACAAAATCTTCTTGATCTGCTGCTGCAGGTATAGATTGAACTGAAGCAGGGTTTGAAAGTATACGTTGTTCAACAATAAGACTATCTGCTGTATATTGACTGAGCATAAGGCCAGAAAACATACCCGCGCCTTTTGTTAAAAAAGCTGGTAGACCAACACTTAAGGCTGGATTGTTTAGCCGGTTCATACGCCGTTCACTCATTACACATACCATTGTGATAGCATACCCTGCCATATCCATTGGAACACTAACCGGTGTTCCTTGAAAGTTTGCACCAGAAATCTGCAGATTTTCATCTGGGAAAAATACAGGATTGTCACAAACACCGTTTAGCTCAATTTCAACTTGTTCTTTTGCCCATCTTAGGGCATCATGAGCGGAACCTATAACCTGTGGAGTGGATCTCATTGAGTATGCATCCTGAACTTTGCATTCAATTTTCTTTTTTTGAAGGTCTCCATCTTTTACAAGTTTTTGAATAGATTTTGCCGAGCGAACCGCGCCTTTAAAACCACGTGCCTGATGAAGTTTAGGAGTATAAGGTCCCATATTAGCTTTTAACGCTTCAAGGCTCATAGCTGCTGCAATTTCAGCTTGTTTCAAAAAATTATTTGCATCATGTAAAAAAATCGCGCTCATAGCTGTTAGAACATTTGAACCATTAATAATTGCCAGACCATCACGCTCTCTTAGGCCCGGTATTTTTATACCTGCTTTTTCAAATGCTTTTTTCCCTGGTAGAAGCTTTCCTTTATAGTATGCTTTTCCTTCACCCATCATCAACAAAGCAATCTGAGACATAGGTGCAAGATCTCCACAAGCACCAACACTCCCTTTTTGACATACAAAAGGAGTAACACCTTTATTGAGCATTTCTACAAGGGTCTTGGTAATTACAGGCCTGCAACCGCTTTGTCCGTTAGCATGAACATTAACTCTTGCACACATTGCACCACGAACATACTCAATAGGAGCAGGGTCGCCTATTCCTGCTGCATGATTATATATTAAATATTTTTGAAATTTTTTAACCTGCTCATCTGATAAAACAACTTCTGAAAACTCTCCAATCCCAGTATTAACTCCATACATAATCTCTTTTTCAGCTATTTTTTTCTCAAGCATATCACGGCATTTCTTGATACGGTCCAAGGCTTTGGAGTCAAGTTTTACTTTTTCAAAATCTCTTGCAACTTTTGTAAGCTTCTCAACTGTTAGACTATTTCCATCTAAAATTATTGTCATAATCTTAAATCCTCCCAAATCATGAAGAAATCAAATATTTTTCATCTGTTGTAGGGTTCCTCGTATCAAATAATTATGTATTAATCTTTTCCAAAAAAGCAGTAAGTTGGATATTTAAACTATTTAAACCTAAAGTTAAAGTACTAGTTCTTTTTTTAACGTTTTCAGATTTAAAATGCAACTTACAGCAGATTTAGCAGAATCTATAGATAAATTCCTTGAAGAAGCAGGGTTTAGCTTTAAGCCTATTGTAGCTGAAGGAATAGTAGCAATTATGGTATTCATAGTTGCAATACTGATAGGTTGGGTAGTCTATCATATATTTGAAAGATATTTTACCAAATGGGCTACAAAGACTAAAACAAAACTAGATGATGAAATCCTTAAAAATATTAAAGCACCGGTTTATTTTTTTGTTATACTTGTAGGTGCATATTATGGTCTTGAAAGTCTTACAATAGTCCAAGAGTATTCCTTTATTGTAGGAGCAATCTTTTCAGTTGCTCAAATTCTATTAATTACTTTGATTGTTATAAGAGTTATAAATGTTTTAGTTGCATGGTATGGTGAACGCGAGAAGAAAAAACGCAAAGTTAGCAGTCATATATTGTTCATATTTAAAAAACTACTTCATCTTGTTGTTGTAATATTTGCTCTGCTTGCTTTACTTGCAGCGTTCAACGTAGATTTAACTGGTGCAGTTGTAGGTTTAGGTGTTGCAGGTATCGCAATAGGTTTTGCACTTCAAAATGTTTTAAGCGACCTTTTTAGCGCATTTACAATATATTTTGATAAACCATTTGAAATCGGTGATTTTGTAATACTAGGAAACGATATGGGCACAATAAAAAAAATTGGTATGATGTCCACAAGAATTACAACACTTCAAGGAGAAGAACTAGTTGTATCAAATAAAGAACTTGTTACAACACGTATTAGAAACTTCAAAAAAATGAGGAAAAGACGTATTCAATTCCAATTTGGCGTTACATATGGTACACCACTTAGCAAACTCAAAAAAATACCTGATATAGTACGAAATATAATTGAAGATGTAGAACTTGCCTCACCTGATCGTGTACATTTCAAGCAATTCGGTGATTTTAGTTTAAACTTTGATATCGTATATTATATTGACTCGTCTGATTATAACAAGTATATGGATACTCAACAAGAAATAAATTTTAGGATTAAAGATGCCTTTGAAAAAGAAGGAATTGAAATGGCATTTCCAACTCAAACAATTTTTCTTAAAAAACCAAATTAAAAAAAATAAAAAAGAGTAATTTTTTTACTCTTCTTCTTTTATTAGGTGTACATCTGTTTGTGGATATGGTATGTTAAATCCTTCTTTGTCGTATCTCTGTTTTATTTTTTTGTTGAACTCAAAGTAAAAACTCCAGTAGTCTTCTTTTTTTACCCATGGTCTCACCACTAGATTTACTGAGGAATCAGCAAATTCGTTTACAGCAACTTGGGGTGCTGGATCTGAGAGTACACGATCATCTTCTTTTAAAAGCTCCATAGTGGTTTTGATTACTTTGTCAAGGTTATCATCATATCCTACACCCATAGTCATATCTACTCTGCGAATAGGATTTTTAGTGTAGTTGATGACATTTCCACCCCAGACAGATTTATTTGGGATGATAATGTGTTTGTTGTCAGGCGTATCAAGCTCGGTAACGCTTATTCCCACGTTTTTTATGGTTCCACTTTCACCATTTGCAGTTACATAATCTCCTGCTTTAAATGGCTTAGTGACAGCTACCATAAAACCTGCTGCTATATTACTTAGTGTATCGCCTAGTGCAAAACCGAGTACAAAACCCATTACTACAGATAGACTAATTAAGGCAGCACCTACATCTACTCCTAGAAAACCAATAGCAGTGCCTATCACAAACACATAGAGTATTAAACGTATTATTCGGGTTGTAAACTCAGAGAGTATCTCTGTGAGATTCGCTTTTAACATCCATTTTTTCAAAAGTTTTGTTGCAATTCTAACAAATATAAAACCTATTACTAAAACTATTATTGCAATTGCTATATTCCAAATACTTAATCCTATATATGGTAAATTTTCCTTTAAACCATATCCAGCTATTTCTATTGCTATATGTTTCTACCTCCCCACAAAAAATATCTTTTTTTGACTATAGAGTCACTCATGTTTTATATACTTTGGCTTTATCTATTAATTTTGAATTATAGGACGGTCTTTTTAGAGTTTTTTTAGGTTGTTTTTTCGTTTTTCTATCTTTTTTTAAAATAAGAAGTTTCCCTTTTCCATTATGGAATTTATTTATATGTTGCCTACCTGAACGATTTGCACGCCAGCTACTCTGCCATCTTTTACCTGTTGCTCCGCAAACTGTACATTTCCATTTATTGTTTTTCTTTCTAAGGTACGTTTTCATGTTACCACTTTTTTTTAGTAATTGGTGTAAAAATTATATAAAACACTTGAAAACGTTTGGAAAAAACCAAACAAAACTTAAAATTTCAATGGATAGTTATATAAATAAATCATCAAAGCTAAGAGCAGTAATAATAGAAACCATACAAATATTGCTTTTCTAGCTGTTTTTTTTGCTTTTTCTTTCTCCCACCAATTTTTTGGTGTAATTCCTTGAACAAGAAATGTTAGAATACCTGCAAGATTTATACAAACTAAATTAACGGAGAATAATAAAAAGGAGCCAACTGCTTCATACCAGTAGTAAGATCCAAGCAATAAACCTGTTGTAACTAGAGGTGGTAGTAGAGCTACCGCAACCATAACACCTACTAGTGCCTGTGATACATCTCTAGTAAAAGAAAGCGTTCCAGCAATACCTGCTGAAATCGCTAGAAGTATATACATTATATTAATATTCGTACCTATAATTAGAATATTTGACGAATAAAAATCAACTTTTAGAAACAATCCAAAAATAACACCAATAATCAATGGTGTCGAATAACCAATCACTGCTGACCTGGCTGATTCTTTAGTGAGATCAAAATCAGCAAGGGTAAAAGATAAAGATAAAGCAATACTTGGTGAAAGAAGAGGCGCTATAACCATAGAACCAATTACTACTGCCACGTTATCATAATATATGCCTATAGCTGCAACAATTGATGCTAAAATAATTAATACAAAAAAAGTTTTTGAAAAACTTACTTTCTCAGTTAGATTCTGATAAATCTCCTCAAGACAGATTCGTTCCCCGGTTTTTTCTTCATATTCTTTTATTTTTTCTTTTTCAGGTCGAGGAATAGAAGCCTCCACGGGTAGTACTAGTATATGAAAATCTTTTTCAGATGAATATTTTTCCTCAATTTTATTCAAAGCCGGTTCAGTCTGCTCAGATGCAACTAATATATTTGTTACAGTTTTATCTTTAGTTAATACATCCTGCCAGAGCCCATAAATAGTAATATTTTCAAGGATTTTTTCAAATTCCTTTTTGTCAGCTGATAAACCATATACTTCTATAAGTCTTAAAGCCATATTTTTAATATACAACTCCTTTTCATTCAGAAGATTTTTTTCGATGAATAACCGACTCGTTTATTTGCCTTCCAAAATCTTCTGTTAAACCATCAAATTCACCAGATTTAATAAGTGATACTCCAATAACTGCGATAATAATACCTGCAACTGTATCAGCTGTTAAATTGAGCATGAGAACATAATTGGTTTTAACATAATACGTCCCAGTTATATTTAACCATTTAACAAACTCAAAAATAACGCCAAAGCCCATTGTGAATATAACTATTACGAAAGCCATAGCGTATTTATCCATTTTAAGACCATTCCAATATTCATCAAGAATATAAATAAGGGTGAAACTAACAAAGGCTACTAAAAATGATATAAAAAATCTAGTAATTAGTTGATAACCGGGGATTGTAATATAAAAATCAAGTAGCCGGCCACCAACATGTAAAATACTTATAAGGGCTATCAACAAATCAAAAATCCATGGAAGTGAAATCTTAATATCTTGTTTTAAAATTGTAGGTAAAAAACTAATAAACACAGCTATAAAAGTACCGAAAACCCATAGATAATCTTTTTTCCATAGTGCTAAAATTAATGAAATAATCATGATGGCTCTTAGGATAAAAGACCATGTGAATATTTTTTTTAGAAAAAAACTGTCTTTTTTAAGAACCGGCATTCTTTTTTTTCTCCATTTTTTCTTGATGTCTCTTTTCCATTTTTTGTATTATTTTTTTGTCTATCTGTTCACCTAAATCCTCGGTCATTTCATCAAAACTACCTTTTTTTATCATACTAACACCAATAACAGCCATGATTGCACCTGCGAGAGTATCAATTGATAAATCCTTTATTGTGTCATTATAACCCCATTGTTCAGAAGTGGCAAATATCAGATCTGTAATCCATTCGTTAAACTCCCAGATTACACCCATAGCTATAGTACAAAAAACTACCAGAAAACCCATAGCGTACTTATCCATTCTCAAACCATCCCAATATACATGTAAAATATATATTACAACGAATGCGAGAAATGCTATAACAACTGATGAAACAAAATGTGTGAGAGTATCATAATGAGGAATATCTGCGTATCCTCTAAGAACACCTCCGCCTATATGAAGCAATAAGGAAAAGGTTATTAAAATATCTAAAATAAGTGGTAAAGTCATTTGATAATTTCTTTTCAAAATAGTTGGTACTAAACTAAGAATTAAAGCAAAGCTACTGCCAAAAATATATACAAGGTTTTGTTTCCAAATAGAAAGAATTATTAGGGCTATTAAACAAAATTTCAAGCTATATGAAGTAATTAAACCTGCAATATTATAGTAGTTTTTTTTCATAGTCCGTCTAAATTTATTCTCTCCCCATATATTTTATATTTCAAAATTTGAATGTATGTATTCTTTAAAATCTTTTGTAAGATTTTTTAAAATACCTTTGCGGATTAAATAAATACCGATAAAGGCCATCAAAATCCCCCCAAGAGTGTCAGCTAGTAAATCAAGCATTGTATCCTGCAAACTTGGCTGAGCATTTAAATCAAATAAAATATCTGAAGTCCATTCTAAAAACTCCCATACAACCCCTAAAGCCATAGTTACAACTATTACATCAAAAAATATCTTCTGAATAGGTGTACGATAAAATCTATCAAGCAAATACATTGCAAAAAGCACAATAAAAGCTAGAATTAACGAGGAAAAAAAATGTGTAAATTTATTATAAAGAGGTATAAACTCAGATGCATCAAAAAGACCATTTCCCAAATGAAGCAACAAAGCAATAGTAACTAAAAAATCTAAAAGCCAGGGTATCGGCATTTTGAAAACACGATTCAAAAAAATGGGAATAAAACTAACAATGATTATAAGAAAAGACCATAAAACCCATAGATTTTCAAAGTTTACAAAAGCATAAACAAAAAAACTGATTAGAAGAATTTTGAATGCTAATGATAGGTAGAATATCTTAGGTAATCTCTTATCTGAAACCATATTTTTTCTGCCTCATAAAAATCTAAATGTGTTTCTTCGAGTAAATTTTATTGTTTTAAAACCATTTCTTGTTTTTGAAATAAAAAAGCATAGTAATACCTACAGAAAGCATTATTAAAAGAGCCATTGGATAACCCATATTCCAACTTAGCTCTGGCATATTTTGAAAGTTCATACCATAAATACCTGCAATAAAGGTCAATGGAATAAAAATCGCAGCAAAAATCGTTAAAACCTTCATAACTTCATTCATTTTATTGCTAGCACTACTAAGATAAATATCAAGCATACCAGATATCATATCTCTAAAAGTCTCAACTGTATCGATTACCTGTATGGTATGATCATAGACATCACGAAGGTAAATATCTGTAGTACTATCGATGAGCTTAGATTCTGAACGTTGAAGCCCACTGATTAACTCTCTAAGAGGCCATACAGATTTACGCAAAAAAATCATCTCGCGTTTTAAACCATGAATTAACTGAAGAGTGTTAGGGTCTGGATCTGATACCAATTCTTCTTCTATACCTTCAACTTTTTCGCCGATTTTCTCTAGAATAATAAAATAATTATCAACAATGGCATCAATCAAAGCATATGCTAAATAATCGGCACCCATCTTTCTAATACGGCCTTTAGCTGTCCGGATTCTATGTCTTATTGATTCAAAAACATCACCAGGTATCTCCTGAAAAGAGATAACAAAACTTTCCCCTAGAATAATACTAACCTGCTCAGCACGAACACCTACAGATTCATCATAATGAAGCATTTTTAAAACCAAATAAATATAGTCTTCAAAATCCTCAATTTTTGGACGTTGTTCAGTATTTACAATATCTTCCAAAACTAGAGGATGAATATCAAAATTTCTACCAATCTTTTCCACAACATCGATATCTGAGATTCCGTCTATATTAATCCAAGATATAGAGGGTTTAGATTTGTAAGAATGGCAATCTTTCACATTTTCGACTTGTTTTTCCTCGAAATTATTTTCTGTAAAATCAATAACAGAAATCTTTGATTTATCTAATTTTTTTTCACCTATATGTATCATTGACCCAGGTGGAAGACCAGCAGTCTTTGAAGTTTTTTTTAAAATATTTCGTCTCCTCATCTTTTAAGACCTTAGCTATTATCAGAAATATAAGTTAAAAAACTTTTGTACCAACTAGGATAAACAGTAATATTGATAAGAGAAGTATTTATACCAAAAAAAGCAAATTAAGCTTAAATTTGTATTTTTAGCCCCGTAGTGTAGCGGTCAATCATCGGAGGCTCTGGACCTTCGGACTCCAGTTCGAATCTGGACGGGGCTATAATTATTTTTTTTAA
>CAZOBL010000073.1:0-9474 GCA_964578185.1 uncultured Thermoplasmatales archaeon
ACGACCACGGGAGTTCGAATCTCCCTCCTCGCGTATGTCTAAAGATATAATGGTTGTAGATGACGAGCAAGGTATTAGAGCAACTGTTAAATATGGACTCGAAAATCTTAACCCAGAATACAACGTAATAACTGTTGAAAATGGAGAACAGTGCCTAGAAGCACTAAAGGAAAACAAAATTCCTGATCTAATTCTTCTTGATATTATGATGCCAGGAATGAGTGGATGGCAAGTTATAAACCGTTTAAGAGAAAATACTGAATGGAAAAAGATACCAGTTATATTTTTAACAGCTAAGACTGACGATTTTAGTAAAACATTTGGTCAAACAGTATCATATGATTATGTGGAAAAACCCTTTGAGATACGAGATCTGAACAAACGAATTGAAGATGTTTTAAGAAAATCTAGCGGCAAACCTCAAATAATTTAATTTTATCGCTGATTTTTTTCATCTCTGTTAAATCACGAGTGATTCCAGCAGTACCTATTATATTCCCTTCTGGGTCGAACCTTGGAACTTTAGTAACTGAAACCCATCTTGTCTCGCCGTTTAAATTTTCTAGTTTCTCTATCTTGTTAATTATGTATTCCCCTTTCTTTAAAACTCTTTCATCATCTTCAAATGCTGATTTGGCTTGTTCTTCAGGTAAAAAGTCGAAATCTGTTTTACCTGCCATTTCCTCTGGTTTTACATTTGAATGTGATGCTTTTGCTTTATTTACTAGTACAAATCTGTGTTTATCATCTTTAAAGTATATTGAATCAGGTATGTTATCCATAAGTGTTTGAAGTAGACCATGTTCTTTTGCTAGTTTAATCTCTGTTTGTTTTCTATCGCTGATATTTCTTACTATTACTACGAAATTATCTACTTCATTTTCTTTACGAACTAGGAAAAATGAGCTTATTTCTACATTTAAAATATTATTGTCTTTATCTTTAATTTCAGTTTCATGCGTTGTAGCCTTATTTCCTGACAGAAGATCACCAAATTGTTTTACAACAATAGGTAAAGAATTCGGTGTTAAAACATCCATACTTAAAAAATTCTTACCTACAATATCTTCTTTTTTTAGACCAAATATCTTAAGGGCGCAACTATTGGCATCCTGTATCTCACCTCTGGCATCAAGGATTATCATACCATCTGTTGTACTCTCAAAAAGCCCACGGTATTTTTGCTCGTTTTCAAGAAGTTTTCTCTCTGCTTTTTTTCTCTCAGAAACATCTCTTACAACACCAATAGAACCACTAATTTCACCATTTACATCCCTTAAAACACTAACAGATAAATCAACATCGATTAACTCGCCATCTTTTCTAATCATTTTTGACTCAAGATGATGTTGCATACCCTTTTCACGTATGTTTTCTTTTCGTATCTTTAACCATTCATCTTCAGGATATAATGATTTAACTGGTTTTTTCTGTAATTCTTTTTTGCCTTTACCTAATAGTTTTTCAGTGTAACTATTCCAGGATATAATATTTTCATCTTTGTCTGTGAGCATTATTGCTACTGCGCTGTTTTCAAAAATTTTTCGATATTTCTCTTCAGATGCCTTAAGTTTAGCCTCAGCTTTTTTACGTTCAGTTATATCCTGTATGAGCGTTAACATTACAGGTTTTCCTTTTATTGTAAAAAGAGAAGTACTAACAGACACTGGAAAAATTGTTCCATCTTTTTTCTGATTTTCAGATTCGAAATTTAGACCACCTTTAGAAGAAATCTCATCCATCATAGTGGGCCAGTCACATGTTTCAGGGAAAAGATTGTTTATTTTCATGGAATCTAGCTCATCCCATGAGTAACCTAAAAGTTCACATGACCTCATATTGGCCTCTAAGATCTCTCCATTAAGCGTACTTAAAAATACTGCAGCATTTACTTGTTCAAATAAAGTTTTATATCTTCCGTCAGATTTGAAAGATATGTCTTCTTTTCTACATTTCTTATTATCTAAGTTATTAAGCATAAGTCATCCCAATCAGGGTTTTTATAAGCATCCCAAATGTTTAATATCTCTTCTTCAACACCAATTCTTTGTTATCTGTTTTGAATGTTTTGTACATATTTAAATCTATTTTTTTTAAATTTTTGCAAGTTCTTTTTTTAGTTCGTTTATTGCCTCAACGGGTGTAGGATCAACTTTTCTAAGTATCGCAAGATAGCAACTTGTGTAATCCCCCAGATACATAGCATACATCATTTTTGCAAGACGTTTTTTGCCTTCTACATTTATCTCTATTGTCTTTTTGGCAATATCATTGTACAGTTTATTCATGAAATCTAATCTTTTTGACATATAAATTGATTCTTCATCTTTATCCCTAAAAAGCATACAGGAAAAATTTTTTGTTGCCTCTGGGTTCATTGACCAACCTACAATATCATTATGATTACATTCAGAAACTTCATCATATCTACATATTATTTTACTATTTTCGTTGAACTGTGTACACCACCTTCTTGCAATTGGTGAGTATATTTCCCATCCATAAACTTGAGGTATTGTTTGATGTATATCTGCTGCAAGTCTTTTGGATGGATTATCACTAACAGGTGTTTCTTTGTTATTTTTTTTGTTAAATTCTGTAGTTATCTTAAGAGTTTCCTTTATATCCAAATCAAATGAATAATGTAACAATCCAATCTTACTAAGAGAAAGTAATGCAGAAAATAAAAGATATGCAGTGGCAGCACGCGGGGCAAAGCCTGACGGAATACTAATATATGGTAACTCTCTTTTTTTACAAAACTCTTGTAATTTACCATTTGAAGATATTGCAATTATTTTACATCTCTTTTGATATGCATGTTTAAAGGTACTAAGAGTTTCTTCTGTATTACCAGAGTAACTTTGTGAGAAAACTAAAGTATTTTTGTTAGCCCATTTCGGTAGATCATAACCTCTATTAACAAAAACTGGAATATCTAACTTGTTTCTTAGCAACGCCTGTAATATATCTCCAGATATTGCTGAACCACCCATACCGCTAAAAATGATATTATCAACCTTGAATATTTTTTTAAGATCTGTATTTTCAATTATATCAATTGTATTCTGAATTTGATCAGGAAATTTTTCTAGAGCATCTAACATTTTTGATTTATCGATTTTTGAAATCTTTTTTACATCATCTAACATGGAAAAGGCACCCTCAATTCAAATCACTCATAGATATATGTTTATTTGGTTTAAAAAAACATGTGTTTAAATCAAGCTGCCTTGAAAATATAAATTTTTGTAAATGAGAAATACTTTTATCTATGAATATTATCTTTTGATGAAAATATGATTATTACTAAATTAAAAGAATTTGATGATTTATTGGATTCTATTGAAGGTGAGCCTGTTTTTATTATTGGCTGTAGCGAATGTGCTACTGTTTGCCATACTGGTGGTGAGAAAGAAGTTCTTGATTTGAAAAGAAAATTTGAGACAGGAGGTATTGAAGTTACTGGTTGGGTAGTTTTAGATCCGGCTTGTCATCTACTCAATGATAAAAGGCTTTTGAGACAACATCAAAAAGAGATTAATAAATCTAAAAAAGTTTTGGTTCTT
Organism: uncultured Thermoplasmatales archaeon; assembly: GCA_964578185.1. Taxonomy (GTDB): domain Archaea; phylum Thermoplasmatota; class E2; order DHVEG-1; family DHVEG-1; genus JAZKSG01. Next base: position 3,570 of record CAZOBL010000073.1, read on the forward strand.
GCTTGTGGTAATGGTGCTCAGACGGTTTCCGAAATTTTACAGAATGTAGATGTAATTCCTGGTCTTGATACTTTGTTTTTAGGTGAAATTAAACGTGCAACTGAGTTTGAAAAGCGTTGTATGATGTGTGGTGAGTGTATCCAGGATGATTTTGATGGTTTTTGCCCAGTAACTCGTTGCCCTAAAAGTATGTTGAATGGTCCTTGCGGTGGTGCTGTTGATGGTAAATGTGAAATTGATAAAGATATGGATTGCGTTTGGGATTTAATATACAAATCATATGAAAAAAAGGGTCTGCTTTCAAAAATGAAAAAGTTTCATGAAAAAAAGGATTGGTCAAAGTTTAATGTTTATTATAGGAGGATTTAGTTTTATGGTTTTTAGTAGTAATCTTAAACGGGTTTTATCTTCCGATGATTTTGCATTGACATGTGAGGTTGGCCCCCCTAAAGGTTGTGATTCAAATCAATTTAAATCAAAAGCAGAAATAGTCTCAGGTTGTGTTGATGCATATAATGTTACTGATAACCAGACAGCTGTTACACGTTTAAGTAGCCTGGCCGGGTGTTGTTTTCTTCTTGATATGGAGTTGGAGCCTGTTATACAATTGGGTTGCCGTGATCGTAATCGAATTGGCCTTCAAAGCGATATTTTAGGTGCTTATGCGCTAGGTGTACGTAATTTTTTGTTAGTTACAGGCGATCATCAATGTTTTGGTAATCATCCTGGAGCACGTGGTGTTTTTGATTTGGATTCTATTCAGTTGATTAATGTTGTTAAAAACATGCGTGATGAGGGTATTTTTGCTAGTGGAGATGCTATCAAATCAGGTAAGCCATCTGATATTTTTATTGGTGGTGCTGCAAATCCCTTTGCTGATCCATTTGAGTTTCGTGTTGATCGTCTTGAGTTGAAAGTAGAGAGGGGTGTTGATTTTATTCAGACTCAAAGTGTTTTTAATGTTGATAAGTTTAAAGAGTGGATGAGTGAAGTTTGTAGTAGAGGGTTGGATAAACGTGTTCATATCCTTGCAGGAGTTACACCTTTAAAATCAGTTAGAATGGCTGAGCGTATGAAGTATCATGTCCCAGGTGTTGATATACCTGATTATATTTATGATAGAATTGTGAACGCCAGCGATGTTAAAAGTGAGGGTTTTGATATTGCGTCTGAACTTATTAATGAGATTAAAAAAATTCAGGGTGTTCATGGTTTGCATGTTACCGCTTTATTTTGGGAGGATGTAATTCCTGGTTTGTTAAAGGAATGTAATCTCCTACCAAGATCATAATTTAAAAAATTTTCCATTTTTTTGTTTGTCTTTTTTTCTTTTTGACATTTTAACAGAGAATCTTTTTATATTGTTAGTTGCGAACAGTTTACATGATAATAGATGTCATGATAGTTTCTGACATCAAAAAGAAAAGTATGAAAGGAAGGTGAAGGAAACGAAGTTTCGTAAGAAGCTACTAACAATAGGTATTCTACTAGTTATTCTAAATATGATTTTTGCTACACAGTATGCTGTTACGAAAATTGGATATGAATATTATATACTTCACCCCTGTGATGGTAACATAAGGTATATTGGTTCTGATAATGCATCTGACGGAGAACGGATATTAAGAGTTGTCGGAAATAATATCAGTAATGTACGACTTAAATTACAATTAGGTCAAAGACTCACTGTTTCACAGACCAGACATTATACCGCAGCTTTTGGTTTAGTAAATGAAGAAAGATTTACTGTTAGAATTACTCATATAAATGTAAGTTCAGTTAATCATACATATCTTAAAATTTATCTTCATGGAAATAGAACTGCAAATGCTAACAATACAAATAATGATCCAAGTAGCGTATTTATGTGGAATAACAATACAATGGTAAATGCATCTAATACAACAGCATGGATCTTAGCACCAGGTAATGAAGATAGTAGTAATATGTGCGCAAATATATCAGATCCTTCAAATTCTACAATCGCAACACCATGGGATGAAGATTCCCATGTGAGATATTCAACTAACAATACAGATGCTATTAGTGGAATATCAGACTTTGTATGGGTTCAAATAACAATTGATATTCCTGAAACTGCCGATCGGCTTGGTACTCATACAGGCACTATATGGATTCATCTGGAATCAGATTCATTATCGTAAAAAACCATTCTATTTCTTGAAATAGTAAAGTTTGTATACCCTTTTTTTATACCAGTCATACCACCTATGGGGGAATTACATTTATGAGTAATAAAATGAATAAAATCCTTGTCACCGGAGCTGTTGGTCAAATAGGCTCAGAATTAACAATTGCTTTACGTGAAAAATACGGAAATGAAAATGTTATAGGATGTGGACGTAAAACCAAACCTAGTAAAAAATTAAAGGAAACCGGGCCTTTTGAAATGGGCATAGATATAACAGATAAAAAAACTGTTGAAAAAGTAGTTGATAAATACGATATTGATACAATCTATAATATGGCTGCAATTCTTTCTGCAGTAGGTGAAGAAAAACCAGCTCTTTGTTGGAATGTAAATATTAATGGGCTTTACAATGTTTTAGATCTTGCTATAGAAAGAGAAATGACGCGTGTTTTTGTCCCCAGCAGTATCGCTGCATTCGGCCCAGAAACACCAAAGGAAAATACTCCTCAAGAAACCGTTTTGAAACCTCGTACAATGTACGGTGTGACTAAAGTGTCAGGTGAACTTTTAGGAGATTATTATTTCAGAAAATACGGTCTTGACATTCGTGGTGTTAGATATCCTGGTATAATTAGTAGCGAAACACTTCCAGGTGGTGGAACCACCGATTATGCTGTAGAGATTTTTTATGAAGCTATTAAAAATAAAAAATATACTTGTTTTGTAAAAGCTGATACGCGCCTTCCAATGATGTATATGCCTGATTGTATTAAATCTACTATTGATTTAATGGAAGCTGATGTTAAAAATTTAAAGCATCATTGCGATTTTAATGTTACAGCTATGAGTTTCTCTGCTGAAGAACTTGCAGATGAGATAAAAAAACATATCCCTGATTTTGAATGTAAATTTGAACCGGATTTTAGACAAGATATTGCAGATTCTTGGCCAAGTAGTATTGATGATAGTGCAGCCCGTGGAGAATGGGGTTGGAAACCCAAGTATGGTCTTAGTGATATGACTGAGGATATGATAAATAAACTCAGTAAACGTCACGAAGAAGGAAATCTTTATTCATAAATAAAGTTTTTAACAAATTTTTTGTTTTATTATCCGATAAGTTTTTGTGCAATGATTTATTGTATACGTTTTAGTAGGAGGTATAAGATTTTATGCAAGAATTAGAGGAGATTGGAAAATCTATGAATAATAAGATTGATGAAATTAAGAATTTTTTAGGTGATGAAGCGGATTATTTGTTAAATTTTGATAATCCTAAGATTTCTAAAAATGATTTGAGTTTACCCGGCCCTGATTTTGTTGACCGGATATTTATAAATACTGATCGTTCAACCCAAGTTTTAAGGAATCTTAAATCAATTTTTAATCATGGTCGTCTTGCAGGTACGGGTTATGTTTCTGTGTTGCCTGTTGATCAGGGAATTGAGCATAGCGCAATGGCGTCTTTTACACCTAATCCTATTTATTTTGATCCTGAAAATATTTTAAAGCTTGCTATAAATGGAGGATGTAATGCTGTTGCATCTACCCTCGGTGTTTTAGGTTCTGTTTCGCGTAAGTATGCCCATCGTATCCCCTTTATTGTTAAAATTAATCATAATGAGCTATTAAGTTATCCCAATAAATTTGATCAGATAATGTTTGCAGATGTTGAACAGGCTTGGGATCTTGGTGCAGCAGCAATAGGTGCTACTATTTATTTTGGTTCAGATAAAGAGCATTCTAACCGGCAGATTGTTGAGGTCTCCCAGGCTTTTAAACGTGCTCATGAGCTAGGTATGGGTACTATTCTTTGGTGTTATCTTCGTAATTCTGAGTTTAAAAAAGATAAGGATTATCATAGTTCCGCAGATCTAACGGCTCAGGCGAATCATCTCGGTGTTACTATTGAGGCTGATATTGTAAAGCAGAAGCAAGCGACAAATAATGGAGGTTATCTTGCTATGAACCAGGAGGGTGTAAAGTATGGTAAAATGGATAAAGAAGCATACAATAAGCTTTGCTCCGATCATCCTATTGATTGGGTTCGTTACCAAGTAGCTAATTGTTATATGGGGCGCGTTGGTTTGATTAATTCTGGTGGTGCCTCCGGTGATAATGATTTTGCTCAAGCAGTGCGTACTGCTGTAATAAACAAGCGTGCAGGCGGTATGGGCATGATTTCTGGTCGAAAAGCTTTTCAGCGTCCTTTGAAAGAGGGTGTTAAACTTCTTAATGCAATTCAGAACGTATATCTTTGCAAAGGTGTGACTATCGCCTAAAAATTTTTTTAAATAATTTTTAATATTATTTTGGTACACCAAAATTTATTTAAACTATGGGCAACATAACTAATATTTAGGTATACCTAAAAATTTATTTGGTGCAATTTCCATGAAAAAAAAACACAAAATGCTAGCACATCTTAAAACAGGGGAAAAAGCAAAAATAATCTCAATTAGAGGAGGTCATGGGTTTTGCAGAAAATTAGGCTGTATGGGTTTAAGAGAAGGACAAACAGTTAAAATGGTATCACGTCAGCCATTCATGGGACCACTAACTATCTCTTTTGGAAATTGCAATGTTACAATTGGTAGAGGTATGGCCCATAAAATAATCGTTGAAGAACTATGACAAAAAAAATTGTTTTAATGGGAAATCCAAACGTTGGAAAAAGCGTTGTGTTTTCACGTTTAACTGGTGCAAATGTAATTACCTCAAATTATCCTGGCACAACTGTTGATTTTTCAAAAGGAAAAATGCGACTCAACGGAGAACATGCCGAAATAATTGATGCACCAGGAACCTATTCATTAGAACCCTCAAATAAAGCAGAAGAAGTCGCATTAAATATGCTAAAGCAAGCAGATATTGTAATAAATGTAATTGATTCTACAAATTTTGAAAGAAATCTGTATCTTACACTTCAGCTTTTAGAGAGAGATGTACCAGTTGTAATTTGTCTTAATCTATGGGATGAGACACATCATCTGGGTATAGAAATAGATAAAGAGAAACTAGAGGAAATACTAGGTGTGCCTGTTGTAGCTACTGTTGCATTAACAGGTGAGGGAATAAAAGAACTTGTTACAAGTATTAATAGTGCTAAGACAAACGAAAAGATTAAAGAGACAAGCGATGAGGGACGTTGGGTTGAAATTGGCGGGATTATTAAAAAAGTTGAACGCCTCACACATAAGCATCACACTTTGCGTGAAAGAATTTCTGATCTTACAATAAATCCACTGACGGGTATACCGATTTCTATTGGTGTTATACTACTTGCTTTTTTTGTGGTTCGACAAATAGGTGAGGGATTGATAGGTTTTGTTTTCGATCCGTTTTTTGAAAATATATATCTTCCTTTTATAGAGGATATCAGTGGTAGGCTTGGAGAGGGAATTGTTCATCAGATTTTAATAGGACCCCCTGGTGAGAAAATCAATTTTGTTGAATCACTGGGTTTGCTTACAACTGGTCTTTATGTACCTCTTGCTATGGTTTTACCATATATTATCAGTTTTTATTTTATGCTTTCAATACTTGAAGACACGGGTTATATGCCTCGATTGGCCACATTATTTGATAATGTTTTTCATAAACTGGGTATGCATGGTCATGGTATTGTCCCTATGTTTTTAGGACTTGGATGTAATGTGCCTGGAACTTTGGCTACTAGAACCCTTGAGACCAGGAAACAGCGTTTTATCGCTGCAACTCTTCTGTCTATTTCTGTTCCTTGTATGGCTCAGA
>CAZOBL010000074.1:0-9441 GCA_964578185.1 uncultured Thermoplasmatales archaeon
GAACTAGAGTTTATCCGCAATATTTCCCGTATCTAATGAGACATTGGTGTGGCACAGCAAGAATGATAGACTGGGACAAAGAAGGAGATGCATTTGCAAGAGTCCAAGTGTGGCTTGGTCATGCAGATCCAAAAGACACAACAATATATGTCCAACTGCACAGACTTTGGGATGATAACAAAGGATCATGGTTGAGCCGTGCCCTCAAACGTGACTGGCACGGAGGAATGGACGACTCAAAAAACAGTAGTGCACAACATATAAGATAAAAGGTGACTGTCGTGCCAAACTATAGTAAAGAGAGGAAAGAATCCCCACAAGCCCGCTTTTTTCGTTAGTTAATTGGATAATAGCTAAATAACATATTAACAAAAAACCTAAAATATTGGTAACAAATAATGCATTTGTGTCTGGAAATAAATCTTTAAATCTCAGGGGTTTACAAAAAAAAATTTTTCTATACAAAAGATTCATCTACAAAAAAATAAATCAAGAAGCACCTCTCTCTTTCAACAAGAGGTCTATGAATTTTCCAAACTATTTTGCATATGCTGACTCAAACTTTAAGGAATCCGATATTGTAATATTTGGAGTACCTTATGATAAAACATCCACCTTTAGAGAAGGATCAAGATATGGTCCAATGGATATTAGAGAGGCCAGCTGGAACTATGAAACCTATAATTTTTTAACAAAAAAAGATCTAAAAAACATCAAAATCTGTGATTATGGAAATATAAAAACTAAAAATGATAAACCCGAACATATGATACAAAAAGTAAAAAAAACAACTTCTAAAATTATAAATAAACATAAATTCCCGATCATACTGGGTGGTGAACATTCTCTTACATCTGGTGCAATCAGTGCTTACAAAAATGAAGACCTCGCTTTGTTGTTTCTTGACGCACATCTCGACTATAGAGACGAACACATGAATGAAAAGTATAATCATGCCTGCACTCTAAAACGTGCATCTGATTTCATAGACCCAAAAAATATAGCAGTTTTAGGTTTAAGATCTGCTGATAAAAAAGAATTAGAAAAAGCAAAAAAGAATAATATTTTTATGATCAACTCATTTGAAATATACAAAAAAAATATTAACTATTTTTTAGAAAAATTATCTTCTCACTTCAAATCAAAGAAAATATATCTTACACTTGATATTGATGTATTAGACCCCTGTTTTGCTCCAGGGGTTAGTACTCCTGAACCATTCGGAATTACTCCATTTGATGTAATTGAAATAATCAATCATTTTTCCAGTCAGTTGGTAGGATTTGATGTTGTAGAGACCTGTCCACCTTATGACAATGGAGAAACAGCTCTTCTTGCAGCTAAATTTGTGAAAAACGTCATAGAACAGATCTAAAAAATAAATTTTTTTTAAATATTGAAATTTTAGAAATCACTCATCTGCTTTATACCAAAAATTACATCTACGACAAATTGTAACCTTTCTATAATCATCATATAAAGTAGCTCTAAGTTTCTGAAAATTATCACCATTCCATATCTTCTTTATAGAAGACTCATTAACATTACCCAGTATTAGCTCTTTGTTATAATCATTACAGCAAGTTATTACATCCCCATTATACAAGATATTAAAATTTGATAAAACATGTGGGCAACATCTATAATTACTCTTCAAAATATTTTCTGCTAAACCTTTAAAGCTTGGGATCTTCTCAGTTTTCAAATTTACATTTTTAAAATTTGATAGATTCCCAGCTCTATTATTTACAAAATGAATGTCTACAGTAACTCCTTTTTCACTCCAGTATTTTTTAAATTTATTTAATTCTTTAATGTTCTCTTTTTGAATAACAAAACCAGTATAAACTTTTGTTTTGCAATTTGAATTAACTAGATTATTAGTATTTTCTAAAACAGTTTTGAAATCCAACCCGGCTCGAATCTTTTTATATGTTTCTTCTGTGAAAGCATCTATACTAATTTTTATCTGAGTAAGACCAGATTCTTTAAGCTCTTGGATTTTTTCAGATGTCAATAAAGATCCATTTGTTATTAAACCAGTTAATATTTTTCCATTGCTTAAATCATTGATTAAACTTATTTTTTTAAAAATATCTTTATCCAACAAAGGTTCATTTTGAAGATAAAGAAATATAGAAATAAATGGAGGATGTTCTTTTATTATTTCTTCGATGATTTTTTCAAATAATTCATCTGACATAAACTCTGGTTTTTCTTTTTTCTTGCTAGATAATGGACACATGACACATGAACCATTACAATAGTTGACAGTTTGTATTTGAAACATTGATGGGAAAAAATAAGGCTTTTTTGTTATCGAATATTGCAGTATTCTTTTTAAAGTTGAGAGCCAATACAGATATCCATACACAATCGATAATGGTCTTGACTTCATAGGATTTTTATTAATGCGAAGCGAATCATTGATAGATTTAATTTTTTTCATTTTAACATCCGAATAAACCTATTTTTAAATCTCTTTCAAACCATAATTAAAATATTTGAAATACGGTTTCATTTTTTTGTATATGTCACTTTGTATATTCTTAATTTCTGGTAAAATCTTTTTATCTTTTACATCTATAAACTTTCCTATATCTTGGTCACAATTTAGTGACAAAAAATTAAAAATTTTATTTACAACTAAATTTGGTTTTTCACATAAATCTTCATATTTAACAGATATGTAATCTTCTTTTGGAATTTTATTTATATTGCTAAGAAAGTATTTTAAAATTTTTGAAACATGTCGTATTGTAATAATGTATAAAGCTGAATATTTTGAAAAGTAAAACTTACGCAAAAGATATAACTTCAAAGGATTTTGAAATATTTTTGCATAATGTTTTGAATATAGCGCATTATGTTCATTTTTATTTTTCAATATAGTTCTCCATAATCTGATAGTTGAGCTTATTACATCAATAGGGTTTCTATGTATAAATATAAATTTTGCATTTGGATATTTTTCTTTAATAAACAAAAAATTTGAAAAATCATAAGGATTTTTCAATAACAAAGGTTTATCGTTTTCATAAATATATTTCAGTTTTTTACATAGATTATCAAATAATTCTTTATTTTTATTTGTCAATTTCACTGGTAGGTCTTTGTTGGAAAAAATATAACAATATTCATTTGCATAATTTGCATTTACTTTTAAATGATCTGTCCCCCGGTTCGTTATTCCTTTTTCTTTCAGATAATCATTAATTTCTTTTCTCTTTATTTCTTCAATAACTTTGATATGATTATACAATAATTTATCATAATTTAGAATATGGTATGTATTTAATACGTTAAATCCCCCAGTTTCATTTAGAATCTTATATAAAATACTCGTTCCAGAGCGATGCAAACCTAGTATAAAAATTGGATTAAAACAAATATCTTTAATTTTATCAAAATATTCTACATCAATTGAGTGCTGCGAATCCATTACTATTCTATAATATACAACGTGTTTTTATCTATTATGCATTACTAAATATAAATCTATGGAATTACTGCTGGATAAACCCTCAAAAATAATAGAAATAGCTTATATTTTTCACAAATAAATATTTTAGTAGGTATGTATTTACAAAAATTCGTAAAATAAGAGATAATAATTATGAAGAATATTTTTATTTATTCAGAGACATGTAGAAGAAGATTATTAGATGCAAAAAAAATTTGTACTTATTTTACAAAAAACAATTATAGAATTGTAAAAAACCCTGAAAAAGCGGATATAATATTTATATTAACATGTGGTTTTATTGATAATGCTACAAAAAACTCACTTAATAAAATTAAGGAATTTCAAAATTATAATGCAGAGCTTATAGTCGCAGGATGTGTACCAGAGATAGATAAAGAAGAGTTAGCTGAAATTTTTGATGGAAGAACTATAAGTACCAAAAATATAGACCATATTGATGACTTATTCCCAGAAAATAAAATCAAATATAAGGATATAGACGATGAAAATACTCTGTTTAAAAATTTAGATGAACGCACATTAGAATTTCTTTTTAAAAAAATTATAACCAATTTCTTTTTAACCAGATATATATACAAAAAACTTAGTGAACGCATAGTTAACAGTTCTTTTGGTAGACATCCTTGGGTATTTCTTTCCCTTATAGCAGAATCATTATATAATATCCAAATTTCACGAGGATGCAATAGAAATTGTTCTTATTGTGCTATAAGAAAAGGTATTGGCCCCCTAAAAAGCAAACCTGTAGAAAGATGTCTTGAAGAATTAAAGCAGGGTTTAGATAAAAACTATAAAAATTTTGTAATAACTGCAGATAGCGTAGGAGCATATGGCCTAGATATTGACACTAATTTTATTGAACTACTTGACAAACTGACATCCGTTAAAGGAGATTATAAGTTGATTATTAGACATCTGTCGCCGATATGGATAATTAAATATATAGACAGGTTAAAAGAAATAATTAAACGAGGTAAAATTGACATAATCTGTGTGCCTTACCAATCTGGTAATAATCGAATACTCAAACTTATGAATCGTTATTCTGATGTTGATAAAATTAAAAATTCTTTAATTCAACTGAAAAATGTATATCCCAAACTAACTTATTTTTGTGTAAGTTTAATAGGTTTTCCAACTGAGACGGAAGAAGAATTCAAGGAAACATTAGATTTTATAAAAGAGGCTAACATTGATGCAGGCAGTGTCTTTAGGTTCTCATGTAAAAAAGGCACTGAAGCTGAAACAATTGAACCAAAAACACCCGAATCTGAGATAAATAATAGGTTTATTTATACAAAAAAATATTTGGAAAAATTAGGTTACGTTGTTGTATATCTACCAAAACTAAAAATTTATTTATATAGTAAAAATAAATCTAATGCTAAAATGGGAAATTTAGTCACTTTATTAACTAAGATCGATCTTCTTTCCTCAAAAAAGGTTATGAAAAAATAAATTTTTATTCAATCAAAAAACCTTTTATTTTAATTTTTTTGCGTTAAATCCAATTTTTGAACTAAAAATTTTTGTTTTCCAATATCTGTAGGAGGTATACGATCTTTGTATTTTATAGTTAAGTTTATTTGACTTCCAAGTCTTTTATCAAGATTACTTTTTATATTTTTCTCATCAAGCCTTGAAAAATGCTCTCCTTTGACAATATATAAAACTACTTCTCCTTCTTTCTCTTGATAAAATTGCATTTCCTGTACATTCTTTGAAGATTCTGGTACTACGCCACAAAAACCTGTAAAAGGAATCAAATCCCCAGATTTAGTAACAATAAAATCTGATTTTCTACCAACAATCTCCTTCATTAAAGTATAATTTCTTCCACATCTACATTCATGATTTGTATATACCCCCATATCTCCAGTTTTATATCTTAAAAAAGGAAAAGTAAAATTTAAGAAACCCGTAGCAACTATCTCTCCAATCTCCCCCTCTTTAGTTATACATTTACCATCCTCCCCAATCAATTCAACTATACCATATTGGGGGAAAAAATGTAGATATTCACTATATTCACAAGTTGACGCTAAAACAACTCTTTCCCGATGACCATACCAGTTAAAAATATCACATTTGAAAACTTCTTTTATTAACTTTTTTTGCCAATCATTTAAGTTTTCACCTGTACAAAATATAGATTTTATATTATGATTAAAATTTAGATTGTTTTTCTTTATAAAAACTGCAAGCAGGTAAATTGAAGAGGGATATGCATAGATATATTTTGGTTTAAATTTTAATATTTTCTCGTAATATTTTTTAAAATTATCATCTTTCATAAAAAAAGAAGATAGCGCTAATCTTCTGCCCAATAGTTGACGTCTCCACAAAGAATTATCACTTGTTAAACATACTGATTTATCAAGTAAATTACATCCACCTTGTTTAAGCATTGTTTTAGTAAATGCCATATCTTTAGCAAAAGTTACCCCTTTCTCTACGTAAAAACCCAAAGGAGTCCCTGTTGATCCACCAGTTGTTGAATATTCAAATTTATTTTTTGAATAATTATTTGCTTTTAGATCATCCATGTTTTTTCTGATGATTTCTTTGTTTAAAACAGGTATTTTTTTTAAATCCTTAAAAGAAAGAATATCTTTTGGCTCCAACCCTATTTCATTAAATAATTTAGTGTAGTACGGAACGTTTATATAACAATGATTTAACAATTTTTTTAATTTTTTTATTTGATATTTTTCAATTTGGTCTTTGCTCCACCACTGTGACTTTTTAATAAATTTATAGGTTTTACTAAATTCTCTATAATTCATAATTATTTTTAGAGCACCACGATTTTCCGATCCTTTATAAAAAGGATGTTTCCATTTTTTTCGCATCCTTTAACCTTTGTATCGTCACAATATTTTTTCAAGATATTTATTTGATATATACTTATTTTTGTTTAAAATATCGCCTAATTCTTATATAAAATCTTATAAACAAAAATTAAAAGTTATAATATGTATACATAAAAACATGAAGATCCTCCTAATAAATGTCTCATTAGAGGAATATGTAAAAAAACATGTACTCAAAAATATACTTCTTAAAAATATTTACAATAAAATTACTACATCAAGTATATCAATATATGTTATTGCTTCTTTAACTCCAAGTAAATATAAGATAAATTTAGTTGATGAGTCGTATAATAAAATTGATTTTAAAGAAGAATATGATCTAGTGGGAATTTCATGTTCTTGTACAAAAGTAGCATTAAGAAGCTATAAACTTGCAGATATGTTTCGCAAGAAAGGTTCAAAAGTTGTAATTGGGGGATATCATCCATCATGTCTGCCCAAAGAGGCAAAGCAACATGCTGATAGTGTAGTTATAGGTGAAGCAGAGAAAATATGGCCTCAATTATTGGATGATTTTGAAAACAATAATCTAAAACCATTCTATTATTCAGAGGAATATACTGATCCTAAAAACATACCTGTATTAAACTACAAAACAATAAACATAAGCCCTTATGTCGCTGGAATTAGCGCTACTAGAGGATGCCCATATAACTGTAGTTTTTGTTCGATAAATAGCCAAAAATTTGGTTGCGTATTTAGAAAAAGATCTATAGATGATGTAATAAAAGAGATAAAATCAATGCCGCAAAAATTTTTATATTTCTACGACTCTTCTTTTACAGTAGATATTGAATATACAAAAGAATTATTTTTTAAAATGAGTAATTTAAATAAAAAATTTCGTTGCTGGATGAACGCTAATATCCCTCTAACTGATGATGATTTTTTAAGACTTGCAAGTGAGGCGGGATGTATGATGATAGAAATAGGATTCGAATCTCTTTCACAAAAAACTCTAGATGAAATGGGTAAGAGAACAAACAAGGTTCAATTTTATAAAGAATTAATCAAAAAAATACATGACTATGGCATCTCTGTTGGGGGAATATTTGTATTCGGGTCTGATTGTGATGAAGAATCTGTTTTCGATGATACTTTGGATAACATTTCACATTTGAATTTAGATTATCCGAGATTCTCTATTCTTACACCTTTCCCGGGAACCCCATTATATAATAAACTAGATTCAGAAAATAGAATATTAACAAGGGATTGGATGAAATATGATATGGGCCATGTTGTTTTTCAACCTAAAAACATGTCACCAGAAGCATTAGAATCTGGTTGGCTCAGAGTAATAAAAGAAACATATTCAAAATCAAATTTAATCAAAAGGACTATTGGAAATTATAAACTAAATTATGCATCTTGGTTGTGGAGTTCATTATCTAATTTACATATATGGAGACGCTATCATAATGAAGATTTAAAATCTATTATGATTCCATAATATAATAATTGATGTTTTGATATTTGTTGAAAATAGGATCATAATTAAACTTAGGTGGAAAAAATAATATGAGAATCCTGCTTGCTTTGTCACATGAAAGAAGGGGTGAAAAAAATCCTTTAATGTTAATTAAAGAAGTTTCGAAGAGAAGAAAATCTTTGTCACTTTCTATACTTGAAGCGTTAACTCCAAAAAGCTATGAGGTAGAAATCATAGACGAAATGGGATACAAAAAAATTAACACTTCTAAAAACTATGATTTAGTTGCAATATCTACGCTTACATCCGATTCAATCCGTGCTTATAAAATCGCAGATGAATTCCGTAAAAAAGGTATAACTGTTGTATTAGGTGGCTATCATCCCTCTTCAATGCCCAAAGAAGCAAAAGAGCATGCTGATAGCGTGGTCGTTGGTGAAGCAGAACTAAATTGGCCAAAGCTACTCAATGATTTTGAAAACAATAATCTAAAACCATTTTATATCCAAAAAGAACCAGTTGATCCAAAATTTATACCATCGCTACATCGAGAAAATACATCAGGTTTTTTACACTCAAATGAAATTCAAGCAACTAGAGGGTGTCCCTATAAATGTGAATTTTGCTGTATGCAAAATGTTGAAGGAACAAGATTTAGAAAAAGACCTATAGAGGATGTAATAAGTGAAATAAAAAGTATTAAGGGAAAATATGTTTTTTTTGATGATTCTTCACTAACTATAGATGCAGAATATACAAAAGACTTGTTTAAAGAAATGAAAAAGTTAAATAAATATTTTGAATGCCACGGAAACATAAACACACTATCAGATGACGACGATCTTTTAGAGTTGTCTAAACAGGCAGGATGTTTAACTTGGTATATTGGCTTTGAATCTATATCTCAAGAAAGCTTGAATAGTATAAAAAAAAATACCAATAAGGTTGAAAATTATGATAAAGCTATAAAAAAAATTAGGAAATATGGTCTTTCTATTAGAGGAATGTTTGTATTTGGTTTTGATGGTGATAAAAAGGATATATTTAAAGAAACATTAAAAAAAGTTAAACAGTGGGGATTAGATGTCGCATATTTTATGATACTTACTCCCTTCCCTGGAACACCACTTTTTGATAAACTAGAAAAACAGGATAGGATTTTAACCTATGATTGGTCAAAATATACAGAATCCAATGTAGTATTTAAACCAAAAAACATGACAAAACAAGAGTTATATGGGGGTGTTAGAAAAATGGTCAAAGATTATTATTCACTTTCTAATGTTATAAGAAGAACATATGATAATCACAATCTTAATCTATCAAGATTTTTGTGTAAAGCATCATATAATTTTACTGATGATAGATCATATATTAGAAGAGATTTTAATTTATGAAAATATCCGGGATTAAGAATATATGAAAAATATATTTATTTATGTAAATGGTTGTGAACTAAGAAGAATAGATGCAAAAAGACTCAATAAATACTTTTCTAAAAATAATTACAAAATTGTAAATAATCCCCGATTTGCAGATTATATTCTTTTTGTCAGCTGTGCTTATCTAAATAATATGGCATACCATTCAATTAATAAAATTAAGGAATTTCAAAATTATAATGCAGAGCTTATAGTCGCAGGATG
>CAZOBL010000075.1:0-5377 GCA_964578185.1 uncultured Thermoplasmatales archaeon
AAAAATTGTAAAATATTTGATTTTTGTTATTTTAGCGTTAAAAATTAAACCTTAGTTTTCTTACTCTTCTATTTTTTTAAGGTTTACTGCTTTTGGACCTTTGTCTCCTTCTTCTTTTTCGAATTCTACACTATCCCCTTCATTTAGGAATGTTCCTTGAGGGATTGATGTTCTGTGTACAAATATATCTGTTCCGTCTTCGCTTTCTATAAAGCCGTATCCTTTTCTTGCATTATACCATTTTACTTTTCCATTCATACTTTTTTTCCTCTTTTATCTATGGTATAAAAAAACAAAGAAATTCATTTTTCAAAAAAACCTCTTTTTTAACTAAAAAGAGACTTGTTTTGATATGTTTTTCTCTTTGATTTTTTACTCTTTTTGTTTGTACATAGGGATTATTATCTCTTATTTATATCTTTCTGAAGGTTTAGGTTTTATATAAGATGAGTGTATAACAGCCGGCTAATGCTCAGATATTTAAGCTTTGAAGAAGTACTTTGGGTTATTATTCTATCAGTATATGTTTTATTTATTGTTTTGCTGGTGACTCGTAGACTTTATACGATTATGAGAAATCGGGGTCTTAAACGTGAGCAGGCGGTTTATTATAATCGTAAGTTTGTGCATATTTTTGCTGGTGGCGTACCGGCGCTTTTAGTTCCTTTGGTTTTTACTAACTCCATTTATCCTTTGTTTTGTGGTATGGTTTTAACGGTTTTTACCCTGTTTTCTCATCGCTCGGGTCATATGCTTTATTGGTTTCAAACTAAACGTGATTTGAATGATGTTACTTTTTGTTTTATGTGGGGTGTAACTATTTTTGTCCTGTGGGAGGTTTTGGGTAATCCTTGGATTGCAGTAATTCCTCCTGCGTTTATGGCTATAGGTGATGGTGTCACTGGTATTATTCGTAGTTTTGTTTTTGAGCGTCGTACTAAGCATTTTATAGGTAATATCTGGATGGCTGCATTTTGTGTACCAATTGGTCTTTATTTATCTTATATTGCTGAGAATTCTAATGGTATTGATGGTATGGTTTTTTGGGGTGTAGTGGCCGCCTTTGCAGCATCAGTTGTTGAGCGTTATGAGCTAGGTCCGCTGGATGATAATGTTTTGATTACGGTGAGTGCTTCTTTGGTTTTGCTTTTTGGTAGTTGGGTAGGTCCGGTTTTATAGACTTAATTTTATTTTTATTTTCTTTAGATAATTTTATTAATAGTGGTTGTTTTACATCTGTTTTGAAGTTTAGGGTGTTTTTATGGGTCTAAAAGAAGTTAAACAAAAGATTGAAGATTCAAATATTAAATGGATTCAACTGCATTTCACAGATCTTATAGGTCGTCTGCGCAGTCTGCATTTACCAGTTGATACTTTTTTAGATGGTGTTGTATCTGATGGTATAGGATTTGATGGGTCCTCTGTGGGTTTTGCAAAGGTTGAAAAATCTGATATGATAGTCAAACCTGATCTTGATAGTTTTCTTGTACTTCCTCACGAAAAAGACGAAGCTCGAGTTATCGGTGAAATTTACGATCTCTCAGATAGTTCTTTTTCAGCGGATCCTCGTAGTATTTTAAAAAAATCTATTAGTTTTGCAAGAAAAAACGGTTTTGATCGTGTTGATATCTCACCTGAGATGGAGTTTTATCTCATACGTGAACATGGAGAAGAAGATTCAAAAATTGTAGAACAACAAGGATATTTTGCCCCTTCAAGTTTGGATGATTCCAAAAACTACCGTAAAACATTATCTGAGTTTTTATCTGAATGTGGTTATGATGTTAAGTATCATCATCATGAAGTAGGTTTATATCAACATGAAGTGGAGATAGGTGGTCTCGATGCGTTATCTGCTGCTGATTATTGTATATTTTTTAAGTATCTAGCTCGTGAAGTTGCAAATCTTTACGATCTTTTAGTTACTTTTATGCCTAAGCCATTTTCAGATGATGCAGGAAATGGTATGCATGCCCATGTTTGTTTTTTAAAAGATGGGAAAAATATGTTTCAGGATGACTCAAATGAGTACCGTCTGAGTCAGACCGCACGGTATTTTATAGGGGGAATACTTGAGCATGCTTGCGGTATGGCCGCGCTTGCTAATCCTACCCTTAATAGTTATAAACGTTTAATTCCTAATTTTGAAGCACCGATTTATGTTGCATGGGGTATGCATAATCGTAGTAGCCTAGTTCGTATTCCTGCAAGAAAAAATGTGGATGTTGAGCTTCGTAATCCTGATCCAGCTGCTAATCCTTATTTGTTATTTGCTGCGATGATTCATGCAGGTATTGATGGTATAAAAAAGAAAATTGAATACGATCCAATTCCTAAAAATATTTACCAGATGAGTGAACGTGTAAAAGATCTTGGAATTAAAAAACTTCCAACAAATCTAAATGAAGCACTTGACGCTCTTGAATCTGACAATGTAATCAAAAAAGCTATTGGCAGTGATGCAGTTGACTTATTTGTAGAATATAAAAGCAAAGAATGGCAGCAATATATAGCAGATACAACAGATTTAGAATATAGGCTGTATTTCCATTGTTAAAATATTTTTAGTATATTTTCAATCTATTTTCGGGTTATACTAATATATTGTTAATTTTTGTAAAAAATATTGTGGTGAATTGGAAATATGAAAAAGAAATATATTGGTATAATGGTAATAATGCTGTTCATGATACATGTGATACCAGTAACTGCTGTCTATATGCAATCCCCTAGTGAACCTATTGATCAAAGTCCAACAAAACCGCTTATGGAAGGTCCTGTAGAGGCAAAATATGGGGAGATCTGTAATTACACCGCGGTAAGTGAAGATCCACAAGGCGACCCGATAACTTATGTTATTGAATTTTCTGATGCCCCGCGTAGTGTAAATGAACAAGGCCCAGAACTTTCAGGAGTTAAGATTGAATTCTCACATGCATGGAGTGACTTTTACCAGGAAAAAAATCCATATAAGGTCAGAGTAAAAGCAGTTGATGACCAAGGCCATGAAAGCGAATGGGCGAGATTTATCACCCATATAACAGATGATGAATCAAAAGGTAAACACATAGAGAATCTGGAATTATTCCAATTAATTGAAATGCTGTTTAATCGTTTATACAAGTTAAACAGATAATTTCAAAATAAAAATTTTTTTTAATCTTTTTTTCAATTTATTTTTTATACATATATGATATTTTCTTTTTTGAAAATATGCAGTCAATTATCTTTGAAAAAAAAGAAAAAATTGGTTCTATAACTTTAAATAGACCTAAACAACGCAATGCCCTCTCTTTGAATTTGATGCAAGAACTGCAAGAAAAATTAAATACTATTTCAAAAGATCGTGAAATTCATGTTGTTATTATAAAAGGCAATGGCCCTGTTTTCAGTGCAGGTCATGATCTTAAACAACTCACAAAAGACACTGAAGATGTTGATTATTTTCGTAATATTTTTTCTGTTTGCAGGACTCTTATGAAGACTTTGCATTTGATTCCTCAGGTTGTCATCGCACAGGTTCATGGTATAGCAGCGGCTGCTGGGTGTCAGCTTGTTGCCAGTTGTGATTTAGCTGTTTGCGATAGTAAAACGCGTTTTTCCACACCGGGTGTAAAAATTGGTTTGTTTTGTTCAACTCCGATGGTCCCTCTTAGTAGGATGATTCCCATGAAGAATGCCTTGGATATGCTTTTTACTGGCAGAGCAATTTCTGCTATGCAGGCAGAAAGATTCGGGCTTGTAAACAAGGTTGTAAAAGCTGAGCGGCTGGCTGATGAGACTATAAAATTGGCTGAGGAAATCTCTAAATATAGTTTACATACAATTGAGACTGGTAAAAAAGCATTTTATCATCAAATCAACATGAGCGAAGATGATGCTTATGATTATTGTGTAGATGTAATTTCTAAGAATTGCATGTCTTATGACGCTCAAGAGGGTATGAGTGCTTTTTTGCAGAAAAGAGCTGCAGAATGGAAAGACCGCTAATTATTGATTTATGTATTCTCCTACTTTTTGGATGCCTTCTTTTATTTTATCGTGATCATGACATAGTGGTCCGTAGGATATTCTAAGTCCTTTTTGCATGCTTGGTCCAAATCCCTTACCTGGTATTAGTAAGACTGCTTTTTCTTTCAATAGATTTTCTACAAATGCTATTGAATCCTGCTGGTTTGGTGTTGGTATACAAGTGTACAAGCCACCTTGGGGTTTTAGATATTTGCAGTTTAGATTTTTTTCAATAGAGTCTATTAACACATCTGCTGTTTTTTTGTATAAAAGACGGGTTTTATCAATAAACTCTTTTAGTGTTTTATCTTCAAGGCTTTGTTTTAGGTATTGTGATGTAGCCATGGAGTGAAGTGTATCGGGTGAGAGTAGGCTTGATTCATTCATTTTCTCATAGGCATTTATCAGATTTTTATTTGCTTCTACCCATCCGAATCTTCGTCCAAGGCTTGAAAGCCATTTACTGCTTGAATGTATTGTTATCAGATTTGGATAATCACTTGGTGACCATTGGTAATATTTTGGTTTTTTGTTAAAATACAGTTCTTTGTATGCATAATCTATTACCAAAAATGCATTGTTGTCACATAGTACTTGATAAACGTTTTTTATAAAATCATCTGAGAGAATTTGGCTGGTGGGGTTGTCTGGTGTGGATATTACAAGTGTTTTTAGACCCATGCTGCATAGTTTTTTAAGTTTTTCAAGGGCTTTTTGAGGTTCAGTTAGATATTGCCATGTTTCCGGGTTTAACGCTGGTATAAATTCAATTTTAGCATTATATATAGCGCATTTTACAGAGTTTTCATAGTTTGAATAGGCGGGATCTAAAAACGCTATCATATCATCTTTATTGTTTAAAATCCGTATTGTATCATGAAATAACTGGGTTGCAGACTGACCCAGTATAATATTTTCTGCTTCTATGTTTTTTATGTTAAATATCTGTTTTTCGTATTCGCTTAGATGCTTTCTGCAGTTGTATTCGCCTTTTATGGGGCTGTATCTTCCGCTTTTGTGAAAGAGTTTTTCGTCTTTTATTATATCTAAGTATTTTTGTCTTAGAGCATTGGGTGTTTTATGATTACACCATCCACCGCCAAATGAGATGATATCTTTGGGGTTAACACCCATTTTTTTAATGTTTCTTTCCTCTGCCATTTTCATAATGGTTTGTATGGGTGAAAGATCTGCTAGTTTTTTTTCTATTAAATCTGAGTATTCTTGTTTTTTAACTGTCATTGGATAGAGGGAATACAACAAGTCTTTTAAATAATTCAGGTTTCACTTTTTTAATACAGTTAAATTTATAAAATTTTGTTTTATTTATCTTTTTCGGAGGCGTTATAATTTTGAAATTTAGATT
>CAZOBL010000075.1:5387-9312 GCA_964578185.1 uncultured Thermoplasmatales archaeon
AAGGGTGTTAAACAATGCCAACCGTATTTTCTTTTTGGTTACAGGTGAAAGCAAGGCGTTGCGTCTTTCTGAAATAATGAACGACGACGAGGCCGCCAAACTTTCGCCGGCCTATTATATTACACCCGAAAACGGTAAACTCATCTGGTACATCGACGAGGCAGCGTCTTCGAAAATTGCATGAATTTTTATTTGCAATTTTTTTAGTCATAGTTTTTGTATTAGGAAATATTCCCTTGTCTTCTTCTGTTAATATTACAAATGACGTGTATGATGAAAAAAATGTTTGTGTTTTAAATGGTTCTAATTCAAAAATTGATGAGATAATATCTAAAATCAACAAAACTATGATTGAAAAGTTTTTTTATGAGCTTATGTCGTTTGGCCCCAGGATGACTAGCACTCATGGTTGTAAGATTGCTGCTGATTATATCTATGATAATTTCCTGGATTTTAACCTTGAAGCAAAAAAACATCAGTGGTGTGATTTTGGCAATAGATGGAATCCAGGTTTTTACCGTTCAGAAAACATAATTGGAACACATAAAGGCTTGCATAAAAATGCTGAAACTATAGTGTTTAATGCACATTATGACACTGTTAAAGATTCAGTAGGTGCAAATGATGACGGCTCAGGTGTAGTAGGAGTTCTTGCCGCGGCATATGTTTTAAGCCAGTATAATTTCAACAAAACCATTAAATTTGTAGCAGTTTCTGGTGAAGAAATAGGTCTTTTAGGTAGCACTCACTATGCAAAATATTTGTATGAAAAAGGTGAGGATATATTAGTTGAATTCAATGCTGATATGATAGGTCGTTCGGTGACTAGAGAAGATGGAAGAAATATTAGACTTTCATACTCTGAGGATACCACCTGGATTATTGATATGATGAAGCATATAAACGCGTCTTATGATGATTTTGATTTGAGTATATCTGGTATGTATCCTTATAACCGGGATGCTGCCAGGGGTTATAGTGATTATTGGGGTTTTATAACCCATGGTTATGAAAGTATTTCAGTGTGGGAGCAAGCAGGTGACCCGTATGCTAATACCCCAGATGATGTCATCACAAATGTAAACACTAGTTATCTAGTAAATACTACACGAATCATTGCTGCAACGATAGCATCACTTGCTGATGTAGAAGATCAACCACCAAAAGTTACAATATCTGCACCTAAAAAAGGTAAGATTTACTATGAAGATAGAATAATTAGGTCACTAAAAGATTATAAAACAATCGTGTTAAATGATATATGGATTTACACTGATATCAAAACCTATAGCTCAAATATCGATAAAGTTGAATTTTACTATGATGGAAACTTGGAATATACAAAAGAAGAAATACCATACGTTTGGCATTTAAATAAAAGATCCCTGGGGCGTCATAAAATAACTGTTAAAATCTATGACGACATGGGTAGAAATAGTACAGATATGGTTAATATTTTTTTCTTAAATCTCCTGAAAAATAAATAAAATTATCTTCAAATTTTATGCTGTCTAGGAACCGTCATAGTTGTACAATGTACTGCTCCACATAAATTAATTATATCTTTTGAGTAAACAGATTTTATCTGGTAATCTGGCATGAGTTGTTCATAGATTGATATTGCTTCTTGGTCTGTTGAAACATTATATGTTGGAACTAATACTGCTTTTTTTTGTTTATTGTTGATAATCAGCGAGTTTGTATATGTCCATATTCTATTTTCTTGTGGGCTTCGCAGCATAGGTATTCTTACAACGTTATAACCAAGACTTTCTAGATAATCTGCGTTGTCTTCAAGTATCTGATAGTTTGTATCATTTGTGTTATTATATTGACCTACAAGTATTGTATCCTCATTTATGATTTTTGCAAACATGTCAAGATGACCATTTCCATCTCCTCCTTTGCTAACGTTTATAACCTGTGATTTAAGAACTATTAATTTGTTTAAACCGAGGAATTTTTTCATTCTTTCAATTAATTGCTCCTCTGATAGCTTTGGGTTATCTTCTTTAAATATTCTATCTGCAACAAACCCTGTTTTATTACCATCTGACATATAGTTACCACCTTGTATGCCTATTAGAAAATTTGTAAAAACATATGGTTTTATCCGGTTTTTCAAACCATAGATTGTTGGATAAAATTCATCTTTTAAGTCAAGTTTTAAAGTGTAACCCATAAAATGAAAATCAACCAATTTCAACTCACTATTATCAAATATAAAAAAAGGTCCATAATCTCTTATCCATATTGTATTTGTTTGAGTTATTGAAAATGTTATATTTTGTAATGCTACATTGTTTTTCAAAAGTATTGTTTTAACTATCATTTTTTGTATTATGTTGTTGAAGTTTATTGTTATGTTTACAATATTTTCACTGTTTTCTATTAGGTCGATGTAGTATTCAATTAGTTTAAATTTGTGTGAAATATCTTCAGTTGGTTTTGGCCAACTTAAAAGAAGTGTATCGGCAGGATCGTATTCAGCGGGTGATATGATATCTTCTTGATTAGGATATATTCGATTTTTTTGTGCAGATATATCTATTGAAGTCAATAATATAAAAGATGCGGCTAATGCAATCGCTAGTATTTTATTCTTCATCGATAGTTATATTAAGTTTTTTTATATAAATATATATTGTTCAAACAATATAATTTCTAAAATAAAAAAAACAAAACTAGTTTAGAATTTAAATGGTTTTATTATATAACCGACATTTTCTCCTTTAAAAGATAGTATACTAATAAACCTATTATAGAAAAAATGATAAAAACTACAAATATGAAAACAAATAAAGCTAAATATATAACAGATAAAGCAAGCCCCGCAAATACCCCTGTTAATACACCCTTAATTATTACTTCTTCAATGTTTTTAACTTCTAATATAAGCGGCGGGACAATAAGGCAAGCTAAAATTGGTACTATATCTGGTATTAATCCAAATATTAGTTTTAAAATAACAATTATCGCTGTTATAATAAAGCCGCTTACAATTGTTCTAACCCAGGTCGAGTTGTTGATTTTCACACATATTCAATCATAACTTTTATATTTTAATATTTCTAGAAATAACTTTGTGTTTTCTATTTAATTTTATCTAATTTGACCATACACCATGTCCTTTTTTTCTAAGTTTATCGGCAAGCCGACTCTCAAGCTTTTCAGCCTCACTACGTTTTTTGATAGGATTATACTTTTTAAACTTTCTAGGAACTAGTTTTATACCATATTTTTTTACAAATCGATTTGCTTTATATCCTTCTTTATGCTGTTTAAACCTATTAACAGGATCATGACTTGTCTGACCCACATAAAAACAAGCTTTCCTTTTTTTCATTTGAGGATTTTTCTCTCTAAACTTTTTTGAGCT
The DNA here is from genome assembly GCA_964578185.1 of uncultured Thermoplasmatales archaeon. Classification (GTDB taxonomy): domain Archaea; phylum Thermoplasmatota; class E2; order DHVEG-1; family DHVEG-1; genus JAZKSG01. Next base: position 8,767 of record CAZOBL010000075.1, read on the forward strand.
CAAAACTTGTTTGTCAAGCTTTATCACATAAACATTATACGGCATATTTCTCCTCAGTTCTTAAATTTAATATAACCACAAGAAAGACATATCCCACCATGACGCGTTACAATGCCTTCACAATTGGGGCATTTCCTTTTTTCTCTAAGATAACCCTTACAAATTCCACAATTCATTCCACAAGGCGCAATGAGTCCTTTTTCGTTCATAAATTGTGAACAATTAAAACATTATTAAAACATACTGAGTTTAAAATATTTTAACGGACATGGTGGGTTAACCCTTTTTAACAGTAGAAAACACGTATCAGAACGTCAATTTCCTGTAATGTAACCACTTTTTTAAGTAACAACTAAGTTTTTAATGAATCATATATTTCAATCGTAGAACACATGATTAAAAAATCAAATCAAACGGAAATAATATCAAATAGATATCTTAGATATTTACTAATTATTGCAGGAACTTTCTCTTTAGTATTTGGAATTATTGGCATTGTTTTACCAATACTTCCGACAACTCCTTTTTTATTACTGGCAGCTGCAT
>CAZOBL010000076.1:0-9249 GCA_964578185.1 uncultured Thermoplasmatales archaeon
AGTTGCTAAAAAAATGATTAAAAACGATATAAGCCATGTGCCAGTTGTAAATTCAACTGATAGGTTAAAAGGTATGGTTACAGATATAGATTTAATGGCTTGCATGTTTTAAAGAGTAAAAAAAGCATCGAAAATGGAAATCTTTTTACATTAAAATAGAGGTTACCTATTATGCCTCAGGATATCTATGATAAAGTTATAACACTTGCAAAAAGAAGAGGATTTATTTATCCGTCTTTTGAAATATATGGTGGTGTAGCTGGTTTTTATGATTATGGGCCACTTGGATCACGATTAAAAGAAAACATTGAAAATCTTTGGCGAAGGCACTATCTTCTTTTAGATAATTGTGTAGAGATTAACACCCCTAATATTACTCTTTTTGAAGTTTTAAAAGCATCTGGTCATGTAGATGAGTTTACGGATGTTACAGTTGACTGTAAAAAATGTAATGACTCATTTAAAGTTGAAGATTTAATAGAAGAAGATGTCCCAGTTGAAAAAGCTTTAAAGGAAGGAAAAGTTAAATGCCCTAATTGTGGATCTATACTTAAGGATGGCTACCCGGTTAATTTGATGTTTTCCACAAAAATTGGTATTGGTAGTACACGTGATGCATTTTTAAGACCTGAGACGGCTCAAGGTATCTTTACAGATTTTCATCTACTCTACCGTTATTTTAGAGAGAAACTTCCATTTGGTGTAATTCAGCTAGGTAAAGGATATAGAAATGAGGTTTCACCTAGACAGGGTATGATACGTCTTCGAGAGTTTAATATGGCTGAAGCTGAAGTTTTTTTTGATTCTGAAAATAAATCTCATCCGGATTTTGATTCTGTTAAAGATAAAAATTTATTTCTCTATGATAATGAAAAAGAGATGAAAATATCTCTTAAGGATGCTGTTGATAAAGGGGTTGTTAATAATCAGGCTCTTGCATATTATATGAATTTAACACAAGAGTTTTTGTTTTCCGCTGGAGTAAGTCCACATAAGTTTAGATTTCGTAAACATGCAGATGATGAACTTGCACATTATGCACAGGAATGCTGGGACGCAGAACTTTACAGTGAGCGTTTCGGATGGATTGAATGCGTTGGTATAGCAGATAGGTCAGCATATGATTTGAATTCACATATTAATGCATCTGGAAATGATATGTATGCAGTACGTAAATATGATGAACCTAAAACTGTAAAAGTAAAAAAAATTGTTCCAGATATGGGTAAACTTGGACCTCTTTTCAAACAAAAAGCAGGTAAAATAAAAAAAATGCTTGAGGACATGCAAGATTTTGAAGACAAAGATATTGTTTTAAATATAGATGGTGAAAAAGTAAAGATACCCGATGATTGCTATAATATAGTAAAAAGTCAGGAAAAGAAAACTGGTGATAAATTTGTACCTCATGTCATCGAGCCATCATATGGATTAGATAGAATTATTTATTGTATACTCGAACATAGCTATAATGAAACAAAAAAAGAAGGGGAAGAATATCATTTTCTTAAATTAAAACCTAAAATTGCTCCTGTTAAAGTTGGTGTTTTCCCTCTAATATCTGATAAAAGATTGGTTAAAATCGCCCAGAAAATAGATAAAAACCTTAGATACAATGGAGTTGAAAGTAACTATGATGAAGGCGGTAGTATTGGACGGCGTTACGCAAGGATGGATGAGATTGGTACACCGTTTTGTATAACAGTTGATCATGACACACTCAGAGATGACACTGTTACAATTCGTGATCGTGATACAACCAAACAAAAAAGAATTAAAATCGATAAAATAGTGGATCATATAAAAACAAAAATAGAATAAAAAAAATATTTAAAGATCAAAAAGTGATGAGTCTAAAATCTCTAATGCTTCATCGATTTCTTCTGATGAAATTATTAAAGGCGGACGGAACCTTATAGTTTTTTCACCACAACCTAAGATAACCATTCCCTTTGAATACATCAAATTTTTAATTCTGTCACGTTTCTGAGTATTTTCTAAATCAAATGCGCACAGAAGTCCACGGCCACGTGGGTTAAAAAGCTTATCAGGATATTTCTCCATTAAATCTTCAAGACCATTTAATAGACGTTTACCTTGAATTTCAGAGTTTTTAACCAAGTTTTCCTTACATATAACCTCTAGATATTTTTGACATCGAACCATATCTACAAGGTTTCCACCCCAAGTAGAATTAATTCTGCTGGAGATCCTGAAAACATTATCCTCTACGTCATCTACTCGGTTGTTAACCATTATACCACAAACCTGAGTTTTTTTACCAAAGGCAAGTATGTCAGGTGTGGCACCAAAATGCTCATATGCCCACATTTTACCTGTTAGACCCAGTCCAGATTGAACTTCATCAAGCATAAACATGATATCATGGTTATCGCAAATTTGCCTTATTTTTTTGAAAAATTCAGGACGAAAATGATTGTCACCACCTTCACCTTGGATAGGTTCAATAATTAACGCTGCGATATCATTAGGGTTATTGGAAATGGCTGTATTTATTTGATCAAATGCTTGTTCTTCAAGATTTTCAACTTTTTTTAAGTTTTCATCAGTTAAAGGAAAAGTAATTTTAGGGTTTACTACACGAGGCCAATTTAAAACTGGGAAATATTTGGTTTTATTTGGATCAAAGGTATTGGTCATAGGTAGAGTATAACCGGTTCTACCATGGAAAGCATCCTTGAAATGTATAACTTTTGTACCAAGCTCACCCTTTCCGCCAGCGATATTTTTCCTAACTTTCCAGTCAAAAGATACTTTAAGACCATTCTCAACTGCAAGAGAACCGCCGCTTACAAAAAATAAATGCTCAAAGGATTTTGGAACCGCTATTTTTCCGAATGTATCAACAAATTCGGCCATTTCAACAGTATAGTTATCAGAATTTGAAGGTTTGTTAACAGCAACTCTACCAATTTTTTTTATAAACTCTGGGTTATCTAATGCTGGGTGATTACATCCTAGTGGAGCTGAAGCGAAAAATGAGAAACAATCTAGTAAAAATTTTTCATTTCTTGAATCATAAATTCTGCAGCCCTTACTTTTTTTCATATCAAAAACAAGATCGAATCCATCCACAAGCATATACTTCCCCAGCGTCTTATGGACCTCTTTAGCCAACATAGTCATTTTAAAGTTAAACCCTCCAATTATTCATAGTACATTTGTTGCTGTCTAACGGGTATCTGTAGTGCTTATAAAACAGTATCGGTTAAGCGTTGAAAAATATTCAAAAGTAGTGATTTTAGAAAAAAGAAATTTTAAAAATTTTTTGAGAGAAAATAATTTTATAAATGACACACTAGCATATCAATGATTGATAGTCTATTGCATGCATAAAAAAGATTACAATTATCACAAATAGAAAGAATAATCCTAAGTAAATTACTTTTTTATCTTTCATATTTTTCTTACCAACCTTCCAGATTTAAGCCCTACTAAGAATTATGTTAACAGTTGTTTATAAAAGGTTGTAAAATGTTTGGGAAAAACCAAACAATATGATAAAATATAGAAAAAATTCCAAATATTATTATAAGATACAAAAGTTTCATGATTGGATAATAAAAAAATGAATCGCATCAAACTTGGAAAAATTATTATGATAGTAGGTTTTTTCTTTACAATACCAATGACCGTATTAATTAGCGGGTTAACTTACTATTTTATTACATCAGTGCCAATAAATGAATACCCTATTCCTCTAAATGTACTTTCAGCTCTCGGAAACATATTTTTTGTTTTGGGAATTATATTGATTATTTTTGGATATTTCTATAAGAAATGAATATTATTTTTTGATTGTTTTTTCATGAAATTTTATACCCATTGTTTCAAGTTCATCTAAAATTGGATTATATATTTCAGGAACCACTGGAATATAAACTCCTTTAAGCTTTATCTTATCATCAAGTATCATCTTAACTGCAATAGCGGCAGGTAAAGCTACAGTTTTTGCTACTGCACTATCACCATTTGGTATTCCATAATCTACAAGAGTTGATGTAATGTATTCTTTGCCTTTAGGATATTTTGCGGTGAACTCATGATGCATTATTATCATATCAATCTCTTTTTTTCCAAGGGACATTTTTTCAAGAGTTAAAACATTCAAATAATCCAGAGGATTATCTTTGTCCTCTGGAAGTTTTATATCGCTGAAAAGACCGAGCCATTTCAATCTTTTAATTACAGTTGAATACGCTTCTAATTCTAGATAATCTGCGGTTGCTTTTTCTAAATCATCACCAGGTTTTAAATTTAATAGAAAACGTGTAACATCCCCGTAAGTTTCTCCTTTAAAACCATCTAGTGGTTTTTCATTTAACCAGCCCATTTGTACTATTTTTCTCATAGTTTCACACCAGCCGGTCATCCGCAAAGTTCCTCGGTAAACTGTTTCGGCGTGTTTAAGACCATAGATATCTTTGTATGGTATTGAGTTTCGATTAGGATAGTTTTCAAAACTACCAACATCTGCTATGTCCTGTATATAGTAGTTTTCAAAAAGTTGTTCACCTGCATACTCTCTAATTTTTCCATCTTCTAGCCATTTTGATGGGTTTTTTGATGCTAAAAGGACCCCGCGAGGGGACCATGAAAACTTGTATCCAAAGGGGTTATTGTTTGCTTCATGAGAGGGTAGTGCACCTGTGGATGATTTGAAACTGCTGATTCTACCACCTTTTTTTTCAACATTATGGATTACACGCATTGCAGACATATGGTCGATACCAGGGTCAAGACCGCATTCATTTAAAAGAAGAATTCCAGCGTTTTCTGCATCTTTATCTAATTTTTTCATATCATCTGAAACATAAGAGGTGGTAACTAAATGTTTCTTATGTTTTATACAAAGTTTTGCAACTTTAGGATGAAATATATATGGTAGAAGACTTACAACGACATCTGCTTTCTCTACAAGAATTTCCAGTCTGCTATTATCTGATACATCCAACTCTAAAGCTTCGCCGTTGGCATGACCATCAATTATATTTTTAGCTTTACTAACTGTTCTACTAGCCTGGCTTACTAAAATATTATTTTGTTTTAGAAAATATCTAACTATAGGTTTGGAGACCATCCCCGCTCCAAGAATTAATACTTTTTTCATAACCAGCCATTACCTCTTATAAAATATAGATGTTTATTAATCATTAATTGTAGGGCTGCGAAATCAAAAAAGAGTTATAAAAACTTGTTGATATACTTGTAATTTGGTGTAAGTTTTCCCTTGTGTAGTATCAACGCATTTTTAATCTCAGAGGGTAGGTCTATTTTATCATATGACACAGCGTAATCTGCTTTAGCAATAGAGGGTATAAAGTCTTTTAATGTTTCACTGAAGGCTTTTGATGATTCACGTGGAAGTTCACATGGTAGATTATCAACAGCCATTACAACAATTCCTTCACTTGTAAAACCATCTTCAAAGTCATCATTTAATGGATTATATACAAAAACAGGGTTTGCAGGGGTTGTTGTCTTTAAAGTAAACTCAACAGCACCCGCTACATCTACACTTATATCCCCGATAACTTTAAGCTTGAAATCCTCCTCTGCTATTTTTTCTTTTAAATATTTTTTTGTAATTAATCGAGGGTAACGCTCATCCCAGTATATAGCGTTCATAAGAACCGTAAGAAATGGTAGATAATTTTCAAATATTGATGTGTAGTTCTCTGGATGTTTATAGTAATCCTGCAAATCAAAATCTTTTTTAGAAGATACTGGTGTAACCATATCTTCTTCTTTGAATACAACTTTATATATACATTTATTTGAAGGATTATGTAACACTGACTCGATTTGTGCTGGACGTATTTCTCTTACTGGCAGTAAATCAAGTATCTCCTGGGCGCCATTTGAAACATTTCCATAGCCTGCAAAACCGATAATCAATGGTGTGAGTTCTTCAGGCAATCCATTTTTTTCTATTTTTTTACCGATTGACACGATATGTTTTTTAACATCGTTTAAACCATCATAGTCAACTGTTTTATGAATTTTAAAAAAAGGTGTTTTAAAACCTTGCCATCTAACACGTTCACCAAGAGCCCAAAGAGTATCAACCATACCAGCAAGACCAGCGAAACGCCCGAAAAAAACCAGGCGACGACCTCTGATGTCCACAATTTTTTCATAATCAATTAAATTACAATCCAACTTCATCATCTCACGAAGCATAGGCATGTTATAATCCTGACCTTTAATTGTATGAGAAAAAAAGGCATATGTTTTATTTTTTAGAAACAATTCAAGTGGTATTTCTTTAACTGCAAAAATTACAGATGCGCCAGATAAATCTTCACTAATTTTTGCACCAGCATTTTCGTATTCTTTATCTTTAAAAACCCTGATTGGCGAGGGTTGAACTAAAACATTTATATTGTAATCTTTAACAAGTTCATTTGCATGTTTTGGCACAATAGGTGTACGCTTCTCCCATTGGTTTTTATCTTCTCTTCGGATGCCTATTGTATATGTCATATAATAATCTCCATAAATCTTTTATTTAGTGTATTTTTGAAATATTATTTGAATCTTAGAATTGCTCCTATATGACCAAGATCTGCTATTTCTTCACTGTCAGTAAACTCAATTTCTGCATCTGTTCTCTGAGCAAATTCAAGTATTTCTTCTATTACATCAACCTTTGAAGTATTACTATCGCAATACGGACAAGTTTTTTTGTATCCCTCTTCTACTGCTTGGCAGTTTTCACATATCCAACCGTTTATCTTATGGTCTTTTTCAATTATAAGTAGTTCAACTTGTCCATTTCTTACTGCTTTAACAGTTTCTTTAATTCCATATACAGCTAGTCCATCTTTTAAAATCTCGTTTTTTAACTCAACGACTGCATCAGCGCTTCTTTTCTTTTCGTCTTTAGATAAAAGATTTATTGATTCATCGATAAGTTTTTTTTCATCATCGAAATCAATATCGATAATGTCAACTAGTTTTTCAATAAGGTTTTGTGGTAGCATTTCTTTGAAATGAATTTTAGCATTTCCTGGACCTGCGATTATAATTTTTTCATCTGATCTTTTTTCCAGGGCTTTTATTACATCTTTATAGAAATCTTTAATGGCACCGCGTCTTAGACGATTGAATCTTGCCTGTGACCATCCACCTTTTTTATGTTTGTTCATTATATCTGCTGAAACGCTTTTAGTATCTGTAATTTCCCCTAAAGAAACAGAGAAAATCTTCGCTTTATTTGTGTTTATAAGTAAAAGTGTAAATGATTCCCATTCATCTATGATACGCGCTAAAGGACGTAAATATGGGGAAGAGTCAACAATTAAAAGATCATCAATGTCAATATTTAATGTAACATGTTCGAGTAAATTATTTTTTTTAGAGGCAAATACTGCGATATGTTTATAGGTTATTTTTGAGATGTATTGTTCAATGTCATCCATAGTTTTTTGAAAGTTTGTTAACTCATCATTTTTTAGAACTGACTCGCAAGCTTTTCGTCGTCTATCTATAAATTTATCACTTGTGTTTTTGTTAAGATATAAGCTTACATATGAGTCGTTGCTTTCTTTATCATATATTTCTGAGAGTTCCCTAAGTGTATCTTTAATATTGTTTTTCATAGTGATCAAATCACAGCAGGTATTCTAAAAATAGTTTATAATATCTTTTGCATATATTTTTTTTACTTTCAATCACCTGTTGGATTTTTTTAAATAGTAATTTAATCTATTTTTATAATGTACAATGAAAAAAGAGGATATCCGTAAATCAAATGTAATCAACGCATCTGAGATAGGTCAGTTTCATTACTGCTCGATTTCATGGTATCTACAAAAACTTGGGTATAAACCCGATTCAAAAGTTTTTATAAAAGGTAACATGAAACATGAAAAACTCGGGGAAGCTATAGATAAATCAAAGGATAAAAAATCTTTAGCAAATATCGTTTTATTAATCGGTATATTGTTTCTTATATTATCATTTTTAATTATGATTTTTGAGGTGAACCTTTAGTGAATCTAAGTTTTATGAGTATAATTATTTTAGTTATTGGTTTAATAATGATTTTTTTGTCAATTAAAATACGTAAAGATAGTAACAAAATAAGAAAAAAATACAATATAGAAAAAGGGGATATTAAATATAGTGATCTCAACAAACCTGCTAAAGCTTTTTTTTCAAAAAAATACAGAATTGCTGGTAAACCAGATTATATAGTAAAAGACAAAAAAAGTATTATACCCGTTGAATTTAAAAGTGGATTTTATGATAAACCCCAAGATCATCATATATTTCAACTAGCTGCTTATTGTCACCTTATTGAAGAGAATTACCAAAAGTTTGTCCCATATGGCATTGTAAAATTTGGAGACAACAGTAGTTTTAAAGTTGATTTTAACCCAAAGATTAGATATGAGCTTGAGCAGACAATAGAGGATATGAGAGAGATGATTAAAACAAAAAAGGTTTTTAGAAATCATGATGATCCTAGGCGTTGTTTAAAATGTTCGCTTAAAAATATTTGTAATAATAAAGTTTTAAATTAATATTTTTAACAAAATTTTTAAAGCCTGAATGTATTCATATTTTTTGGGAGAGGTAATGAGAGAGGAATTAACTTTCGAGGATGGATTGTTAATTTGTAAACATATCTATCAGAATGCTATCGATAAATCTTTAAATGGGGTAATTGAGCAAGAAGAAATTTTTTATAATGCTCATAAACAATTAGATAAAGTTCAAAAAAATTTTGATAAAGAACGCTTAGATGAATTACTATTTCTTCTTAATATAGAAAATGTTAGTAGAGCTATTCAAAAAAGTTGTCAATATTAGAAAAAAGAATTTATTTTTTTGTTAGCATATCAAATGCTTGATTTAGGAATTCTTTTTCTTCTTGTGTTGGAGACCAGCTGAAACCGTTTCCATCTTTTTTAAAGTTTGGTGCATCAGGGTTAAATCTTGTTAAAATATTTAGAGCCCCTGTATTTGCATCTCTTCCAATTTCAAGTTTAATAAATATATTTTCATTTTTCTCCATTCTATCCTCACCAACTTAGAGTATTAAATATTATATTTTCTGTATCATTTTATATAACTTATAGTTTTTTGTTTTTTTTATTTTTTCATCTTACTATATTGAAAATACAATAATAGTAAGCTTTTAATCCAGAACTATATTTATGTATTAGTTGATTGTGAGGAGGATCAGGTTTGGAAAAAAAAAGAATGATAACTATAATT
>CAZOBL010000077.1:0-8820 GCA_964578185.1 uncultured Thermoplasmatales archaeon
AGGTGTACAGGGGTTATTGCTTTTGTTTTCTTTGTGATTTTTTCTTTTACGTCTTCGGGGTCGAGTAGGTATGTGTATGGGTCTACGTCTGCTAGTACTGGGTGGGCGTTGCTGTAGTGTACTGTGCTTATGGTGGCTATGAATGTGAAGGCTGGCGCTATCACCTCATCTCCGGGTTCCAGTAGACTTAGGTAGGCTACGTGGAGTGCCGCGGTTCCGCTGCTAACCGCGTAAGCGTACTCGGCTCCAACTGTTTCCTTGAATTGTTTCTCGAATCGTTCTGTGTATGGTCCTTGTCGGAGGTACGCGGATTCCAGTATATTGCATATGTCTTCTTCGTCTTTTTTATAGAATGTTGGCTTTACCAGGTTTACTCTTTCTGGTGCTACTGGTTTTCCACCGTTGATTGCTAACTCAGGCATAGAATATACTCTGAGCGGTTAAGGGTAAAAGAATTACTAGAACGATAAAGTAGCTGGCTATTTAGGGAAATTATTTTCTTGGTAGTCCGACACCTCTGAAGCTGAAACCTTTCTCCAGTGCCTGATGTCGGTTCCAGACGTTTCTCCCATCGATTATTACTGGTGTACGTAGGGTTTTTTTAAGCTGATCCAGAGATAGTTCCTGGTATTCACGGTGTCTAGTTACCAGCATTACCGCGTCTTTGCTCTGTAGGGCTTCGGTTAAGTCTGTTGTGATAGGGTAGTCTTCATACTCTGGAATGTGTGGGTCGTGGATGATTACGTGGTTTAGCTCATTTTTTAGTTGGTTGTATAGTGGTATGGTGGGTGTGTTTCTGGGGTCGTCGCTGTTCTCAAGGAACGCGAAGCCAAGTATTGCTGCGTCTGTGTTTTCTGGTTCTAGTTCTTGTTCTGCTAGTGCATCGTGGAGTAGTGTTTTCATGTGCGTTGGCATATAATCGTTGAGTTTTCTGCTTTCTACTATGATTCGGGGGTTTACGGGTATGTCTCCGTAGGTGTCTAGTCCGTATTTGAGTAGCCATGGGTCTTTGGGTAGGCAGTGTCCGCCTACTCCTGCTCCGGGTGTGTGCATGTTTCGGTAGGGGTTGGCTGCTGGGTTGTCTGGTATGTTGGGTAGGCTGTTTACGTGTTTTCTTACCTCGTGTACGTCTGCTCCCAGTGATTCGCATATGAGCGCTACTTCGTTGGCGAATGCTATGTTCACGTCTCGGTACGTGTTTTCAACTACTTTACTTATCTCAGCTGTTAATGCATCGGTGCCGTGTAACTCGGCTTCCACTATATGTCGGTATAGGTCTATGCCTCGCTGGGTGCATTGGGGGGTTACTCCACCTACGATTCTGTCCAGTTTTGTGAGGTTGTGGAGTAGTCTGCCTACCATTACTCTTTCGTAGCTGAAGCAGAGGTTGAAGTCTCGTCCTGCTTTTAGCCCGGATTGTTTTTCTAGTATTGGTTTTGCTAGGTGGTTTGTTGTTCCGGGGGCTACTGTGGATTCCAGGTTTACTAAGGTGCCTGGTTGGAGGTTTTCGGCTATGTCGTGGAGTACTGTTCGTAGGCTATTGTATCGTGGTTGGTGGTCGTGGTCTACGGGGGTTTGTACTGTTATGAGTATTGCGTCTGCTGACTTATAGCTGGAGGTGTCGTCGGTTACCTTGAGTTTGCCGTTTTTTACTACTCGTTGGATTAGCTGGTCTAGTCCGGGTTCGTCTCCGCCTATTGGGTTTTTTCCCTTGTTTATGTGGTCTATTTTCCAGCCGCTTCTATGTGAGTTTCTTTGTATGCCCGTGACATAAATTTCGGGTTTGTCTGCAAATAATGCGGCAACGGGGATACCAACATAACCCATACCGACAACGGTTAATCTCATACAAGTATGTTATAGTTTATTTAGTTTATAGTTAGTGGTCTGTTTTAAGCAATATTTAAAAATCTCACAGTTATATGATAAAATGCTCTACAGTACTCTCTTCTATACTTAGTTTGGAGTTCAAGAAATTAAAGCATATTGAACTTAAACAATCACTTATTCAAAGCAATAACACTTTTTACATAATTATGAAAGAGTATGTGTATGAAGATCCTTCATGACTGGGATGATCCTTATCTTAATTGGAAGTGGGCAGCTCTAATCGGATTTAAATATCTTATTTATGCTTTTTTTAGTCTTTTTGGAGTCAGACCTAGATTCACTAAGGATGTAAAAAATGAATTAAGAAATTACGCCGAAACATTAGTAAAAATTGATATATTATGTAACGTATCCCCCATTTTTGGTATAAGGGATGTTGTAAAAAAGGAATATCCAGAAATACATGACATATTATCAAGCTATGACAATGTGGAAGTTAGAAAACATGTACATATTATCGAAAATTATAAAGATCCAAATAGAAAACGAATCTGGGATCCACCTCTAAAACAATCTAAAAATACATGGCATTATGATAAACAATATGTAAATAATAAAAAGGTACTTTTAAACAAAGACGAAATACCGGTATGGCACGTTGATCGTTCATATTTTTTAAAAGAATATATAGATTTTCTCTATAATGTTAAAATAAAGAATGAAAAGATATATAAAAAAGGCGATGTTGTGTTCAATACATAAACCATTATAGAAATCTAACGAAGCACGAAATTTTTAAACCTACGCCTAAACCTTGAAATTAAAAACATGGGACCAGGAATCACATCATCTGAAGATAAAATAGAGTAAGTAGATATGGGTATATTTTTTAAAAAAAATGAGATATCATTAAAATTGGATTTAAACGCTTTGATTAATACAGAGGGAAGATCTACAAATAATTTTGACCTATCATTTTGAATATTTTCGGCATAAATTAGATCCTCATCGCGCATGTGTTTATATTGTATAAGGGGAAGATTTACTCCACATTCGGTTGGAAGTTTAATCCACATCCATGATCTCGGATTAATCTCCATTAGTTTGAATTGTCTATCTCGTAAGTCATATTTGAACTCTACTTGGGAGATTCCCGTAAATTCGATATGGTTAAGTAATTTTCTGCCAAGAAAACGAACTTGTCTATTATATTTGTTTTCTGCTATACATACTACCCCAAAATTTTCTGGGTACTGAGTAAGTTTTCTCCCCACGTATTCTCCTAATGGTTTTCCTTTATGATAATATGAACCATATGTGTATAGCATACATGATGGACCAGGTATTATCTCTGATGCTTGAAACCTATCTACATCTATTTTATGTATGTCTTTTAGAAATATCTCTAAGTCGTTATTATTGCATATTTTAGATAGACGAAATCTTTGATCAAGGGATGACCTCGTGTCTGATTTAATTAACAGAGGTAATTTAATATCTTGTAGTTTTTCAGCTTCATCTTTACAAAAATAGATACTCTTAGGTATAGATACACCTATCTTCTCTGCTATTTTATGTTGATGTGTTTTACGCATAATTATATTCTTAAGATCATTATTTATTGGAACAAAAGATATTTTTTTCAAACTATTGTAATATGTGTATAACAGATCAGTATAGTAGTCTGTCCCTGTTGGAAATAATACAGGTTTTAAACCGTATTTTTTATAGGTTGCTTGGATAATTCTCAAAAAGTCTTCGTCATTATTGAAAACATATCTTTTAGTTACATGACGAGAGTAAGAGCCAAAATTAGATTTTTTATAATCAACAGTTATTATCGGGATTTTTTGACAATACTTTGATAAAGAATGGATTGTTCCTAAACCGTTAATATAGCTCCCCAATACAAGTGCTGGGTTTAAACTAGTCATTAACCATATTGAGAGGAAGAACCAAAAAAAGTTATTTGTTTTTAGATAACTAATACGTTAATTGATATAATTGAAAAGATATATTACTGCCAAATATGGAAATCCTACATCTATCTCACTCTTCACTCCCTGATAAAAGAGTAGAACGTTCAGCATATACAGCTAAAAAATATGGACATGTCTGCCATTTTGCGGGATCAAACCCCCAACCTAGTGAGCTAGATAAAATTCTATTCAAAGAGATAATTAATACCTATTGGTCTCCGCTGGTAAAATTACATACACCAATTCTCTGGAAACAATTGAAAAATAAAATAAAGAAAATTATACAACAATTAAATCCGGATATAATTCACGCACATGACGTATTTGCTGGTCGGATATGTTTAGAATTGGAATCGCCTTTCATATATGATAGCCATGAATACTGGACACCCATAATACCTTTAAAATATAATGCGTCTTCATTTTATCACTTAAAAAAATGGGTTTCAACAAATTATGCAAAACAAAAATGGGGGGTATGGCAAAAAGAGATTGTATCTCAAACACCTACATTAACAGTAAGCCGTAAAATCGTTGAAGAGTTAAAGAAATATAATTGTGATGTGTTTTTTACACCTAATTTTCCCACAATTCCTGATGTTGAAAACATTAAATTTCAAAATAAACATTCATATCTTTCATGTGTTTACATTGGTAATGATCTTACCACAAAATCCGAGCACAGAGACATTCAATTTATAAAGGACGTTTTTGAGAAACTTGATAACATAAGACTCACCATTATCGGAGACAATGAATTAAAATCATCAAAAAACATAACATCAAAAGGGCACATGGAATATTCTTCATTATTGGAGGAATTAACACGTCATCATATAGGGCTACTACCGTGGAGGCCGCATTCTTATCATAAATACTGTCTCCCCAATAAAGCTGCTAATTATTCACATGCAGGTTTAACCGTCCTTTCATCTTCTTCTCTTAAACAAGTTACTAAAACGTTAGAAAAGAGTTGTATTGTTTTTGATAATATTAAAGACTTCGAACACATAATTAGAGAACTTGTAGATAAAAAAGAATATTTTGAAGATCAATCACTAAAAATTGTAAAGTATGCTAAAAATAATTTGATATGGGAAAGATATGAAAAAAATATATTAAGGGCATATTCAAATGTAATGGATAACTAAAAGTTAAGAATAGCATATTATGAATCGTATTCACAAATTAAAACTTCTCCTGTTCCTAAGCCTAACAAAATGCATCTAAGCTTATTCAATAGTTTCAAAGAGAAAGGGATATAATTATATGAAATTTTTTTTACGGTATATCCATGTTTAGTAAAATCACTTATAGTGTAAGAGGATTTGTGGTGTTTTGAGGTTCTACCTTTCTCGGGAGTAGTTATTATACAATATTTTGAAAGTTTTTTTAAATCCTGGATTACTGTTACTCCCTTTTCTTTTACTAAATGCTCTATAACCTCTATCAGTATGGAGATATGAATTACAGGTCTGAAAGGTAAATTACCAGCAGTTGCAATAATATGATGAGTATATATTCTTGTAGGTTTTAATTGGGATACATAGCTTTCATTTACATCTACCCCAATTAATATAGAATCTGGTCGTATCAGTCTTACAAAATATCCAAAAATTCCTGATCCAGTACCAATATCTAATAAAACCTGATTATATAAACGGTCCTTAATGTAAGTTAATACATGTTTTTCTATTGTTCTTGGATGAGTTGCCTTTAAAATTTCGGACATTTCATTTATACATATTAAATTAAAATATATTATTTTCTATTAGATAATTTAAGATTTAATAAATAACCAAAAATATAAAAGCATCATTTTGAAGTATAGACGTAAATTTGTTAATTGTCGTTCTTGATGCAAAACAAACAAACGCTTTAGCGATAGTCCATGCTATTAAAAGGGGTAACAAAATAATTACAGGGGACTCAAAAAAGTTAGCTCTTAGTAATGTTTCAAAGTATGTTAAAAGGAGAATAACCTATCCAGAACCTTCAGATAATATCGAAAAATTTCTCAAACATATTACATTCACTATAAAAAAAATTAAACCTGATGTAATACTTCCTGTAGGAATTAATACGACAATCCCCCTATCATTCAAAAAAGAACAACTTTCTGAATATACAAATGTTCCATTAGCTACTTATGAAGTTTTAGAAAAATTACATAACAAAGAAAGTTGTATTGAATTAGCCAGTAAATATGGCTTACACACACCAGAAACTTACAAACCTAGAACAAAAGAGGATTTGAAAAAAATTTCTAAAAAGATTTCTTTTCCTTCAGTTATAAAAGTAAGGAAAGGTTCATCAGCAAAAGATCTAAGATATGCGTTTAACCCCAAAGATCTGGTAGATAAATATTATGATAAAAAATATTATTCAAGAAAGGATCAAGCATTTAACTCAGATTCACCATTAATCCAAGAATACATTTTTGGGAATCAAATTCATGATGTCTGCGTACTTTTCAATGAAGGAACACCTATTGCAGGATTAACACAAAAACGTGTTCTTATGTATCCTAACTCAGGAGGAGGGGGAATTTTTAATATTACTACATATGATTCTGAATTATTAGAGTACACATATTCATTTTTAGAAAAATGTAAATATCATGGCGTAGCACAAGTTGAATTTAAGTATAATAAAGAAGGAATTCCTTTTCTAATTGAGGTAAATACAAAATTCTGGGGAACTCTTGATCTTAGTATCAAAGCAGGTGTGAATTTCCCAAAATGTTAATAAATTTAGCTTGTGGTAAAAAGATCGACCCCCCCAGTAAATATAAAATTGGGGCAAAATATCTATTCATAAAACCAGCATTATCCAAACATATTCGTAAATCAAAAAATCCCAGGTCTGTTTTAAAAACTGTAGTTAGCCATAATTATAATAATTTAAGTTTATCAGACCCTTTACCTTCCCTTATGACACTTATTACAACAGGTAAACAGTTAATAAAATAATTGGCGACGTTCATTTATAAAGATCTTCTTCAAGAACGAGGGCATTATATAAAAATTTTATATATTCATTAAAATTTTTGGAAGAATCTTGATTTACATGCCATATAGGTAATTCATCTTCTTCAAGAAGCACTTTACTTCCTGAGATATAATCAGCATCATATTGCCAAGTTCTTATTGGTTGGTTAAGGGGTGGGTCCCATAGTCTCTTCCTATTTGGATCAGGCCTATCTCCAATATGTATGTGACGTCTCACTTCCATTCTCATTGATTTTAATTCATCTACAGTATCTGGGTATGTTTTAGTTACATGGTCTCTTATTCCAAATATACCATGAACCCCAGTTAATTTGTCCAATTTTGCAATTAATATGGCAGTTCTTTTCGGTTCCTCAGCGATATCTTTTACTAAAAAGGGGAATCCAAGGAATTTACATATTCCATAAAGCATGTATTTTATCCCTTTTAGAAAGTACCATGAACCCCCGTTTACAGGTTCATCCCAGTCGTGTAACACTTTTAAGTTCTTTGTATTCTTTTTCATATAATCCTCATCCTTCTTCAATAGTGCTTTATCTATATTCTTTTTAATTTGAGTACCTACTTTTTTATAGATTGCTAAAAAAAATATTGATCTTAGCTGGTGGAGGAGGACATACAGGCTATGGCTACTCGTTAGCCAATCATCTTTATGAACATGCTGAATTACATTTTTTAGTTCCGTTAGGGGATGAAGCCAGTTTTAGAAAGCTAATTAATTTAGGAAAAGTAAATTATCTAATTAAGGCTAGGGGACCTAAAACATCTAACATTTATTTTGTTCCGAGACTGGTAAAATCTTTTATAAACTCTTCCAAGTATGTGAATCAGAGTTTTGATGTAGTAGTTAGCACGGGAAGCAACTTCTGTTTTCCACCTGCAATATGGGCCTGGATACGAAACATCCCGATAGTAAATATTGAGAGCCCTGTCAGATTTACTAAACCTGCATTAACAACTAGATTTCTGGAGCCGATCTCAGCTATTACCGCGCTTCACTGGATAGAACAGAAAAAAATACTAGACGGTGTAGTGGTTGGGCCTATATTACCCGAGACAGGATATGACACTTGGGATGGGGGGTATATTCTGGTAACAGGTGGAACCTATGGACATAGAACTCTTTTTGAGGCAGTTTCTAAGACTGATTTGGATAATGTGGTGCTTCAGACAGGAAAAATTAACCCCGGAGATTATGAAATAATTCATCCTGATTGGAAGGTTTTTAGTTATTCAGATGACTTTCTGAGAGTTCTCGCTGGGGCTGAGGTGGTGGTTACTCATTTTGGTTCAACGGTCTTGGAGGCGATAAGTTTGGGGAAACCGGCTGTTATTGTTCCTAACCCGGCGTGGACTCGGACAGTAGGAGTTGAGGACGCGATGAGGTTAGCTGAAAAAGTGAATGCATTAGTATTATCTGACATTACTCCAGATAAACTAAAAGCGGCGATAGAAAAAGCAAAACGTAAAAAACCGTATTCTTTTCCAAATGGCGCAAAAAAACTTGCTTCATTAATTCTTAAACTTTAGATTCATTCTTGGCTATATTAGTGAGATAGTAACATTTATTTTTGAAAGTTGTAAATATAAAATAAAAAAAGGTTTGTTTTTGGCTTTTTAGCCTGCGATTCGTCTACTGATTTGCATCAGTGAGACGATTGCTGCGAGTGCTGCTACTAGTGCTGCGCCGATTGCTCCGTAGACCAGTGTTGTTAGGCTGTTCGCTGCGTCCCTTGCTTGCTCGGCTGCTGTCTGTGCGTTCTCGGCTGCCGTGTTTGCCTGGTTGGCTGTCTCGGCAACTGTCTGAACTGCCTCGCTTGCCGCGGTTGCTGCGTCTACTGCCTGCTGGGCTATTGCGGATACATCTGCGATGTCGCCCTTGACCTCGTCGAACTCGGATTGTACATTCTCTAGTTGTCCTGCTAGCTCTGTAACCTGGTTACTCAGGTCTGTGACCTGTTCACCGATTACGTCTGCTGCTGCTTCCTCGACAGTGAATG
>CAZOBL010000078.1:0-8718 GCA_964578185.1 uncultured Thermoplasmatales archaeon
TAGTAGAAGATTCAGAAGATGACGCTGTTTTGATTAAACGCGAGCTTAAAAAGGGTGATTTTACACCAACGATACGTAGAGTTGAAAACAAAGAAGATATGAAAGAGGAGCTTGATAATAACAGCTGGGATATAGTAATCTCAGATTATGTGTTACCTGAATTTAGTGGACTTGACGCGTTAAAAACTATTAAAAAATCTAAAAAAAGTCTTCCTTTTATAGTTGTTTCTGGTAAAATCGGTGAGGATACGGCAGTCGCTTCTATGAAAGCTGGTGCGCATGATTATATTATGAAAAATAATCTTCAAAGACTTGTTCCTGCTATAAAAAGAGAGTTGAAAGATTATAAAGTAAGAGAAGAAAGAAAGAAGGTTAAAAAAGATTTGAAAGAGTCATATTCTGAGTTGGAAAAAGCGAATAAAAAACTTAAAAAAGAAATATCTGAGCGTAAAAAGTTAGAGCAAGAAGCAGTTGAGGCTAGAAGATATCTGCAGAATGTTTTTAACAGTGCTAAAGAGATAATGATATCTGTTGATGCAAATAATAGAGTTACTTTTTGGAATGATACCGCAGAAAAGATAACCGGCTATAAAAAAGATGATGTTTTTAATAGAACAATTACAAAGCTACCGCTTTTTGATAAATCTGAGAATATATCAGATTTTATAAAAACTATACATATGAGTAAAAACACAGGTCATGAAGATATTACAGTTATTACTAAGGGTAAAGCAAAGAAGATACTTCGTTTGAAACCCTCGGAGATTAAAACTAAAAACAAAAAAAATAATGGTATTTTGTTTGTTGGTGAGGATATAACTAAAGATGTTGAAGTACATGGTAAGTTGATTTCTGGTAATAGTTATTTAATTCCTAATGAAAAAATTGATGCTGCTGTTGATTTATTTAATGATCTAGCTAATTCTAAATACAGCGGTCTTTTTGTTACTCGTTCTAATCCTGAGATTGTTAAAACAATTGTTTCAAGTGATGTAGATGTTTTACTTTTAAGTGAGAATAATTTAGGTGAATTTACAAATATTTCAGATCTTGAAACACTTGTTAAAAAAGTTAAAAATTTTACTGATAACAATGATAATCCAGTGGTTCTTCTTGATGGGTTACATTATCTTATTACACGTTTTACTTTTGAGAAATTCCTTAATGCGTTATATCAGCTAAATGAGATAACTATCAAGAATAGATCTATTCTTTTTGTACGTTTTGACCCTTCGATGATTGATGAAAATAAAATGGCGATAGTTGAAAATGAACTTCAGATGCTTCCAAGTCAGAAGGTTGAAGGGATTATAATAGAAGATAATCTGTATAATATGTTGAAATATATTTTCCAACAGAATGAAAAAAATGCATTAGTTCCTTATAAGAAAATTATGAATAAATTTAGTATTGCATATTCAACTGCTGCAAAAAGACTCAAGGGGTTGGAAGATAAAGGATTGATTTTTACTAAAAGACAAGGGAAGCTTAGAACAGTTTTTGTATCTGACAAAGGTAAAACTCTGCTTCATAAAAGAGAGACAGCTTAAAAGTTGTTTTTTGAATTATTTTTTATATTTTTTTAATTTATTTTTTAGTTAAGTATATATGTATTTGTTTCATTGAAAATGGCGCTACATAAATGAAGATTAGATGGATAATAAAAAAATGCAGGATAAAAAGATATTACTAATTGAGGATAACCCGGATGATATCGAACTTACAATAAGAGCTTTTGATAGATGTGAATATTCTGATAAAATAAATTTGGATATTGTCACCGATGGTGTAGAAGCGCTTAACTATTTTTATGAAGATAAAGGTAGATATGATGGTGGTAAACCATATTTAATTTTGTTGGATCTTAATTTACCCCGGGTTAATGGTTTTCAGATACTTAAAAAAATTAAAAATGATGATAAACTTCGTTTTATACCTTTAGTTGTATTGACTTCTTCTACAGGAGAGGGGGATTTGATAAAATCTTATAGTCTTGGTGCTAATGGTTATATTCAAAAACCGATTGATTTTAATGAGTTTATTGAAGTCATTCGTAAAATTGGTGAATATTGGGTGGAGTTAAATGAACATCCAACTTAGAGATTTTTATAGTTTTTTATCGTAGTATTTTTAACTAAAAAATAACGGTTTTTAAGTTGTTTTTGAGTAACCATTTAATAAAACCTTTAAGCTAAAAAATTAGTTGAAGTGAGA
Organism: uncultured Thermoplasmatales archaeon; assembly: GCA_964578185.1. Lineage (GTDB taxonomy): Archaea > Thermoplasmatota > E2 > DHVEG-1 > DHVEG-1 > JAZKSG01. The sequence goes on from CAZOBL010000078.1 coordinate 2,215, forward strand.
GATATGAACTCTGATAACAATAATAAAGATAAGGATAAGAATGATCATAAGCATACATTGGATGAAAATAAAGAATTTAAAAGAATGATTAATGATATTGAGAGGATGATCCGTAAATCATTATTAGATGTCGCTAGGCATCAATTGAAACCTGGTAATTCCTATGTTCATGGTTTTAATATAAATATTGGTCCAACTGGTAGGGCAAAGGTACGTGAGTTTGGAAATTATCCGAGAAAATCTTGTGAAGAAAAGATTTCTGATGAAAAAAAACCTATCCTTGATGTTATCGAAGATAAAAATAATGTTTCAGTAACGCTTGATTTACCTGGTGTTAGAAAAGAAGATATTGATTTAAATATAGTTGATGACGAACTTGAAATAAAAGTTGATACACCTCAAAGAAAATTTCATAAAAGGATTTCTTTGCCTTGTGGTGTAAAACCAAGGACAACTAATGCTACTTATAAAAACGGTGTTTTAGATGTAGTACTTGAGAAGAAAAATGAAGTAAGTTACAGTGAGGAAAATGATAATCATATAAGTATAAAATAATCTTTTTTCTTATTTATTATTTAATTAATTTTGATTTGTTTTTAAGTCACTGTTTAATAGCTAAATTTTTTTATTTTATGTGTTGTTGATATGATGAAAAAGATTGGTATTAATGGTCTAGGAAGAATTGGACGTCTTGTATTAAGACATTTTATAGAATATGATACTGAAAACATTGATATTGTTGCTGCTAATGATTTAGCATCAGTAGAGGATCTTGCGTATCTTTTGAAATATGATTCCGTTTTTGGTAGTCCTTCTTTTGATGTAGGATATGGAGAGGGTTACTTACAGATTTGTTCAAAGAAAATTAGTATCTATAACAAAGAAGACCCCTCTGATATACCATGGGAGAAAGAAGATGTTGATATAATTTTAGAGTGTACAGGTTTATTTAGAAGGCGAGAGGATTCTGCTAAACATCTTAAAGCAGGGGCTTCAAGAGTGCTTATTAGCGCCCCTTCTGAGAGCGCAGATTTAACTGTGGTTTTGGGTGTTAATGAATCTGAATATAATCCTAGTGAGCATACTATTATTTCAAATGCTTCTTGTACGACCAATTCATTAGCTCCTGCTGTTAAAGTTTTAGATGATGCGTTTAATGTCAGACATTTGCTTGTTACCACTGTTCATGCTTATACAACTAGTCAAAATCTTATAGATGGTGATATGCGAAAGAGACGTCGTGGAAGAGCTGCTGCTATAAATCTTGTGCCCACTACGACTGGTGCTGCAAAGGCAACGGAGCTGGTTTTACCTAAAATGAAAGGGAAAATGGATGCAATGGCTATTAGATCTCCTGTTGTTGATGGTGCTATCACTGATATTGTAGCAGAAGTTGAAGATGATGTTTCGGTTGAAAAAGTAAATACGGCTTTTAAAAATGCATCAAAAGATGAGCTTAAAGGTATTTTAGATTATACTGAAGAGGATTTAGTTTCATCAGATATTCTTGGCAATATTCATTCAGGTATTGTTGATGGAAACTCTACGAGAGTTGTTGATAAAAATATGGCTAAAGTCCTTGTTTGGTATGATAACGAAGCAGGTTATGCTAAAAAATTGTTAGAATTAGCTGAATATGTATCAAAAAAATGAAGGGAGGTGAAAATTTATGGATTACTATAAATGTTTAGCCTGTAAACAAACTGCAACAATTGAAGATGATAGTGAACCTCCAGAGTGCTGTGGTGAAACTATGAAAAAGGTAAGCCGCAAGATATGTCTTCAACCAGCACATCCAGAACATGCTAGACCTATGCAAGATGATGAACCATGTGATGATTTTCGAGGAGGAGAATAAAAAACTATAAAAGATTAATTTTTAAGATATATTTATTTTTTAACTATTTTCAAACTGTAATTGAGTTATAATTTTATATTTATTTACTTTTAAAATTTTACATGAGGTGAATTGAGTATGGCAAAGAAGGAAAGTTTAAAGGATAAATTAAGTATAAGACCGAAGAAAGAAAAAAGGGAAATGACAGAGAGAACACCCTACGATGTCTGGTCTAACATGGATGAGATATTCAATAGATTTAGATCAAACCTAGATGATCTTTTTTGGTCTACTCCAAGTGGCAATTTTCCAAGGATAGCTAGTGATATCCGAATGCCGTCAACTGATGTAGCGGATCATGGTGACAAATATGAGGTTTCTGCGGAGATGCCAGGTGTACCTAAAGATGATATCAATATCGAGGTAACTCCAAACAACATTGAGATATCTGCTGAACATAAAAAAAGTGAAGAAGAGGAAAAGAAAAATTGGTTAAGGCGTGAAAGAAGTAGTATGAGTTACTACAGAAACTTTGATTTACCTGAGGAGATTAAATCAGATAAAGTAGAAGCTGAATTTAAAAATGGTATTTTAACCGTAATGCTCCCAAAAGTTGAACCTAAAAAGAGTGCTAAAGCAAAAAAAGTAGATGTCAAATAATTTTTTATATTTTATTTTTTTAAGTATAAGTTTATTTTGATTGAGGGGAAGATATATGCCATATAAAAAAATAGATGAGTTACCAAAACAGGTGAGATACAATCTGCCTAGGAAGGCTCAAAAGATTTTCATAGAGGCTTTCAATTCTGCGTGGGAACAATATAAAAATCCTGATAAGAGGCAAGGAACGGAGTCTTTGGAGCAAGTAGCAAATAAAGTTGCTTGGTCTGCTGTTAAGAAAAAATATGATAAAGATCCTGTTTCGGGTAACTGGAGGAAAAAAGAGGAGATTTTAACATGAATGATAAAAAGGAATATGAAAACAGTTTTTCTTACAGTAAAGAAAAATTAGCTAATTTTATTGCACGGATTGCTTCTGAAACTAGAAAAGGTACTCTAGAGATTAACGGTGAGAGTGTTGATATTCCACAGCATGTTGATGTAAAGTATAGTTTTGAAACCGATGAAGAAGAAAACGAAGTTGAAATTAAGTTTAAATGGAAAAAATGAATAGGTGGTGAAATATTTTGAAAATAAATCCAGAAGAGATAACTAAATTGCAAGATTTGTTTGATGAGGTTCCTAATTGGGATCTTGAAATGTTTAATATCTGGGAAAACGCAAAAGATGAGCTTAAGATAACTATCAGACTTGGAAGAGATTGAATAGATAAAAAATTTAGGTGTCTATTTCGATCCCGAGTTCTTCTGATAGTTCTTTGTATCTATTTCTTATTGTTACTTCTGTGACGCCTGTAAGTTCGGATATTTGTTTTTGTGTTCTTCTATCATTGCATAAAAAAGCAGCCATGTAAAGAGCTGCTGATGCTATATTTATTGGTCCTCTTCCACTAAATAGTTTTTTTTCTGCTGCTTCATCAATTATTTCTATTGCTTTTTCTTTCGTTTCTCCTCTTAGTTTTAGTTGGTTTGCATATCTAGGAATGTAGTCTTTTGGCGAGGTTGGTAAGAGTTTTAGTTTTAATTCTCTTGATAGATGCCTGTAACATCTTCCTATTGTTTTTTTAGGAATATCTACTTTCTTACTAATTTCGTTTAGTGTCCTTGGTAAGTTACATTGTCTGCATGATGTATATATTGCAGCTGCTACTAATGCATCGATGCTTCGTCCTCTGATTAGAGTTTCTCTTGCGGCTTTTCTGTATATTACTGCTGCGTTTTCTCGTGCTATTCTTGGGAGGTTTAATGCTGAGGACATTCTGTCTAATGATTTTAGTGCAATGGAGAGTGATCTGTGTATTCCATCTTGGAATCTTATTCTTTTTTGCCATTTTCTGAGTCTGTAGAGACTTGCTCTATTTCGTGTGGGTATTTTTTGTCCATATGAATCTCGGTTTTTCCAGCCTATAGTTGTACTTAATCCTTTATCGTATAGGAGTGGTGACATTGGTGCACCTGTTCTTGCTTTTTTATCTTTTTCTTCTTTGTTGTATGCTCTCCATTCAGGTGTGTAATCAATTAGATTTTGATCTAGTACAAGACCGCAGTTGTTACATACTACTTCTGCCCGATAGCTATCCCTATTTAGATCTTTGCTTTTACATTCTGGGCATTTATTTTTTTCTTCAATTTGTAATGTTTTTGCTTTCATAATCCTAATTTTTTCCAATAATTTATTATTTATCGTTTATCGTTATATTCTTTGTTGAAAGTATTATATAAATGTTTCGATTAACGTTAAACGATAAATTAAATAATAACAATAAACATACATAATAATGAGGGAAAATGGGCACAAACAACATAATAAAAGAAATCGAAGGACAAAGAGGAATATTACAGATAGTTCTTTATTTACAACAAAACGGAGAAACAATCTCAGGTAAACTCTACAATAACCACCCAGATATTGAGATAAGCAATAACTCAACATGCTCACGAGCGCTTAAAGTACTAATAAAAAATAAAGTAATTAAAAAAAGAAAAGCAACAAAAAATAGAGCGATATATTACTCATTAACCCCTAAAGGCGAAAAAATTGCTAAATGTCTAAATGATATCGAAGAATTATTATCACAATAAAAGTAAAAATATTAATTTAACTTTTAACAACATCCTTATTAGACAAAAGTTTAGCATTAATTGCAACTATTATTGTACTAACTGACATTAAAGCAGCACCAACAGCAGGTGATATTATAATACCTTGATTATACAAAATACCTGCAGCAAGTGGTATTGCAATAACATTATATCCAGTAGCCCAAAACAAGTTTTGTATCATCTTTTTATGTGTTTCTTTTCCAAACATAATAAGTTTAGTCACATCTTTTGGATTACTATTTACAAGAATTATATCCGCAGTTTCAGCAGCAATATCAGTACCCGATCCAATAGCAATACCAACATTTGCTTGTGCTAAAGCAGGAGCATCGTTTACTCCGTCACCAGTCATAGCAACAAATTCTTTTTTTTGTTGTAATTCTTTTATTTTCTCTTGTTTTTCATCAGGCAATACTTCAGCAAAATATCCATCAAGACCTAACTCATCTGATACTTTCTTAGAAATAGATTCATTATCTCCTGTAAGCATCCAACATTTTATTCCATTTTCTTTTAATTTTTCAATTGCACTATATGACTCATCCCTAATTTTATCTGATAGGGCTATTACACCAATAACATCGTTTTCATCAACAACAAAAACAACTGTATCTTCGCTTTCATATGATTTTAAATCTTTAGGGATAACAATTTTTTCTTTTTTTAAAAAACCAGGGCTTACAATTTTTATTAACATATCTTCAACTCGTCCTTTTACCCCTTCGCCTTTAATATTTTCAAAATCAGAGACATCAAAAAGATCAAGACCTTTTTCCCCTGCTCTATCAAGTATACCTTTTGCTATAGGGTGCTCAGAATCTTGTTCAAGAGAAGCAGCTATTTTAATTATTTTTTCTTCATCATAGTTTTTACTAACAGATTTTATATCAGAAACACCAAAAACACCCTCAGTTAAAGTACCCGTTTTATCAAAAACTACTGTAGAAATTTTCCGACTATTCTCAAAAGATGTACGATTACGTATTAAAAGACCATTTTTTGCAGAAAGAGTAGTAGATATTGCAACAACTAAAGGTATAGCAAGACCTAAAGCGTGAGGGCATGTTATTACCATGACGGTAGCCATTCTCTCAATTGCAAAAACAAAACTTTCACCTATAAAAACCCAAGATAGCAATGTAAAAGTTCCAACACTTAACGCTATAATAGTTAAATAAAAAGCAGCTCTATCCGCCAAATTCTGAGTTTTAGATTTAGATTCCTGAGCTTCACTTACCAAGTCAATAACTTTTGAAAGATAGGAATCTTCACCTGTTTTCTCAACTTTTATCTCAAGAGAGCCATCACCATTAATTGAACCACCTACTACTCTGTCTTCTTTATTTTTTTGAACTGGTTTAGACTCACCTGTAATCATAGACTCATTAACATAACTTTTTCCCTTAACTAGGACTCCATCTGAAGGAATTTTTTCACCAGGCTTTACAAGTAAAACATCATCTTTTTGTATCTTATCTACATCTATATCTTTAATTTCTCCATTTGTTTTACGATGAGCTGTATCAGGCATCAACTCCGCAAGTTTTTCTAGAGCATTTGAAGCACCCATAATTGATTTCATCTCTATATAATGCCCTAAAAGCATTACATCTATTAGTGTAGCAAGTTCCCAAAAAAAGAATTTTCCAGGCAGCCCAAAGACAACAGCCGAACTATAAAAATAAGCAACAGAAATAGCAACAGCGATAAGTGTCATCATACCTGGTGATTTATCCTTGAGTTCATTATACAGTCCTTTTAGAAATGGCCAACCGCCATAAAAAAAAATCAACGACGATAAAACAAATAGAATATAACTACTACCAAAAAAAGTAAACTTAATTCCAATAAACTGCTGTATTAAAGGAGATAAAAAAAGAACAGGAGCAGTTATAATTAAAGATATAATAAATCTTTTTTTGAAATCTTTCATCATTTTTTTAT
>CAZOBL010000079.1:0-8575 GCA_964578185.1 uncultured Thermoplasmatales archaeon
TTAACGGGTATATCAAATAGTTCTACTACGTCATTGAATCTTTTTTTTAGATACTGGTTGAGTTCTTCGGATTTTGAAAACACTTGGTCTTCTTTGATGGGTACTTCTTCTTGATCCATCATTGATTCTACTTTTTCTTTGATTGTTTTAAGCATTTCTGCTTCGTTTTCTTTTAGTTTGGGTTCTTTTACTAGGTAGTTGAATTCTCCTTCTTCTTGGTTGAAGAATATGTTGATGAATGCATATGGTGGGTTTACCGGGTATGTGATGTTTACTTTGGTTTTGTTTTTATCCATTTGTTTTCTCATATAACCCATTTCTTGTTGTAGGATTATTTTTTCACTTGTATTATGTTTATCAAGAAATTGTTTTTCTAGTTGTTTTGCTTTGTCTTTTAGTTTTTGTTTTTGTTCTTCTGTGAGTAGTTGGTTATAGGAAGTTTTTTTAGTGTTATTTCGTTTTATGGAATCCTTTAAATTGTTGAGTTTTTTTATCATATAATCTCTATAGATTTTTAGTTGTTGTTTGCTATTAAAAAATGATGTATATAGATACTATATGCTATTGAGTAATATATTCGAGTAATTGCATAATATATCTGTTGTTAGTGCTCTTTAGTGGTCTTGTCACTATTTATTTTATTTGAACAATGCTATTAAAATTAGTCTGTATTTTTCGTTTTGAGCACAACAAAAAAAAGCTCATAGTTTGGGGATTTTCCGATGACTCTCATTTAAGTTTTTATAGGGGAGGAAAAACCCAAAAAAATGTAAAGGAGAAAACGAAAAAAATGAAAATAGGAAAATTTGTAAAAGACGCAAAAGCGGTTTCGCCTGTAATAGCAACACTTATGTTGGTCCTAGTATCAGTTGGATCAGCTGGTGTATTCTATGTATGGCAAGCCGACTGGCAAGAAGGAACAACAGATGATATAGACACAGAAGAAATAAAATCAACACTTCAAATCGGTGGAAGTAGTACAGTTTATCCTGTAACTGTAGATGCAGCAGAAAAATTCATGGATGAATTTCCACAATATAAAATAGAAGTCAAAAAAGGTGGAAGCGACAGCGGTATAATAGGTGCCGGAGAAAACATCCTTGATATTGGTGCTGCATCCAAAAACCCAGGTAGCGATGATTTTGAAACATATCCAGATATGGTCGTCACCACAATAGGATATGATGGTGTTGTTTTAATCACTAGACATACAGATATACAAATCTTAAATGCCACCCAATTAAAAACTATCTATGGTTTAAATGGTGGACTGGATGGTGCAACCGACCCACTCAATATGGATGGTGAAAATGGTGGAACTGTTGACGATTTGATTCAATGGAATGAAGTAGAAACCTATCCAGGTAGCGGTGTTTACTGTTCTGGTGGAACAATCCAAGTTTATGACCGATCAGAAAAATCTGGTACCGAGGAATGTTTCTGTAAAAAACTGATGGACGGAGATTTTGATAGCCAAATCACCATGAGTGCAACAAACGCTCACTCAGTAATGAGTAACCAAGAACTTATAGATGAAATAGCATCAGATTCTAATGCACTTGGTTTCATGGCATACGGAATTGCAAAAAATGATGATAGTGTTGAAATGATTCAATACGCACCTTACACAGAAGGCGATACTTCATTAATTACCACCAACGATTACAACACAGAAAACAATTCAGGTATTCCAAACTTTGGAGATATCGGATCTGGTGTCTATAAAGGTAGCCGTCCACTTAACTATATCACAGATGGCGAACCAACTGGTCTTGAAGCAAAATTCATCCAGTACGTACTATGGACAGAAAACAACTATGCATTCTTAAACGGCAACGATTACGTAAGTATCTTTGACTAAAGATACAAACAAATATTTTTGGGGAGAATAATATCCCCAAAAAAATTCTTTTTTTTTATAAATAAATTTTGAAAATTTATACCCTGTTTATATAGAGTATATAGTCTATGTTGGAATTTGTTAAATAAAAAACTATAATCACTTTTTAACAGATGAAACTCTCAATTCCACAAATACCACATTGGGCAATAATTACAATACAAATATTATTCTTTATACTAATAATACTACCAGCAATTATCACTCTACCATTTTTTATTGCACCAATATTTATCGCACTTGAAATCGGTATAATTGCAACAAATATATTAAAAATTAAAAAAAAGAAAAAAATATTTTATCTACTATGGGAAATCCAGTTTTTTCTGTACATACTATTTTTGATATTATTAAAACCTAATGAAACATTAAATGTCCAAGACATATCAACAACTGCAATTTTATTTTTTACTTTAGTATTAATTGGGATAGAAACACTTTTTTTATTCTATTTTATATTCAAAGAAAAAGCAATAAAAAAAATACTTTTTGTACTTGCATCCTCTACCACAATCATTGTCTTTCTAATTGTTTTTTTTGTAATGAGTGAGGGTATACCAGCATTTCAAGAAACAGGCCCAGTAGAATTAATAACCGGCACAGAATGGGATCCTTATTACAATGAACCTTTCTCAGAATCTGTGACATTAACCACCCCAGTCGAACCATCTGATTTTAGTATAAGCACTGACGTTAATCCTTTATATATTCCTTCAAATGAATACAGAAATATAACTGTTACAATAGAAAATAATGGGGGCTCAAAGGATTTATACACTCTCAGTATAGACACCAGATTAGATTATAATCTACATGAAAAGAATATATCCGTTGGCTCTGATAGTTTAAAAAAAGTAAATATATCAATTAAATCACCAGATGAGAATCAAGAAATTTTGAAAATATTTGTTGAATCGCAATATTATCAAAAAAGTAAAAATCTTTCTATAAACTGTATTAAATCAGATTATGGAGTATTAATATACCCCAAACATAAAAGTTTTCTTTTAAAATTAGAAAAAGAAAAAATCAATGTAAATTTTCAGATAACTAACCTTGCAACTAATAAAGAAACTTTTATACTTAAATCAACAAGTATAGAAAAATTCAGACCTATTATAAAAAATATCGAAACAGAAAATTTTAACGAGCAAATCCAAAACAATCAGATAATTAAAACCTGGGAAATAAAACTCAATCCATTGGAGACAAAAAAATTTACTTTTAGACCAAATTTTGTGTATGGTAAAATAGACGGAGAGTATACGATAGATTTATCCATTAAATCAAAGCAACATCCAAATATATATACAAATGCAAATCTCACGGTTGTTTATAGTGAAAATTTAGTTGTAACTGTAAAAGATCCCAGCCAGAAGATTTCATCTACAGAAACGGCAGTATATCAGATAAATATTGATAAAGGTGGACTTCCCAAAAATCAGCTTTCAATAAGAAATAAACTTATCAAAGGAGAAGCAATAATTAAAACATATTACAATGACGTGTTAATAACTGATGATACTGATCCATCAAATCTTATTATTAGTGAACAGAACGGCAGCATAATAAATGTTTCAGTGACTCCTCTAGCCAGCAACGAAGGAACAATTATCACCGAATTTATTGTAGACGTCCCCGGCGATAAACCTGAGATTGGTGCTTTACCCTTTATAATACTTACAATTATTACAACTCTGCTTGCAGTTTTAATAGCAGCTCCACTTGGAGTTGGAGTTGCAATACTTCTTGCAGAATTTACCCCAAGTAAACTTCGAAAAATACTAAGACCAATATATGAACTTCTAGCAGGTATACCTTCAGTTCTTTATGGGCTGTGGGGATTTTATGCATTTGGACCGCTTCTAAGTGAAAACGTCTATCCAATCATTGCAGATACATTAGGACAACATATAGAATTTTTTTCATATTCATCAAATATGGGACGAGGTGTATTTACCGCATCAGTTGTGCTCAGCATTATGATAATCCCAATTATCATCACGTTATCAGAGGATGCAATACATTCAGTTAGTCGCTCTTTAAAAGAAGGATCTTTGGCAATGGGTGCTACTCGATGGCAGACTATGAGAAAAATAATAATTCCAAGAGCAAAATCTGGTGTGGTAAGCTCAATTATACTTGGGACAGGACGTGCTATTGGTGAAACCATGGCTGTTTTGATGATTATGGGTGTAACAGTGCGAATACCTGAAACAGTTTTTGACTCAGGTGTAACAATGACAGGTGTGATAGCGGCTTTTTTTGAATGTACATTCAATGATCCAATAACTCGACATAGCCTTTTTGCAATAGGTACAATACTTTTTGTAATGGTTTTTGTTTTAAACATAATAATTGCATATATTCAAAAGAAAACAAGTGAAGAAATCAAAGGAGAAAATAAAAAATCTATTTTCCAAAAAATTTTCAAATCTAAATTCAACAATACACCTAATAAAATTGAAACAAATGAATATGAAAAAGAATACGAAGATGAAACTGAATCATTTGAAGTACTATCAGTAGAAAAACCAGATGAATATATACTCTTAAATGAAGACAAAGAAGAAAACATACAAAAAAACAAACACTATGATTTCTCAGATGAAGATGATGAAAAAATAAAAAAACTTTTTTCAAAAAAACGTTTTAGATCACTTAAACAAGCGCAATATTTTGAAAAAATAATAACAATTATACTAATATTATGCGGAGTACTTGTATCATTTTTTATCTTATACATTTTAGCAGATATCATAATAAACGGAGGGCTGTCTTTACATCTTGACTTTTTTACACAAAGAGAAATAGCAGGAGGAAAAGAAGGAGGTTTTCTAAACGCCATCGTAGGCTCCTTGTATTTAGTAGGTTTTGGTATAGCAATAGCTGCACCACTCTCGATTGGTGCGGCGATCTACGTACAAGAATACGCTAAAAAAGACAATATACTAACAAGAATAATACTCTTTACATCAGACACCCTAGCAAGTACCCCATCTATAATATTTGGTGCATTTGGCTTTATGCTATTTGTGTTATATCTAGGGTTTGGATATAGTCTAATAGCTGGTGGTATAACACTCGCATTTATGGTGATACCACTTATGCTTAGAAGTTCAATTGAAGCACTTAAAGCAATACCAAGAGAATTTCAAGAAGGAAGCCTTGCACTAGGTGCTACTAAATGGCAGAGTATAAGAACCGTGATACTGCCACCTGCAACAGCTGCGATAATCAGTGGAGTGATAATTTCTATGGGCCGTGCGATTGGAGAAACCGCAGCAGTACTTCTAACAGCAAATTATGCACAATCAATACCAACCTCAATAATGGATAGCGCAGGATCTATGCCAATACTCATTTATTATTACTATGATGAAGCATTACGTGTCCCAATACTTGGAGAAAAAGTATACTCAGCAGCATTCATTCTAATACTAATGGTGTTAATACTCAATGCAGTAGCAAGAATAATAGGATACCGCTCATCAAGACTAATGAAAAGATAAAAAAAAATTATTTACGGATTTCCTGCAGAAGCTTTAGCTCTTGCTCGGAAAAATACCTCTGTTTTAAATCATTAAAACATGTATCATAGCTATTTATCATAGTTTTTCACCTACCAATTTTTTTATCTACATATGTGGCACAATATGGACACCTCAGGGCATTTTTGTTGATTGGAAGGCCACAGTCCGGGCATATCGGCATAAATTCAGATTGATTTTGTCTTTGAAACTTTAGTTTAATATCATTTATTTTTCTCATTAAAACAAAAAATTGTATCTTGTTTAAAAAGAATAATGCAAATATTTTACATGTAGTATATAACTCTCTAAAAGGAGTGTGTTTTATATTTTCTATATAAAAACATTGTTTTTTTACTATTTTGACAAAAAGACAGATAAACTTTAAATAATAATTATGTCAAAGATTGACATGGTAGAGATGAAATTTGAAAAAGAAAAAATCAAAACCATGCTGCTTGTATTTTCAGGTGCAATAATGATAGCACATGGAATGCGTATGATATACCAGGGTTTATTTCAACCCCACTCATACTACCAACCAGGCCTTTTTGACATACTATTTGATTGGACTACGCTGATAATATTAGGTATATGTATATTCTATTTTGGTATCACAGGCTTCTACCAACAAAGTTTTTTAAAAAATCAAAAAACCATTCATATACATTAACTTAAACAACAAATCTGTATGCTAACACTTAGATTTTTTCCAGAATAAGAATATGAGTTGATAAAATGATTTATAACATGTAAACTTATAGAATACATCAGGAAAAAATATGAAAATAAATTTTGAAAAAAACACTGTAAGAGATGGATATGGCACCTGGAGTATAATACAAAAAAAGAATGATTGCTTTATCGCTCAAGGATATGGAAATCTACATGATGAAAAATACGCCTATGAAATAGGTTTTCGCAATCAACATATATCTGTTATGCGCCTACTACCCAATCATTTCTATGATCTATGCCAAGCTATGATTGATACAATAAAAAAACTACCAGATGACACATCTATGCCACAAAAACTAAAAGATATAAAAAAACAATTAAAAAAATAAGAAAAGAGATATTTTAGTTGTGGTTTCTACGCACATGTCTTACAAATCTATATTTTGTAAAAAACCTTGCATCTTTAAGTAAATCTCTTAGTTCTTTTTGAAGTTCTTTAATTTCATTTTTTTGATTTTTCAGATTTTGTCTCTGCTCATATGTTAAATCCGGTAAATCAAGATCGTAATCTGCTTCAAGCATATCATGTATCCAAGTATGAATTTGTTCTTTTTCAACCTCAGATAACTCAGGGATTACCCCACCATAGCTTTCATATAAAAGTTTTACTTCAGATTTAATCTGCTCTTCACTTGCATCATCTTGTTTCATATCTTTTATTAAATCTTTTATCTCTTGTTTTTGCCCATCCGTTAAATCCACAAACACAAAACCATAGTCATCTACAAGCATTGTTTTAATCTTGGTTTTAATCTCGGAGCGCTGTGAATCTGTTAAATCAGGTAAATCTACACCAAAATCAATCAACATATCAACCATCTCATCTCGTATCTGTTCTCTGTTTGCACCATCTCTTTTAAGCAGGTGAGCAGTTCTTAAAACCTCACGTTTCTGCCGATAGGTTAAATCCGCTAGTTCAAGCCCATAATCTTCAGCCATATCACATAGTTTCTGTTTTTCAGTTTGAATCTCGCTCCATTTATCTACTAAATCATTGTAATCTGTTTTTCTAAACCAACCGAAAGCACTAGCAGTCGATGCAGCAACGGTCATCACTAACATACCAATTGCAAATATAGATATTATTTTCTTTGTTTTCTTATTCAATTTTTTTCAACTCCTGATAAATTCTTAATTAGTATTTATGCAGACTATTTTTAATATAGATTTTTTACAAATTTGACCCAAATTCAACCATAATTTATCACAAAACAAAAAAAATCAAAATAAAATATACAACAATAAAAAAAAAGAAAATAAGAATTAGTTTGGTGTATATCTACCATATATATGTGGTGCAGGACCAAAAAGACTCATTATACGCCCAGCAAAATATTCATTATTGACAAATAGAAAACCGATAATAGGTGCTCTCTGACCATCCATATTTTCTATAAAACCAATTATGATTCTATTTCCAAAATATGCACCAATTGACCCGATTTGTTCTTCATCAAGGTTGTAAATGTTACCGTAAAGTCTCTTACCTTTGAAGACTCCTGCTAGATATGAATAGGTCTCATTTTTCCATTCACCATCTTCTTTATAGAGCCTACCCATTCCACCAACAAATGTTCCGTCATACTCATCTGTTAAAAATTCTTGAGTAGATGAATTCATCTCATTTTCTAGATTGCCCACCGATAATGCAGAAAACGCAGGCATTGAAATAAAGATAGCACATATGCCTAAAATTACTAAACTTTTTTTAATTTAAAAATTTCCCCCTTTTTATTTTAAATAAACCAATAGCATATATATAGTTTGTTTACAAATTAGACCCAAATTCCAAAACAAAACCCTCCATATAAACAGGAGACATTGCACTCTTGAGGATATACAATACACAACACTTTTTTAAGAAACAAATATTACAAGATTTGAAAACAAAATGGGCAAGCTAAAATACGTCCTACGATGGCTACTAGTAAATACTCAAGGCGGGGAAAATAGAATTCGAATTCTAAAAGAAATTTTTAAAAAACCAAGTAACGCCCATGAACTATGTAATGTTTTAAATCTAAATTACAAAACTATAAGATATCACCTAGATATTTTAGAAAAAAACAATATCATAATATCTATAGGTGAAAAATATGGAAAAGCATACTTTCCCTCAGACGATTTAAAAGAACTTGAAGAATATTTCAATGAAATTTGGGAGAGATTAGTAAAAAAAATTAATAAAGAAAAATAAAGATTAAAAGAGGAAGAAAAAAATGGTAGATATACCCTTCGTAGAAAAAATGAATCCAAAAAAAGTAACAATACTCTTTATAATCACATTAATAATAATCGGATTATTTGTTGGCATAATCCTATCAGTTGGAAGTATCCACCGTGCAAATCAAAGACTACAAGAAATAGATGAAGAAGCAAAAATAAGACCAGGGCTACCATTCATAGG
>CAZOBL010000080.1:0-8516 GCA_964578185.1 uncultured Thermoplasmatales archaeon
GAACATCTGATTTCCCAAGCCTCCTCGTATCCTGACAATAATCATTTTTTAACCTCCCTTTTTTAAGTATCTTTTTAGATATACTAAAATATACATATATTTTTTTAATTATCCATATCTTTCACTAAGAGTAATAAACAATTAATTGATACCACTTTTTAATATCTTGCATGATGGTGAGAATAATAAATGAAAAAACTAGATGAGGAAGAACTATTAAAAAAGGCACATAAACCCGGTAAAGATGCTATGAAACTTCACCCGTTTTACAGAGGCAAAATTGAAGTAATTCCAAAATGTCGTATCCAAAGTTTTGATGATTTTAGTATTTGGTACACCCCAGGTGTTGCTGAGCCATGTAAAGAAATTAAGAAAAATCCTCTAAAGGTTTATGATTATACTAATAAATGGAATACTATTGCAGTAATAAGCGATGGTACGCGTGTGTTAGGCTTAGGTGATATTGGGCCTGAGGCAGGTCTACCTGTTATGGAAGGTAAATCACTTCTTTTTAAATACCTGGGTGGTGTCGATGCTTATCCTATTTGTCTTAATACTAAAGATCCAGATGAAATTATAAAAACTGTTAAATTTTTAAAACCAAGTTTTGGTGGAATAAACCTTGAAGATATTGCAAAACCTAAGTGTTTTTATATTCTAGATCGTCTAAGAAAAGAAATGGATATACCTGTATGGCATGATGATCAACAAGGAACAGCTACAATTGAGGTGGCAGGAGCGATAAATGCATTAAAAATTGTTGGTAAAAAAATAGGTGAAGCGTCTATCTCAATGGTCGGTGCTGGTGCAGCAAATATAGCTATTTCAAGAGTTTTAGTCGCCGCTGGTGCAAAAAAAGAAAACATAATTATGGCAGACTCAAAAGGAATATTACATCCTGGTAGAAAAGATATTGAAAAAATCAAAGATAAAAACCCTCCAAAATGGGATATGTGCATTAACTCAAATTCTCAAGGAAGAACCGGTAATGTTGGAGAAGCAATGAGGGATACTGATATTGTTATCGCAGCTAGTAAACCTGGACCTGGAACAATTAAAAAAGAGTGGGTGGAGAGTATGGCCGATGATGCAATTGTTTTTGCTACTGCAAACCCTATACCTGAAATATGGCCATGGGAAGCAGAAGAAGCAGGCGCTAAAATTATTGCAACAGGGCGTTCTGATTTTCCAAACCAGATAAATAACTCACTGGGTTTCCCGGGTATTTTCCGTGGAACACTTGATGTACGAGCTGAAACTATTACTGATGAAATGTGTATAGCTGCAGCATATGAACTTGCAAAAACAGCGGAAGATGAAGGTTTAGATGAAACACATATTGTTCCTACAATGGACTCTTGGGAGGTATTCCCACGTGAAGCTGTAGCTGTTGGTATGAAAGCAATAGAGCAAGGTATTGCAAGAGTTAAACCTTCACGTAATGAACTTTATCAAAATGCAATTGATATAATCAAAAAAGCTAGAGATCAAACAAGCTATTTAATGAAAAAAGACTTTATAAAGAACCCTTAACTAAATAACTCTACTTTATTTGTCTTTTTGTATATATCTAAAAATGATGAAACGTGAAGTTTTTTTTCTACACCATCAATTGTTTTAATGTTTTCGTTTATGAATCTCCAGAGTTGTTTTCCATCCTTAGCTATAACCTGTACAATTATATCGTGATCGCCTGATGATGTGGTAACTACTTGTACTTCATCATAAGTTGTCAGTTTTTTAGCTATTTCATCCATTTTTAAAGGATCGACATTCATACCTATCACGGCTGTAGTATTATATCCAACTTGTTCAGGTTCAACTTCTGCTGAAAAATTTTTAATTACGCCGTTTTTAACAAGTTTTTTTATTCTATAGTGTACTGTACTTGCCCCTATACCCAATTGTTTTGATATTTTTTGGTATTGTGTTTTATCGTCTTCTTGCAATATCTGTAAAATTTTTTTATCTATTTCATCCATAAGATAGTATATTTTTTTAAACTTTATAAATTTTTTTGTAATTTTTTCAAATATTTTGTTTTAAATATGAATTTTTTGGAAAATTTTATATATTTTTTCCTTATCTAGAATAAAATTCGATTTGATATCATGAAAAATCTTATATCTTGTTATTTATTCTCGGTTTTTCGGGGCCCATAATCTTATTATAACTTACTTAAGAAAGGATAGTTAAAAAATATTACTAGAAAGGTGTTTGAATGGCAAATGTTAAGATAATTTCGAAGAAAAATTTTGTTTATTTTGTAGAAGAATTATTAAAAAGCAATAAATTTGAGGTTGAAGGTGTTAAAGCCAAAGGTAAACGTTTTGCATTTGGTAAACTTGATAATGTGGATGAATTAAGGTTGGATTATGATATTACTATTCTGCCACCTAAAAAATATTTTTTACCTCAATATGAACATATGCTAGATTTTAATTTAAACAAGTCCTTTGATGTTAAAGAAAATTTGGATAAAACAAAACGGGTACTCATTGGTGTTCATCCATATGATATTGTAGCTCTTAATCAAATGGATAAAGTATACCTTGATTCTCAGGAGGATGATTATTATAAGAAAAGAAGAGAAAACACCATTATACTTGGTACAGATATACAAAATGTATCTGAGCGTTGTTTTGCAAAAGCAATGGGGACTGATATAGTTGATACTGGCTTTGATTTATTTATTACAGATATTGGGGATAAATATGCAATAACAATTGGTACGAAAAAAGGCGGTAAATTACTTGATGATTTTGCAACAACAGAAGATGCAGATGATAAAGATATTGAGAAAATAAAACAAACAAGGGAGAAAATTAAATCTTCTTTTAAAAGAGATTTAAAGTTAGATAAAGAGGATTGGAGTTCGTTGCTTGCTGCAAATTATAATAATGCCATATGGGAGGAACGCTCTGATAAATGTATGGAATGTAGTAGTTGTACAATGGTATGTCCAACTTGCTACTGTTATGATGTTCAAGAGGAAGTTTCTTTAGATCTCAAGGATGGTAAGCGTGTTCGTACATGGGATGGTTGTTTACTGCGGGAGTTTACCGAAGTTGCTGGTGGTGAAGTATTTCGTGATGATATTGTTGAGCGTTATCGGCATCGTTTTTATCGTAAAGGGAATTATTTGCCACAACGTTATGGTTTTGTTGCATGTGTAGGGTGTGGCCGGTGTGGTATTGCATGTCTGCCTGATATTGCTGATCCTTGTGATGTTTTTAATGATTTATCGATGTTTGGTGGTGAAGATAAACCAGATAAATTCTACATAAAAAAAGAATCAAAATTAGATGAGAAAGAAATAATTCATAAACCGCGATCTGCAACAATTAAAGAAGTTAGAAAGTTAACTGAAAATGAAGTTTTTTATAGATTAGAACTAGATGATGGTATTCCTCTTAACCATGATCCTGGTCAATTTGTAGAAATTTCTGTTTTTGGTTTTGGTGAGGCTCCATTCGGTGTTTCTTCGGCTCCTTCTGATGATCCTTTTTTTGATATTGTTGTTCGTAAAGTTGGAAATGTAACAAATCGTATGGCTAAGATGAAAGAAGGTGACAAGCTAGGTGTTCGGGGGCCTCTTGGTAATGGTTTTGATATGAAATCTTTTGAAGGAAAAAATCTTCTTCTTGCATCTGGTGGTACAGGTGTTATACCAATGCGATCGGTAATTCAACATTTAACTAAGGCTGAGGTTCGTAAAAAATACAAGGATGTTACAATTCTTTATGGTTGTAAGGATCCTTCTCAGATGTTGTTTTCAAGCGAAATTGAGGACTGGGAGAGTTGTCCTGATGTAACATGTAAATTAACAGTCGATGAATGTCCTGAAGGTGAATGTTGGGAAGGAAATGTGGGTTTGATAACTACTTTATTCCCAAAAATAAAACTGGATGAATATGATTCAAAAAATACAATAGCAATTGTTATCGGCCCACCTGTTATGTATAAATTTGTGATTAAATGTTTGCAAACCTTGGGAATACCTGATGAAAATATTTGGGTTAGTCTTGAACGTCGTATGAAATGTGGCGTGGGTAAGTGTGGTCATTGTCAGATTAATGGTGTTTATTGTTGTAAAGAAGGACCTGTTTTTAATTATGAAAAAATTAAAAAATTGCCGGAGGCGTTTGAATGAAACCTCGTGTTGCTTTTTTTGATTTTGCCAGTTGCGAAGGATGTCAGCTTCAAATTGCTAATCTGGAAGAAGAAGTAATTGATTTGATAAATATCGTTGATGTTGTATCTTTTAGAGAAGTTATGAAAGAGCATTCTGATGAGTATGATATTGCAATTATTGAAGGAAGTATCATGCGTCCGATGGATGTTGAGCGGCTTCGTAAAATTAGGAGTAGTGCAAAAATTTTGGTTGCATTTGGAGCATGTGCTTGTATTGGTGGTGTAAATAAAATACGTAATCAATGGTCCCCAGAGGAGGTAAAAAAAGAAGTTTATGGTGATTCTGAGGAAATAAAAGATAATGATTTTTTTGATGTAAGTGAAACAAAAGCAGTAAATGAGGTCGTACCAGTTGATTATTATATTCGGGGTTGTCCCCCAAATAAAGATGAAATCAAAAAGGTGATAACTGCACTTGTTATGGGTAAAAAACCTAATATTCCCAATTATCCAGTATGTGTTGAATGTAAGAAAAATGAAAATGAATGTTTGTTCGAGCAAGGTAAGTTTTGTTTAGGTCCTATAACTAGAGCTGGTTGTGATTCTATTTGCCCCAATCATGGTAGCCCTTGTGAAGGATGTCGCGGAATTTTGAAGAAACCACAGGTAGAGTGTGTTATGGATATTTTAAAACGTTATGATCTAACTTATGAGGAGTTAAAACGCAAGGCAACGATGTATAACTATGGTAAGGAGGAATGGTAAATATGACAAAAAACAAAGATGTAAAAATTAATGTTCATCATGTGACTCGCGTTGAAGGACATGGTAATATTATATTAGATGTTAATAGAGGTGAAATCGAAAAGTTACAATGGCAGATATCTGAAGCTCCACGTTTCTTTGAGGCGATGCTACGCGGCCGTCATTATGATGAACTTCGTGCTATTACAAGCCGGATTTGTGGGATATGTAGTATTGGTCATTCTCTTTGTTCTTTAAAGGCTACAGAAGATGCTCTAGATGTAAAAATTTCTGAGCAGACAGATATACTTCGGCATTTGGCAATAAATGGTGAAAACATGCAGAGCCATATATTGCACGTTGGCTATCTTGCGGCTCCAGATTTATTTGGTGTGGGAAGTGTATTTCCGTTGGTGGGTTCTAAAAATGAAGGTGTTTTACTTGACATTGTTAAACTTCATCGTCTGTCAAATGAAATGAGTGATCTTATTTGTGGGCGTACTACTCACCCTATACGTCTTGTTGTCGGTGGTTTTTCTATGATTCCAAAAGAACGTCAGCTCATTGATATGAAAAAACGTTTAAAGGATAGTCTTAAAACAACATTTAATGTGGCAGATGCAGTTTTAAGTGTTGCAGATAAATTACCTGATTTTACCCGTGAAACCGAATATATTGCCCTTAGTTCTAAAAAAGAATACGCTCTTTACGATGGAGATATAAATTCAACAGATACAGGCAGACATAAAGATAAATCAAAATATAAAGATGTTCTAAAAGAGTATATTGTGCCTCAATCAACTGCAAAATATGCAAAACATAACCGCGAGTCATATATGGTTGGAGCCCTTGCTAGATTTAATCTAAATAGTGAACAATTGCATCCTCAGGCTCAACAAGTTGCCGAAATGTTTAATTTGAAAGCAATAAACTACAATCCTTTTATGAACAACATTGCTCAACTTGTTGAATTTTTACATAACATAGAAGACTCAATTATGCAAATAGATAAATTACTAGATAAAGGTTTAAAGCAGCAGAAACCTAAAAAGGTAAAAATTAAAAAGGGACGCGGGGTAGGACTAGTTGAAGTACCTCGTGGTCTTTTAGTTCATGATTATACATATGATTATAAAGGAGATTGCACCAAAGCAAACTGTATAATTCCAACTAATCAAAACCATGCAAATATCCAACATGATATGGAGAAATTTGTACCAGAAATTCTCGATAAATCAGAAAAAGAAATTGAACTTAACCTTGAAATGCTTGTGCGTGCATATGACCCATGTATATCATGTAGCACACATTATCTTGATGTAAAATTTATAAGATAGATTTAATCTATGGCTGTATGTAAATCATTCTTAGACTTATGGAAAATATTGGTGTAGTTGGCATTGGAAATACCTTGAGAGGAGATGACGGTATAGGCATTATTCTTCTCAACTGCTTGAAAAATCTAGATCTGCCTAATAATGTGCAACTTATTGATGCAGGTATCGCTGGCATGAATCTAATTCATATGATAGAGCCATTTGAGATTGTAATTTTTCTTGATGCAGTAAACTTTGAGGGCAAACCTGGTGATTTTAATTTTTTTAAACCAGAGCAGGTCAAAACAAAAAAAATAAATGAGTCTAATTTTACAACACATGAATCGAATGTATTAAACATAATTGAAATTTTCAAAAGGCTTAATAAAAACAAAAAAATAAATTTTTTTATATTTGGAATACAACCATCAGAGATATCATATGGTTCAGGTTTATCAGAAGACCTACAAAAAGTAGTTGAAAAACTTTGTAAAGAGATACAGAAAAAGATTCAAGAAGTTGTAAAAAAATAACTTATAAAAAGTATAGAAAATCCTTTTATAGACTAAAATAGATAGTTAATATATAATATAAACATTAAGGGGGTTAAAATTGTATTATGAGAAAAAAATTGATACCAGTTATATTATGTATTGTTCTTTTTTCAGTTTTATCTGTACAAGGAGCAATATTAAAAAATAACATAGATTTGGAACAAGACATCGCAATAAAAAATCAAGTAACTATATTAAATGTAAATGAGACACATATCTTAGTTACAAATGGTCCTGTTAATAAATTTATTACAGAAGTAACTATAACTAATGGATCATCTCCACAAGTTGATAAAATAAATAAGCTATTAGAACGTAGAATATTTCGTTTTATAATACCTTTATCCTTTGCAAGGGTTGAAAATATTAGTTTTACTGTTGAATATAAGCGGGATCCAATATTTGATTTTTCAAGATTTTCTTTTTATACGATGTTTGCTGATGTGAAAAACTTTTCTTTAGAAGATCCAATAAATAGTAGTTTTTCTAATTGGACTATGATCTATACTGTTCACACGATAAATGTTGAGGATTTTAATGGTTGGTTTTTCTTTTTTGGTGGTAAACCTCTAAGATTTAGACCAGCTACTTTCATGTTTATTGGAACATATGAAAAAATGACTGCTATTGCATAATTTTTTTATGTTTTAATTTCTTTTTCTTTTTTCTTTAAGTTATATTCGACCATGTATTCGCCAGGGTCACCTTCTTTGAATTCGAAGTTGTGTTCACGACATAAATTTATCATTGGTATGTTGTCTTTAAGAACTGGTCCATATATTTTTTCGTAACCTTTGTCTTTTGCAATATCAATTGTGTACTCTATGAATTCTGCACCAAGGCCCTGTCTTTGCCATTTGTCACTTACAACTAGGGCAAATTCTGCTTTAGCATGGCTGCCAGGGTCTGAGATTATTCTTGTTACACCAATTAATCTTCTTTTACCGTTTTCTTCTTTAATTTCTGCGACTATTCCAATTTCACGATCGTAGTCGATGTTACAATAACGTGTTCTCATTTTGTGTGGGGTTTCTTTTATTATTCTGAAGAATCTGTATCTTACTGTTTCTTGGCTGAAACTTCTAAACATTTCAAGCCATAGTGGTTCGTCTTCTGGTTTTATTGGCCTGAGAGTTACCTCTGCCCCATCTTTTAGTGTTACCTTTTTAATGTATTTACTCGGATATTTGCTGATTATCATATGTGGTTTGTTCTCTGGGTATTTATCTATTACTATTCTTGCATCTACTGCAGTTAGTTCATTTTCTAATGGAATAAGAGGATTAATATCTAGTTCTGATATTTCAGGATGATCTTCTATAAGTTGTGAAAAATTTATCATGGTTTCTTCTACTTTCTTCATGTTTACTGGGGGAATGTTCCTGTATCCTTTGAGTAATTTGTAAGCTTTTGTTTTTTCAAGTATTCTTTGAGCAAGAACTTGATTTAACGGTGGGAATCCGATAGCCCGATCTTTGAAGAGTTCTGTAAATATTCCACCTAGGCCAAAAAGAATAATGGAGCCGAAAACAGGATCTTTTTTAGAGCCTAATATAAATTCTGCCCCAGGGTTTTTTATCATTTTTTGAATGGTTACACCAATGATTTTAGCATCTGGTTCGTTTTCTTTAACTCTCTTAATCATATCATTAAATTCTTTACGGACATTCTCTTCACAACCAATATCAAGTTTCACGCCACCTGAATCACTTTTATGAGTTATATCCGGTGAATGAATCTTCATAACCACTGGATAACCAATATCCTC
>CAZOBL010000081.1:0-8373 GCA_964578185.1 uncultured Thermoplasmatales archaeon
TTGAGGGGGGAATTATCCCTTATTTCCTCTTACTTCTCTTCTCACGTCGCATTCGTTTCTTTTTCCATTTCCAACGCATTTGCCCTTTCTTTTTCCATGCTCGAGAACTACGTTTCATATTATTTTTTACCTCTAAGAAATACTGTTTAGCTTGTCCTAAAACAAATACTTCTATATAATGGTTTAGGAAGATACTTTATTATAAATTTTTTTATTCTTTTTTATCAATTTCTTTGTCTGCATCCATCCATAAATATTTGCATCTCTCACAGTACCATCCAAGTGATACCCATTTCTGTTTACCATGTTTTGGATTAATATGTCTATATGCTCTTACTAATCTTCTATCACATTTAGGACATTTTTTTCTATATGATTCTCTGTAGGGTTCATGACCTATTTTGTACATTAGTGTGTCTGCTACAACATTGTATGTATAACCGCATTTTGTACAACGCCAAGCAATCGGTATCCATCTACGTGTCCCCTCGATGCTTTTATTTTGATAAAGTTTTATTGCTTTTTTCCCACACTCTGGGCATTTTTTCTTTATAGCTTTTTCACCATCCTGATTCTTATTATTTTATTATATCTAAAGATGAGGTAATTTAATTTTAAATGTACTACCCTCTTTAATATTGCTCTCAGCCCATATCTTTCCGTGATGTTTTTCAACAATCTGTTTACATATAAAAAGACCTAGGCCTGTACCTTCGTTTTTACGGTCATCGCCAGTGTATGCTTGATAGAATTTCTCAAATATTTTTTTCATTTCCTGCTCTGACATACCAACACCAGAGTCTTCAACAGCGATAATGATATGATTTTTTTCCTTTTTAGCAAGAAGCGCAATTGAACCATTATCAGTAAACTTTAAAGCATTGACCATTAAATTTTTTAAAACCTGAGCGAGACGATGCCTATCACCCATTATATCGGGCATATCTTTTGGGATATGTAAAATAAACTCAAGGCCTTTAGCCTCTATAGCAGGTTTCATATCCTCAGCAATTTCATCAAGTATATCTGTGGGATTTACTTTTTCCATGTCAAAACGCATAGTATCTGTATCAAGCCTTGACACATCCAAAATGTCATTTACAAGCTTTAATAATCTCTCAGAATTACGAAGACTAACCTTAGCCCATTTTTTAACTTTCTCACTTGCATCTTCATCTGCAATTATAAGATCAAGATAACCTTTAATTGGTGTGACAGGGGATTTGAGTTCATGTGCGGCAATATTCATAAACTCGGTTTTTAAACGCTCAGATTTTTTAAGCTCTTCCTCTACATGTTTACGATCTGTGATATCGCGGATTGTACCAATAATTCCTGCAAAACGACCATCTTTTTTAAGAGGTGCGATATTAACCTCAATTGGTACAACATTACCTTTAGGTTGAACCATCTCAAGCTCAACGCCGCTTATTTTCTCAAATTTTTTACGAGCATCAATAAACACCTGCTGGAATAAATAAACAGAATTATCTGAAAGATAACTACGAAAAAGAGTAGCAAGAATTTGACTTTTACGCCGCCCGCATATCCGCTCAAAAGAAGGATTCACATAAGTCAAACGACCAAGATTATCAATAGTGATAACTCCATCAGCAGAAGTCTCAGCAAGTACACGATATTTCTCCTCCAGTTTTACAAGTTCATCCCAAGCACGCTGTCTTTGAGTTATATCGCGACCTTTAAAAAGAATACCCTTAATGACACCATCCTGCTGTATAGATTCAACGGAAAATAAAAACCTGAAATTTACATCATCAACTGCCTTCAACTCAGACTCATAATCTTTTGTGCCAATACCAGAAATACAATTTTTAACAACACTAATGTGTTTAATTAAATCCTTTTCAGAAAACAAGTTTTTAAATTCACTAAGAGTTTTACCAATAATTTCGTCCTTTTTAAAACCAGATAAATCAAGAACAGTTTTATTTACATCAACAATTTTGCCTTTAGTATTAAGATACACTAAAAAATCACTAGTGTCATTAAAAATCTCTTTAAATTTCCTCTCAGATTCAATACGCTTTCTCTCAATACTCTCTCTAACACTTCGATCACGTAAATCCCTAAGAATAACAATTTCACCAGTTACATCACCTTTATCATTTGAAAGAACACTTGCATTTATCTCCGCGGGAAAACACTCACCATCTTTAGTAATTATATCAATCTCATATGGTCTAATAGTTTCCCCTTTAATTCTCTTTGAAAAATTATTTATTGCTTTTTTAGCACTATCTTTAGATAATATTTTCGCTTCATCAAATCTTTTACCAATTAGATCAGTTTTCTTATAACCTAAAATATTTGTTACCTGTCTATTCACATCTGTAAAAAAACCATTTTCATCAAGAATTACTATAGGTTCAATTGCAGTGTTAAACAAATTACGATATTTAATCTCAGATTTTTTAATACTCTCTAAATCTTTCTTAACAGTTGAAATATCTTTAATAGTAACAATAAGTCCATTTACTTCCTCGAATTTTTTGACATTAATCTCAACTTCAAGCTCATCAAATTTTTTCAATTTAATTTTCGTCTCAAAATAGATGGATTCATTTTCTAAAAATAATTTCTTTATCTTCTGCCAATTCTCTATTGGACAAACATCAATAAATAATTCATTTAAAATATTATTTTTTTTCACTTTTAACAAATCTTCAAAGTATTTATTACAAAAAACTATCTGCTCGTTTTCATCTATTAAAACTATACCAATTGAAATATTTTCAAAAATTCTTTTAAGGTTATCAAATCCGTATTCTCTATCATCAAATTTTTTTTCATGTAATTGGACAGAAGAATCCTTGTAATAAAATAGGAGACCTTTTTCTTCTTCTTTTTTTAGTTGTTTGACAATATCTGGAATACCCTTCATTAAAAAACCTCGTTTAAATTTGTCGAGATATTAAATTTTACCAGATAATTACTAAGAAGAATTTTTCCTAACTTATCAACTAACAGTAAGTGTCTATTCTTGCATCCCATTCTTAAATTATGAAATATCTTTTTACTATATTAAATATATGATATGTTATACTCTTCTTTTCCTATTTGTTTTTTCCTGTAGGACAAATTCTGTTTATCTTATACCTAAAACTTCTTGAATATATTAAGATTATTTTAATTCCTGTTAATATTCAAAAATTTCTGTATCAAATACTGTCCTAAATAAAGGAAAAGTATTAGGATGTTTTAACAAAAACCTCAGGAAAACAACAAAAGGGTTTCTCCAAATATTTCCTTTTTTTACGGTGTAATTATAAACTCCCCATTCACTTTCTGCACCATATTCATCTACAGCTTTTACTTTAATTGAATAATCTCCTTCCACCATTCTTATATCTCTAAATTTAAATGTTTCACCTGATTCTAAAACATAGATGGTATAGTTATATGTTGCTTTACCCCAGTTAATACAAAAAAACATTTTGTCCTCATCTGGATCATTTAAAGTTATGTTAAAAGCATGTGGCTCCCCGATATAAGTATTTGAGTCACCTATTTCAATCTCAGAATTATTTTCAATAATTGGTTTATTGGGTGGATGATTTATAAATATCTTTTTACAATCAAAATAAACTTTTTTTTGCAGATCTGAAATCTGAACAGTAGGATAAAAATAACCTGCTTCATCATAACAATGAGTAGTTGAAACATGATTACTATCAGTAAAATTAATCTCGTTATATGTTCCATCACCAAATGAAAAATTGAATTTGTAAAACGCAGTTGATGAGTTTACATTCACAAAAAATGTTATCGCTTTATTGATATTACCTCTTTGAACAATATCTATATCAAA
The DNA here is from genome assembly GCA_964578185.1 of uncultured Thermoplasmatales archaeon. Lineage (GTDB taxonomy): Archaea > Thermoplasmatota > E2 > DHVEG-1 > DHVEG-1 > JAZKSG01. The sequence goes on from CAZOBL010000081.1 coordinate 3,830, forward strand.
TTCAAATTTATCTATCTGTCCTTGATTGTTAACAACAGATACAAGAGATGTTGAAGCATTATCTAAAAAGCTATCAGAAACCGTTACCAATCCTTTATATATCCCGGGATTTTCATAAATATGACTTGGATTTTGTTCATTAGATATACTGCCATCACCAAAATCCCATAATAGAGTATATGGTTTAATACCACCTTTTACATCTGCAGAAAAATGATTTTCTGTATTTGAAATTATTTTGAATATATTTGTTTCAACTTGTATATCTTCAACTATATCTATAAACGAAAAATTAGTAAAAATATTATCTTTATTACCAGCAGTCAAAATTATATTATATTCACCATGTTCACTATAACTATGTACTGGATTTGTATCATTTAATTTTGTATTATCTCCAAAATTCCATAAATGATCACTTGATTCAATGTTTTCGTCTAATATATAAGAAAATGAAATATTTTGAGAGATTTTTGCTTCTTCAGGTTTTACTATATCTATTACATTCATTTTAAACATTTTTTTATTCACTAAATTTAAAAATTCAGCTTCCTCGACTGTTGTATAAAATACAGAATTTGAAAGTATTCTAGGAGGGTCTTCTCCAGAATAAGTCTCAGGATGTCCACCAAATGCAATAGCTTTCCCCTTACCATATTCTGAACTCGCCCAGATTGGCTGCCCGATACTACAATTAATCCATCGGTCAACTTTTTTATACTTAACCCTCTCAGGAATTAATTTATTATTCCACCATGGTATAAAACCCATTGACCAATCCTCTAATACCAAATCAGATCTTTTTACATCTCCAATTATACCAACGGGTTTTGCTTTTGAATTTTCACTTTTATAGTTTATAAATGTGGGTCCACAAAAATATTCAGTATTTTCTATGATATCGGGCAGACCAAAGCTTACCGGATGGTTTTTATCAACAATTTTAACATCAACACCTGTGCCAGGTTTTACAACATCGCCAGCAGCACCAGGTAAAGCCCGATGAGTATACATATCAATAATTCCTAGACGAGAATATGATGGGAATATTTTTGCAGCTAAAGAACCAAGATCAAAAGGATACCAAATAGGGGTTTTACCACCTATAGAAGATATTTCTAAACCGGCACATGAGCCTATGAATCCTCCACCATTTTTTATAAATTCTCTTATTATATTATTTGCCTTAACCGCTGAAGGACCAATTATCTCCCAGGTACCAAGAAGATATGCATAACCGCCAACCCAGCCACCTCCATGAACAAATACATCATAATTATCAGTAAAATCACTATTAATAATATCCTCACGGGTAACAAAATTATGATTTTTAAAACCAAGTTTAGATAAAGACTTGTAGTATGATAAAAAATCACCAGATGATGAAATATAATATACAATTTCAGGGTTTTTCAAATGATAACTTTTGATATTGTTTAATGATTGACTTATGAGATAAATCTGAAGGTTATGATTTAAGTAATAATCAAAAATAATATCTGTAGTTTTTATATCGGTCTGTGTATCATTGGAAAAAGGTACAATAAAACAGCCTTTACCAAAATTTCTTAGAGTATTATTCGCTATGTAATATAGATCATCTGTAATTGACGTTATATTTTCTGCAGACCAATAAACATTTATTTTTTCATCTAATAAATCGTTAACTAATCTACTAATTTGAATTTGAATTTCATTTGAATCGTTTTCACCTACTTCTATAATATAACCATAATAGAAAAAATCCTCTGAATTTTTTGTAACAGTCTTTGGATTAGATAAACTAGAGATCACAGGAAATAATGATGATCCCAAAAATAATAATACAATTACAGCTGAATAAATCTTTAATTTCATAATATCATTATTTTATTTTTATTTATGTATTATATAAAATTTTGTTAACATTTATTATCTGTAATAATAAAATAAGCGAAGAAATTTGGTACGGACGCGGCGGCGATTCGAACCCGCGACCACTGGCTTAGAAGGCCAGTGCCTTATCCAGACTAGGCCACGCGCCCAACAATAAATTAAGTTTTTAACCTGCAATATTTTTGAAATTGATAAAATTAATGGAAAAAAAGAAAAATGGGTTATTGTTAGATTAAAGGAAAAGTTTGAAATGAGACTTTATTTATCTAAAGTTATATTCTAAAAAGATGTTATAACAAAAAATTACAATTTGGAAGGTAGATAAATGATTTTCGTAATTGCGGTGGCAGTTATTGGAGCAATACTAATGGCTATATCTATTGGTGCCTCTAGTGTCCCTCCTGCTTTTGCTCCTGTCAATAGTATTTCCTCAGCAGGTCTTAGACTTTCGTTAGTTGCAGGTATATTTGCGATGATAGGGGCTATTGTGCAAGGCGGAAATGTATCAGATACAATCAGTTCTGGATTATTAACTGGCGAAATTGTTATAGCTCAAGCCGCGTCAATATTGGTAGTTGGTTCTCTAATTGTAATTATCAGTGTACTTACAAATTATCCTATGCCAACTGCTTTTACTCTTGTGGGTGCTGTTTTAGGAAGCAGTTTTGCTTTTGAAGGTAAGATAATCTGGTTTTCTACAGGGATTACTGTTTCATTTTGGCTTCTTACTCCCTTGGCAGCTGTTGTTTTAAGTTATATACTTGCAAGAGTTTTAAGGAGGTTTGTATCTATAGAAAACTCTGTAGATAAGATAAACAAAATTTTGTTTTTTGCAGGGTGTTATGTAGCATACACCGCGGGGGCGGCATCTGTTGGGTTGGCAGTAGGGCCACTTACTAGTCTTGAGCTACCCTTAATATATCTTTTAATTACTGGGGGGTAGTAATAATGTTGGGGACATGGCTGTTTTCGCCTAGGATAATTAACGTGATATCCTATGATTACTCCAACGTTGGCCCTAGAAGATCTACTGCTGCACTTCTTGCATCTGGTTTAATAGCGCAGGTGGGTATACAGTTGGGTGTACCTGTATCATTTGGTCTTGCAATTATACCTGCAGTTATAGGAAGTGGACTTGTTGAAGGAACTGAAAACAAAGATATCCGAAAGATTGGATTTACTGTTTTACGATGGATTTCAGCTTTTTTTCTAGCAGCGTTTCTTACCTTTCTTTTTGGTAAGTTTTGGTTTTGGATAGGGTATGTATAGATTCTTGCATTGTTCAGTCTGCTTAATTTTTGAAATTAAGAAAAAAAAGTTTTAGATATATATATATATATATTAAATGAGACATCTGGATTTAAAAAATCCATATTTTGTTAGATTTAATTGTTTTGTAACATCTCGTAAGAGTTTCTGATCATTTTCCTTAAAGTATCATTGGAGATGTTAACTGTCAGTCGATATTTACCATTATTGATTCTTTGCAGGTTGACGGAAAAATGTTCAGTGTCAAAATAGTAAGGATTGAATCTTAACATTATCTTTTCATATATGAATGTCTCCAACTTTCTAATGGAACTTACTGATTTAGCTCCGAGGATTCTGTATATGCATTTAGAGACATCCTTTAGCTCGTCAGTGGATTTTTCTTTGTTTTTTCTGATATTTATTGTTTGTTTGACTTTTTTCCCTGCTATTTGTAGTTCCTTTGTCGTTCCATTAAATTCTTTTTCAACTTTTTGTATTTTCAAAGAAGCATTTATTGCAGTTCTTTTTGATATAATCTTTTCGTCTTCTTCTTCTCTTGGACGCCATTCGTGATATCTTTTTATGGAAATTTTATATTCGCTTATTATTTGTTTTATAGTTTTTTTCTCTTTTTCTTCAGAAACTGTTTTTAAAATATTTTCTAATTTTCTTGCAAAATCGCAGATTTCATCCCAATTTCCCTCTGACTTCATACCAGAGAGTGTCAAAGTTTGATTTTCCCCTAGCATTTGAAAAATGGTTAAAAAAACATGATATAAAAATGTTTTGGTTCAAAACATTAGATCTGTCAAAATAACAATTTAAATAAATCATGTTCTCTTAATTTTTTTTGGAGAAAAATAATATTTTGAGATATATTAATTAAAAGATAAGTACAATATTGATATAATAATACGGACGCGGCGGTGTGAAAATCCTGTTCTTTGTTGCAAGGGGGACGGGTGCATAAATTATTTTATTTATATACTAACCGTTTAAAATTATCCTATTTTTTGGATTATTTAAAACAAAGTATTTAAATACTTTCACCGTTCGGTGAAACAATAGATTTGAGTTTAACAAAATTATAAAAATTCAATTTTTTTATATCATTTTACAGATTTTGAAGCAAATTCTACAATATACTGGCAAATAACAGGTATATCGTAGAAAATAAGTCAAACCTCTTTAATAAGTAAGCAATATTTATATAATAGAATTATTAGTTACATGTAAGTAAACCTTATATAGTAGTTATTTTAGTTACATATACTATGAGAGGGACAAAAAAAGAAAGAATACTAAGAGTTTTACTCAAACAACCAGATGGATCCTTATCAATGTACCGTATTGCAAAAGAAGCAGACTGCACACATGTATGGGTTTTAAAATATCTAAGAAGATTAGAAAAAAAAAAC
>CAZOBL010000082.1:0-8361 GCA_964578185.1 uncultured Thermoplasmatales archaeon
ACTGGGCTTTATCGCGTGTTCCTTTTTTCATCTCTTCAAGGATTTTTTCAACTTTTGACAGACTTTTTTGAGGATGACAATTTCGAACGTCTTTTCCTACTACACTCTCAGGTCTTTTGAAAATCCTTGTCTTGTGTTTATTCCAACCTAAGACTTTATCATCTTTGTCCAAAATGGATATCTGAATAGGCATATTTTCAAGTACTAAATCCAAAACCTCATCAGACATGTTTCCAATCATAGTTTTTTACTCTCCTTGCTGTGTTTGAGCTAAAATATCATCAGTGAATTGTCTTTGACCTAGCTCACGATCAAGCATAAAAAGCCCGTTTCCACTGTCACCGATGAGTTTTAGTTTCTGTACCATTTCATCTGCGGAGTCTTCTTCCTCAACTTGCTCATCAATAAACCATTGAAGCATATTCAAAGTTGCACGGTCTTTTTCTTTTTCAGCTAAATCCACCAAGTTTTCAATAAGATTTGTGACTTTTTGCTCATGTTTATAGGTTTCCTCAAAGACATGAAGCGGTGATTTCCATTCAGTTGGAACCTTGTCAATTGCATCAAGTTTCACCTGTCCACCACGCTCAACTACATGATTGTAAAAACGCATCGCATGGTTTACTTCTTCTTGTGCTTGCATTTTCATCCAGTTGGAAAAACCACCAAGGCTTATTGAATCAAAATAAGAGGCCATTGAAAGATATAAATAGCCACTCCATAGCTCAGCGTTTATCTGTTTGTTTATTGCTTTCTCAATATTCTTTTTCAACATCTAATATTAGCCCCCTCTAAAAAAATAAAGAGAAGTTTTTTATTTATGACAGAACCACCAGTCATAACATTCGAATTCTTTTTTTCGTTTTTTAGCAGTTTGTATGTCACTAGCTGGAGGGACTATGACTCTATCTTTGATTAATTCATTGTTCGGCCAGTTTGCAGGTATTGCTACTTTGTCTTTATCAGCTCGTTGGAATCCCTTTATCATGCGTATGAATTCATCCATGTTACGTCCAAGTTCTTGTGGATAGTACAAAATCGCACGAATGATGCCTTTTGGGTCAACCATAAATACTGCACGTACCGTGTTTGATCCTTTATTTGGATGAATCAAGCCTAGTGTTCCTGCAACAGATCCAGTGTCTGCTATTATTGGAAATTCGATTTCTTGGTTGAGGTTTTCGTGTATCCATTCAGACCATTTGATGTGACTATGAACTTGATCGATACTGAGACCAATTAGTTCTGTGTTGAGTTCTTTGAACTGGTCATATCTTTTTTGAAAACCGTAGAATTCTGTGGTGCATACTGGTGTAAAATCACCTGGATGGCTGAATAATATAAACCATTTTCCTTTGTATGCACTCGGCAGCTTCATTTTTCCATTTGTTGTTTGTACTTCCATTTCTGGAAATTTATCGCCTATTAAAGGCATCTTTTTTTCTTCCATATTTTTTATTCACTCCTAAATTTTATTTTATTGGTATGTTTTTTCGTTTTTTTGACGTGTTTTTCTTAGGTATACTTATTTCTAAAATACCGTTTTTAAGGGATGCTTTGGCTTTGTCTATATTTACATCCTCTGGGAAATCCATTGTTCTACAAAGAGTTGTATATCCAAGTTCTCTGTGTAGATACCCTTCATCTTCTTTGTTTGTCTCGGTTTTAGTTTCACCACTTATTCTTAAGTTATTTTCAGATAGTGTTAAGTCTATGTCTTTTTTGTCAACACCGGGCATTTCAGCTATTACATAGTACTTGTCCCCTTTATCAATTAAGTCTACAGGTGTTGATTTAAACTCAGCAGGTGTCCATGGATTTTCTAAGGAATTTGCTTTTGGATATCTTGCCCCCCATTTTCGGTTCCAAAAAGTATTCCACGGGTCACTCCAAAAATCTCTTTCAATTTCATGTCCAATATCAAATGGATCCCATACAGTCGGTATTTTTGACTTATAATTTTCTTTCTTGCTCCTTTTAATATCTATTTTATTTTCTTTTTTCTTAACCATAATTTCTTTTACCTCCCAATTTCTTTATAACATGTTTCATTTCTTTATATATTTTCCCAATTTGTTTCCAATCTCTTTGATATTTGTTAAATCTTTTTCGTGAGGGACATAGTTTACATTAACGCTATCTAAAGGAAAATCCCAAGATAGACTTTCAAGTACCTTCTCAATTTCTCCAACAGCCTGACCACCCCAACCATATGAGCCGAAAACAAAGCCTATACGATTTTTAGGTCGAAGACCTTTCAAATATGTAAGGAAACCCCCAACTGTCGGCATCATACCGTTATTTAAAGTTGGAGAACCAACGCATACAAGTTTAGAATCAAGAATATCAGTCATAACATCTGAAATATGATTATTACTAAGATTTCTAAGAACCGCTGGAATACCTGATTCCTGCAGACCACCATGTAAACTATAAGCTATTTTCTCTGTCGAACCCCACATAGAATCATATACAATAACTGCTCTATTGTCGGTCTTATTTGCAGACCATTTCTTGTATTCTTTAACAATTTTAGGTATATTTTTTCGCCATATTACTCCATGACTTGGAGCTATCATATCAAAATCTAAGTTTTTTACAGCTTCTAGTGCTTTTTGAACCTGCCCACCATATGGGAGTACTATATTTGCATAGTACTTTGCAGCTTCCTCACGCAAAATACCCCAGTCAATTTCATCATCAAAACGCTCGCTACTAGCTATATGTTGACCAAAGGCATCATTTGGAAGAAGTAGTTTGTCTTTTGGACTATATGTAACCATTGAGTCAGGCCAGTGAACCATTGGAATATGAACAAAGTGAAGAGTACGACTTCCAATGTTTAAAGTCTCACCGCTTTTTACAACATTTAAATTCAAATCTTTGTTGTAATGTAAATTTAGTCCTTTTTCACCTCTAACTGATGTGAAAACCTGAGCGTTAGGGCAAACATCCAAGATTTTTGGAAGGCTACCAGAGTGATCCATTTCAACATGATTTGAAACTATGTAATCTATTTTTGATGGGTCAACGATTTCTTTGATACGCTGCATCATTTCGTCATACAGGTAATGTTTTACTGTATCAACCAAAGTAATTTTATCATCAATTATAAGATAAGAGTTGTAAGTTGTTCCACGTTGCGTAGAATAACCATGAAAGTTTCTTATCTTCCAGTCTATTCCGCCTACCCAGTAAATATCTGGTTTTATCTTCACTTTTTTCATAATTTTTATCACTTCAAAATTTTTTTTTATTGTTTTTCAAAGGCCTCTTTTTCAGCACCGCATACTGGACATACCCAATCATCTGCTATATCCTCAAAAGCAGTTCCAGGTTTTATTCCACTGTCAGGGTCTCCTTTTTCTGGATCATATACATATCCACAAACTGTACAAACATATTTATCCATCTTTTTTTCCTCCATTTTTCTCTAATTTTCTTCTTTTTCTAAATTATAGGTTGGGGCATTTTTTGAGGTATAACCCCCTTTAACTTCTTGGTAATAATCATAAGTTAGAGGTTCATCTTCTGTAAGTACCTCTGCTTCTGTTACCTCCCCAATAAATATAGTGTGAGTATAAATATTAATTTTATTAATTAGTTTTGCTTCTAGATATGCTATTGAATTTTCTGTGACAATAGGTGTACCATTTTTCCCCATTTTACATTCAACATTTTTTAGCTTATCTGTATCCCGCCCGCATTTAAAACCAAAAGGTCCGATGAACTTCAACGATGCGTTCTTGTTGAGAATCGAAACTGTGAATTTCTCACTTTTTTCTATGAGTTCATGTGTTAGATTTTTTTTGTTGATACTAATTGCTATTGTTACAGGTTTTGAGGTTACTTGAAATATAGCATTTGCTATTTGCCCGTTAGCTTTATCTTTGTGTTTAGAGCAGATAATGTAGAGGCCGTATGATATTTTTTTTAAGGCTTTTCTATTCATTTTATATCAGTTTTCATTTTCTTTTAAGCAATTTTTACAAATTCCTTTAAAATATCCATGTACTTCATTGATTTGATGCCCCTCCTCGCGGATTTTATCGTGAATTTTATCCATATTTGGGCATTTGAAATCAATGTCATATATTCTTTCACATTTTGTGCATAGGAAGTGATGATGCATGTCTCTGTCGAAGTCGTATCTTGATTCAGATCTACATATGGATAAGTTTTGGATTATACCTGCTTTTTTTAAGATTTCTAAAGAGTTATATACAGTAGTTTTTGATAGAGCAGGATTAGTTTTTTTAAGTTCTTGGTAGATTTCATCAGCAGTGGGATGTGTTCGGTGATCATCTAGATATTTTAGTATCTCTATTCTTTGATGAGTAACTTTAAGATCTTTTTCTTTTAATATCTCTACATATTTTTCCAATATAATTCCCCAACAATTTTGAAATAAATACTAAATTGTAATCATTTCAATTTAGGTCCCAATACAAAATAGACTATTTAAAGCTTTCGGAATTTATTAAAAAAAGGAAAAGAATAAATCTAACAAGAACTGTGCTCTATAGCATCATTAGGGCAAGCAGCAACACAAGCGCAACACTCAATGCACTCACCAACATTCGTACAAATTGCTTTCTCAGCTTTTAAAGAAAAAATATCCACAGGACATGCAGTTACACACTCTCCAACCCCGGTACATTTATCATAATCAACAGTAATTTTAATATCGCCTTCTTCAAAATCCTTTTTTACCATATTTTATTATGCCTCCCTAAAACTATAATAAATTCATAAATCACCAAAAAGAATAAGGTTTTAAGTCTTTCGGCTAAAAAAACTTATTTTCCTAGTTAATTTTATCTTTAGCAATATTACGAAGCTCTACTTTTCTTATTTTACCACTAGCAGTCATTGGAAATTCTTCTGTAAAAATAACATATTTAGGCACCTTAAATCTTGAGATACCTTCGCTACAGTAAGATTTTATCTCCTCTTCTGTAGCTTTCTCACCTTCATTAAGTTGAATAAACGCGCATACTTCCTCACCATACTTTTCACTAGGTACACCCACTATTGCTACATCTTTGATTTTATCGTTTGTATACAAATATTCCTCAATTTCACGAGGATACACGTTTTCTCCACCGCGAATAATCATATCATCAATACGACCAATAATACTAAAATAACCATCTTCGTCAACTGTCGCCTGATCCTTAGTGTGAAGCCAACCATCTCTAATTGTTTCACTAGTCTCTTTTGGCATTTTATAATAACCTTTCATAATACCATAACCTCTAGCAATGAGTTCGCCAGGGGTATTTGGAGGAAGTTCTTCCTCTGTCTGAGGATCTACAATCTTTACATCCACACCTGGCAGGACTTTACCAACTGTTTCCACTCTTTTAGTAATTGGATCGTCTCTTTTAGTCTGAGTTAAAACAGGTGAGGCCTCAGTTAAACCATAACAAATAGTAATCTCACTCATATGCATTTTACTCATAACATTAACCATGACCTCTATTGGACAGTTAGAACCAGCCATAATACCAGTTCTAAGATTAGATGTATCGTAATTTTTAAAATCAGGATGTCTCAGCTCAGAGATAAACATAGTAGGTACACCCTGAAGAGCGGTACATTTTTCAGCTTCAACAGCTTCAAGGACTTTTTCTGCTTTGAATTCTTCAATCGGAATCATAGCAGAACCATGGACGACACAATTAAGCGTTGATAAAACACAACCAAAACAATGGAAAAATGGAACTGGTATACACATTCTATCTTTTTCAGTCATTTTCATGGTCTCTCCCACATAAAATGCATTATTGACAATATTATAATGCGTCAACATCACACCTTTTGGAAAACCTGTAGTCCCACTTGTATATTGCATGTTGATAACATCATTTGGATCTAATGAATTTTGTCTGCTACTAAGTTCTTCATCAGATATCTGCTTACCTTTTTCGACTATTTCCTTGAAATTAAACATTCCTTGCGGGTTTTTATCACCGATGAAAACTAAATTTTTTAGATAAGGTAGTTTTTCTGTTTTTAATTCACCAGGCTTTGAATCGTTTAGTTCAGGCACTACTTTTTTTACCATATCTAGATAATTAACATTTTTAAAACTCTCTACTAAAATAAGAGTTGTTGAATCTGATTGTTTTAGAAGATATTCAAGTTCATGAGATTTATAATAAGTATTTACAGTTACCAAAACTGCACCTATCTTAGCAGATGCAAACTGTAGCATGACCCATTCTGGAACATTATTAGCCCAAACCGCGATGTGATCTCCTTTTTTTACACCAATTGCCATCAAGCCCTTTGCTATATCTTCACATTTTTCTTTGAATTCTGTATAGTTGTATCTTATCTTTCTGTTAGGATATATCAAGCAATCATTTTTCGGAAATTTCTTAACAGTTTCATCTAACATATCGCCAATTGTCTTATTAAACATAGTAAATAACCCCATTTTAATATTGAACTAAATATTGTTTTTAACAACCTTATTTAATTGTCGTCATGTGACGTTATTAGGATAACTCTAATAAATATTATGGAAAAAAATAATCTTTATATCTTCAGGAAGATTTAAACAAACTACCATAATTATGGTTTTTTAAATGGAATATGTATCAGGAAGAATTTTAAAAGAAAACGGTTTCAAAAAAGGATATATCGGTTTTGAAAAAAATCTTATTAAAGATATAGGTAATGATAAACCACCACATAAAGCAATATGTAAGGGCTTAATTATTCCAAGTACAATAAATTGTCACACCCATATAGGTGACTCTTTTGTAAAAAATAAAAACATTGATCTTCCTAGAAATATACTGGATCTTGTTGCACCTCCTAATGGCCTGAAACATAAATTACTAAGAGATGCCAGTGAAATTGAAATTATCAAAGGTATAAAGCAATCCATTAGAATAATGCAAGATAACGGAACTAGTTTTTTTTGTGATTTTAGAGAAAATGGTTTACAGGGTATAAAGAAATTAAAATCAGCTATAAAAAACGAATTTATTTCTGCATGTATTCTCTCTAGACCCAAGGAGAATAAATACGAAAAAGATGAAATTAATACTCTTTTAAAAAACTCCCAAGGGCTAGGTTTAAGTAGTATCTCAGATTGGGATTATTCTGAGATTTATAAGATAAGTAAACATGTTAAACGCAATAAAAAGATATTGGCTTTACACGCCAGCGAACATATAAGAGAAGATATTGATTTAGTTCTTGATTTAAAACCCGATTTTTTAATACATATGAATAAGGCAAAAAAATCTGATTTTATTACTATTAGAGAAAACAATATCCCTCTTGTTTTATGCCCTCGTTCAAATCATTTTTTCGGTTTAAAGATTAACTATAAGCTCTTAAAAGAGGTAGGCGTTAGTTTAATGTTAGGTTCAGATAATTGTATGATTAATTCACCCAATGTTTTTGAGGAAATAAGATTTATTCTAGATAAAACCAATGTTTTTACCCTTGAGGAATTATTAAATATGGTTACTTTTTCTCCAAGCAAAGTTTTAAATCTGAGGCCTGCCATTCTTGGTCTCAACTCACCTGCGGAATTTGTGGTGATTGACCCTAAATCTTTTGAGGTGCTGTATACACCTAAAAAGCGGGTTAGTAAAGAGGGATGAAAAAGTGAAAGTTGAAGAAGTAATGTCAACGGATTTAATTGTAGGCTATGTTCCAGGTAACGTAAAGGATGCTCTTGGAATTCTTGCTAAACATAACGTTTCTGGTATGCCAATATTAAAGAAAGACTCCAAACAAGTAGTCGGAGTTATAACAAGGACTGATATTTTCAAAAACTCTGATGAGGATCAACTCGCGTTGATTATGAATAAGGATTTTAGATCTATTAACAAAAATGAAGAAGTGGAAGTGGCAGCTAAAGTTCTTTATGAAAATCGCATTCATGGCCTTCCAGTTTTAAACAATCGTAAACATCTGGTTGGCATAATAAGCCCTACAGATATACTAAGAGCTATGTCTAAAGACAAAAAAGCCCTAGTTGAAGAATTTTATACACGTAATGGAGTACCAGTCTACAAAGAAACTCCTATCAATATTGTTATGGAAATTATAAATATTACACATGAAAATGCCCTGCCCGTTTTAAATGATGAATTAAAACTTTGTGGCATTGTAAGTGATGGGGATCTCTTTAAACTTAGCCATGTAAAAGAAGGAATAGTACAATCTGACCTAGGCATGGGTGATGATGAAGATCAGTGGACATGGGAAGGAATAAGAGACACAGTACGCATGTATCATGCCACCTCAGAGGTTTCACTTCCCCAGGTACCAGTTGAAGAGGTTATGATAAGAGATGTGATTAAAACATCACGAAATAGTTCAGTTTGTGAA
>CAZOBL010000083.1:0-8203 GCA_964578185.1 uncultured Thermoplasmatales archaeon
ATCAACAATTTTTGATGAAAAAATGAAATCAAGTATTATCACAATGGCAATAATAGTTGTAATGTTTATATTTGACTCAATTGCTCAGATGATACCAGATTATGATTACCTAGGATATGTATCTTTAAAAAATTATTATACCCCCTATGAAACACTAAAATATGGATATGTTGACATTTCAAATCAAATAGTTTTAATTAGTTTTTCAATCGTTGTATTAATTGCTGCAATGATTTACTTTGAGCACAAAGATATACAACTATAGCTTATTCAGTAAAATTTAAAAAGAAAGAGTATTTTCATCTTTTTTGGCAAACTTGGGGCATTGTTTTCTTTTTTTGACTGTTTCCAGCCCCTTAAACCAGGAAACAGAAAAATATCTAAACATAAAAAATGAGGTGTTTTAAGGTATGGATTTGACTCGCTGGTTTAAAAAAAATAAATTTTTTTGGTTAATAGTGTTTTTAATAGTTTTTTCCGCATCAGTTGATATATGGTGGTGGAACAGCGCCCAGCCTTTAGTTTTTGGTCTTCCCTTTTGGGTTTTATATTTTATTTTACTTACTTTGACTCTTTCTTGTGTGTTTTATTTTTTTGCTAAATATCACTGGAAGGTGTTAAACTAAAATGTTTTTTTATGTATTAGTTGTCGCATATTTTATAATCCTTATATCTTTAGGTTTATATGCACATAAAAAAACTAGTAAAACACCTCAGGATTATTTCCTTGGCAATAGAACATTTGGTCCTCTTGTGCTTTTTTTTACATTAGCTGCAACTAATTTTTCAGCATTTACTTTCTTGGGTTTTGCAGGTAACGCATATAAGACTGGTTTTGGGCAGTATCCTATAATGGCTTTTGGTACGGCTTTTATGGCGATTATGTTTTATGTTATTGGTCGCAAGGTCTGGCTTTATGGTAAAAAAGAAAACTATCTAACACCCCCTGAGCTTATTGGTGATAGATTAAAAAGCCCTAGTTTGAGGGTTCTTTTTATGTCTGTTATGGTAGTTTTTACTATTCCATACCTGGCGGTTCAGGGTATTGGTGCAGGTTTGCTGATTGAGAGTATGACGAATCTTTCATGGCAGATAGGGGCGGTTGCAACTATCTTGATTATTATGGTTTATGTGCTCTTTGGTGGTATGCGTGGTTCGGGTTGGACTGATCTTATACAAGGAGTAATTATGATTCTTGCTATGTTACTTGCTGTAGTTTTTATTGCATATAATCTGGGTGGTTTTGAAAATGCAAATGTTATGGCCTATAATGCAAACCCAAGCCTTTTTTCTAGGCCGGGTGGAAATAGTTTTTTTATCCCACAGATTTGGTTTTCATTTATGATACTATGGCTTTTTGCAGATCCTATGTTTCCACAGATTTTCTCACGTTTTTATACTGCTAAAAACCAGGATTCTTTGAAGAAATCAATGATACTGTATCCAATTCTATTGTCTTTTTTGTTTTTATTTCCAGTGCTTATTGGTGTATGGGCTCATGGAACTAGTTTGTCAGTAGCCCCGGGTTCTGAAGATATGGTTCTTCCTATGATGGTAAAAGCGTATACTCCAGGTTTTATCTACTCTTTTGTAATGATTGGTGCACTTGCAGCATTAATGTCAACTGCTGACTCACAGCTTTTATCTCTTTCAACTATGCTTTCAAGGGATATTATTAAACAAAAAAAACGTATCTCAGATATAACACTTGGAAAAATAATTGTTGTAATACTTTCTTTTTTTGCAATTTTTTACATTATTAGTGGTTATGATAGCAATGTAGGTATCATGGGTACACTTGTAAATACTACTTTTTCAGGGCTAGCAGTTTTATGTCCAACAACACTTGCGGTTTTATACTGGCGGAGAACCACTAAATATGGATGCATAGCAAGTATTCTAGCTGGAGAAACATCAATTTTTCTTTTTGAGTTTGAACTAATTCCAACACTAGGATTTCTTTCAGCGATATGGGCAATACTAATATCAATTGTTGTACTAGTGCTAGTAAGTCTTTTAACAAAACGTAAAAAAGTTTTAACTTGATTTTTTTACATTAGCAAAATAGTTATCAGGATATAACTTAGAAACCATCTTAGTTTCTTTAAAATCTATTATATTAAACCCTGCGGTTTCTAAATCTTTTATAAATTCTTCTTTATCATAGAGATGATAAAAACGTGGTATGTTTAAACCATCTTGTTGCCAGTAAACATTAATATCTCCAAATTCCGAATCAGAATTTATTTTATTAGCTTGTTTTTCAAAAAAATCTCTAAATTTCTCCTGGACTCTAGTCCAAACACTAATATATGCTACTCCCTTGTTTTTTAAAACCCGTTTTACCTCAAACAAAGACTTTAATCTATTTTCTCGACCCGGTATATTATGAATCGATGCAATATATAAAACAACGTCAAATGTTTCATTTTTTAAAGGAAGTTGAGTATTATCAGCATTTAAAAGTACATAATTTTCATCGCTAACCTTGTTTATATTCTCCTTAGCTATTTTCAATAGCTCAATGCTTATATCTACACCGACTACTCTACTACACCTTTTAATGCATGGAATAATATGTCTAGCATTGCCACAACCTAAAACTAAGACATTTGAAGTTTCAGGAATGGTATCAATAAATTCAACTACTTCTTTCCATGGTTTCTGACGGGTTTTATCAAAACTCTCGGCAATATCATCCCATGTTTTTTTTGTTTTTTTTATATAGTTCATTTTTAAATCAGAAAATTTTTATTCAATATATATAGCGGGTCTTAGAGGTACTGCAAAACGAGTTTTCCCCTCAGGGTCATAAATATTTTCCTTGTCTGCATTTACGATATTTATTTCTGCTTTGAAGACATCTTTGAGGTAATCCTGTGCTTTTTTAAGATACTCATCTTCTTTTAAATCTACACTGTAGCGTTTTATATCTGATTCGTTAAGTTTTCTTATTTCACCAGCGAGTTTCCCAGCATATTTTGATACTTGTTTTCCCTTTGTTCTCATATCAGGATCTGACATAATCTCTTTCATTAAAATACCAGTATTTAGTTTCCCGTCTTCATTCATTTTAAGGGCTTTGTTGAATATTTCTTTTTTCCATTGAGCAGAAGTATAAATAAATATTTTTTTAGGTTTAATCTTTGTGACTTTTAAAATCTCATTTATATCATCGACGACTTCTGAGAGTAGATATTCTCCTACTTCGGCTTCTTCTGAAATTAAATCAGTTTTATATTCTGGGTATTTAGATGTTGATACGAAATCTTTGTTGTCTATACTCCAAAGTTCTTCAGATAAATGAGGAGTTATAGGAGTCATTAATTTAATCCATTTACTTATGAATTCTTTGAGGATTTCTTTGTTGCCCCCTCCACGTTTAAGATACCATTGAAGATTTTTTTGTATTTCAAAATAAATTATATTTGCTGCGACTCTTATATCAAACGAGTTAAAAGCATTAATTATTTTTTTGATATCTTTGTTTAGAATACTTTCAAGCCATCTATCCAGGTTTTCATCTTTACTGTTTTTTTGTTTTTTGAGTCTTAGGATAAGTTTGTATATGTTTGCTACACGGTTTTTGTATTTTAATACAACGTCTTTATCCCATTCAATATCAACAAATGGTGAGCCTACATGCGAGTAATATAGACGCATTGCATCTACACCATATTTTTTTGCAGCATCTGCGATATGTTCAGCTCCACCTTTGGATTTGCTAATTTTTTCCCGTCCTTTTTGTGTAACCCACCAGTGTGTAAATATTCCTTGTGGGTTTTTATCTTCAGACATTACTGCATTATGATTCATTAAAAAAACAGGGAAATGTACTGTTTTATGTTCTTTTCCACCAAGGTTTATATCAACTGGGTACCAGTAATCAAAATCAGATTTAATCTTGTTCCATAATGGTTTCTGGGGTTTTCCTTTACCTAGAAATACATAATCAAAGAATTCTTCAGTCATCTCATCAGCGGTGATTTGTTCTTCATTGACGTATTTTGAGATAATATAATATGCTGGATAGAGTGTTGAGTCAGATATTGGTTCAATTATCCATCCTTTTTTGAATGGAAATTCTGTACCAAGCCATGATCCTTTTCTTATACAAGCTCTATCATCAAACCAATCAAGAACTCCAGGTAATTGTTGCTTATATTCATCTGGGAAAATATTCATTTTTTCTACATGT
This sequence comes from uncultured Thermoplasmatales archaeon, assembly GCA_964578185.1. Classification (GTDB taxonomy): domain Archaea; phylum Thermoplasmatota; class E2; order DHVEG-1; family DHVEG-1; genus JAZKSG01. The sequence continues at coordinate 4,199 of CAZOBL010000083.1, forward strand.
TTTTTTGTGTTTTCTGTTAAGTCTTTATCGCTGTATTTTATAAACCATTGATCAGGTATTTTTTTGATTACAACTTTTTTACCACATCTACATATGACTTCTTCAGAAAATTCCCTTATTTCAATACCTAGTTTATTTTCTATAAGTTCGTTTTTTACTTGATCTTTTATTTCTGATACTTTTATTGCTTTATATTTACCACATTTATCATTTAATATACCAGTATGAAACTCTTTTTTGTATATTTCTTCAGTTGCCTGATCTAGTTTTTCATTTTCATTTTGACTTTTTATATTCATCTGTTTGCATATTTCCTTTGCAGGGTTTTCATTGTAGCCTTTGACATCTATAATGGTTATTGCATCAATGTTTTCTCCAGAATCTTGAAGAGCCATCCAATCATATGGTGCATGTGCTGGAACTGACATTACAATACCTGTTGCAACGTTTGGATCTGCAAAAGGACCAGGTAGTATAGGTACATATCTTTCTATGAGTGGTATTTTACATTTTTTGCCTATTAGTTTGCTTCCTTTGATTTTATCTGGTAATTGTTTTACGTTGTCGAATTGATGTTTGATTTTTTCAAGTGCTTCTTTTGATAGTATCCATATTTCATCATTGTTTATTTCAGCTTTTACATATTCTACATCGGGGTTTACCCACATGTTGGTGATACCAAAAATTGTTTCAGGTCTAAGTGTTGCAGCGGGCAGAATTGTACCATCTTCTAGTGTAAATTTAATGGTTGTAAATTCTTGTATTTCTGCGTTTCCACCTTTAGATATATCTGTTTCTGATTTATCAACTGCAACTGGTCCACAATCGGGGCAGAATGGTGCAAAATGTGGTTTTTGAATAAGTAGATCCTTTTCTTTTAGTTTTAAAAATTGCCAAGTTATAAATTTGTTATATCCTGTTGATATTGTACTCATTATTCTAGTATAATCTATAATAAAACCAAACCTTTTCCAATAGTCTTCTACATATACCTCTGAAAAATAATCCACAACTTCCTGAGGGTCTTCTAATTTTATTATTTCTTTCTCATTTAGCCCGTATTCTTTTAGGGATTTGATTGTGAACGGGTCTTTTCTTTCTACTTTTTTTGCAAAACCTATGGATGGTATTCCTGATGCATGAAATCCTGCAGGAAATAATACATCATAGTCCTGCATTTTTTTGTATCTGGCGATTATGTCACAATATGTGAATCCTCTCATATGTCCTACGTGTAGATATCCTGATACTCCAGGGTATGCAAAATGTATGAAAAATTTGTTATTATTAATTTTTTTAGATTTGTATATTTCATCTTGTAGCCATTGTTTCTGCCATTTTTTTTCTATGTTTTCATAGTTGTAATTTTTTGTTTCCATATACTTTTCCTGTTGGGTCATTATAAATGATTTATTTAATGGTTTTTCTATTATGTAAGTTTGTGTTATTTGATAAAATTACACGATACTTTTAAATACTTGAATTTACAAAGTATAACATGTTAAGGTGGTGAAAAAAATTATGAGAATTGTCAGCGAAATAAAATCCCGCCAGGAACTTAGCGATCTAAAGATGACAATGGAAATCTTTGTTGTAAGTTCAAGGATTAGACAACTAGCCGATGATGCATAATCTAAACATTGGGTAGCAACTATAATCAAATATTAAAGTGGGTCAGTAATATCAAAGAATCCACCACCAAACTTTACCTTTTTTTTTTAAATTTTTTTTATATTTTTATTGTAATTCCAAAATTAGTTTTTTTGGTTACTATACCTTTTTTTTGTCACAATGTTACATTTGTTATATTTACACAATATATTTAAATACTAGTATTTACAAAGTATAACATGTTAAGGTGGTGAAAAAAATTATGAGAATTGTCAGCGAAATAAAATCACGACAAGAATTAAACGATATTAAAACAACTATGGAGATTTTCGTTGTTAGCAGTAGAATCAAACAACTAGCAGAATCCATTTAATCAATACTAATAACCACAAGAAATTTACTTTTTTTTACCCTTTAGGGGAATGGCATTTTTTATTTTTCCAATTTTTCCAAAAGAATTTTTGATTTTTGATACAATATTACCTTTTTCTTCTTTATTGCCTTCTTCAGATTTACCTCGTTTTAAAATTTTGTTTAAAAACCCAGTATTTGCTTTGCCACCTTTATCTTTTGCTTTTATTTTTTTTAGGTCTAAATTTACTAAATCTCCATCTTTATCATATCCAATGTTAAAAACAGTGGGATTAACATCTCTTTCTTCAGCTTTCTTTTCCTTGATTTCTTTAGTTGCTTCTTCTATTTTTTTGGGCTTTTTAAATTCTTTAACATTGCTATTATCCTTTTCACTCTTTTTAAATTTTATTTTGTTAAAAACTTTAAGTTTGTTGAAAATCTTGTTTTGATGATTTTTTTCATTAAAATCGTCTTCAATTTTATTTTCTTGCTGGAGATTTTCCTGTGGTAGTTCGTTTATATCAAAATAGGGATATTTTTCTTCAAAAGTTTTAATCTCATTTATTTTTTGTATTATATCATCATGAGATTTAATGTTAGAATCTAACCCATCTTCCGTTTTAATGTTTCCTACCACTGGTTACCATTTATGTTTTATCAATATAAAGAGATTATGGTTAATTTATTATTTTGTTTTTATTAGACTTTTTATGGGTATATAGGCTAGTAATATTGCTATATAAATCCATACTATCAAACCAGGCCACCATGGTGCATATTCAAAAACAGCTAGATTTAAACCAAGTACTACAATTATTGCTACTAAAACCCCGGTTAGTGCTTCTCCTGCTACAAGTCCTGCAGTGAAAAGCAATCCGGTTCTTACAGCTTTTTCTTTTGGTTTAATATTTGTTTGTTTTACCGCTAATTCCCAGTCACTTATTTCTTCTTCATCAGCTCCATATTTCTTTTTGAGGAACCTGTCAGTAAAATATCTTACGCCCCCTCCAGCAAAGATAGGAATACTTAAAGTAAACGGTAGATAAATGCCAATTGCAACGGGCAAAACTGGTAAATTAATAAGTATCAACAGTACTGCTAGTACCATTCCAGCTATAATATATGGCCAGAGCATTTCACCGCCAAGAACACCCTTTACTATACCTGCCATAAGGTATGCCTGCGGTGCTGAGAGTTGTCTGCTGCCAATTGTAAATGCTTCATGTAAAACACCTATTACTATACCTACCACGCCTGAGACTGCTAACACTCCGAAGGTCATTGAAATTTGAAGTTTTTTAGGTGTTGCCCCAAGCATCTGCCCACATGCCATTGACTGAAGTAAATCCCCTGAAATTGAACCTCCAATACAAATCACTGCGGATATAAAAATTACAATAGCCATAGCAGCAGCATTGGTGTAACCCAAAACAAGCATTAATAAACTTACAACCAATAAAACAGATACGGTAACACCTGATATTGGCATATTTGAAGACCCCACTAGACCTGTAAGATAGCCTGCTAGTGCACTTGCTATGAATGCAAAAAGTATGGTTATTATAGACATTAGTAATGCTACCGTGAGCATACTCATATCAGATGCAAGCCAAAGATACAATAAAAACACAGGTATTGTCATTAGAATAATGGATGTAAATACAAGTTTGTAGCTGATATCCTGGTTAGTTCTTTTTTTGGTTTTTTTCTCCCTACCTTTCAGTCCAATCACAGCTTCCCTAACACTATCTACAAGATTGTTTTTTATTGTCCAAATAGCCCATAGTCCTCCAACTAGCATTGCACCTACGCCAATATATCTTATTTGGTCCCCCCAGATTTTAAAAAGACCCCAAATTTTTGATCCTAACTCTAAATTTCCAACTCCGTATTCTAATACTTCAGATTTTATTGCGGGGTCAGTTAAATCTGGAGCTGGCAAACCTGTTGCAAGAGCAATCAACGGAAGGATTATAACCCAGCCTAGAAGGCCTCCTACCAATACATATGAGGCTATTTTTGGGCCTATTATCCATCCTA